>SVGC01000007.1 GCA_015056495.1 Butyrivibrio sp.
AAAGAAGAAGCTATGGAATATATAGAAAAGTACAGAATATAACTGTTACATAGCTAATGAAACTATCCTAATACAAGGAAATTAAGATGATGACAAATAATAACCCATCCCTAAATTCAACTGCAGAGTCAATCTATATCTACAATGCAGATGATATTCATTGCTGATCAATGCCGAGCCAGAGAAGAGGCAATTCTACATGAAAAAATAATGAATGATAAGCTAGCTAAGCTCACTGATGAAAATAATTCACTTACTAATGAAAATGCTTCGCTGACTAATGAAATAGCCCGTCTTAAAAATCTATTAAAAGACAATGGTATAAAAGAGGAATAATTTATATGCGGTCTGCTTTGGCAGGCCGCAATTCAACTAATTTCCTAAATCCGTAAGAAATAACAAGCTATAGCTTTCTTCAAAGGACTGAATGCGGTATATGTTATTGATGAATCCTTCAACTTTTTCAGCAGATTCAAAGAGACACTCTGCATCTAACTCAGAGTAGAGCTCGCAAATTTTTAGCGGTAGTTCTCTTCCGTTCTCTCCCGGATGTTGGATTGGAGGTCCGTCCATGTATAATACTTGCTTCATAGATATTAACATTCTTTGTTCGCCCTTATTTTGTATTTCCTTTCTATCAGGCTGTATTTTACCAGAAGTAACACTGTAGAGCATGCAATTATTCCCGCGCACTTTATACCCTTACTGATTTTCCTGGTCTCGATATATCCACGATCAGCCTCAGGTTCATATAACAAGACCTTTCCTTTTTTATACAACGACCAGGGTGAGTCGGCATTGCAATAGTAACCCATCTTTTTGTCTGGAGGCAGTAACCACCCATTTAAAGAGATGATTTTTTTTAAACTTTTTCCTTGCTTGCGCTCTTTCCAGAATTTCATGTTTGCAGTTAGTCTGGCTTCTTCACTTAGTTTTTCTACTTTCAGCTTTTGGTAATCCTCAGCAGGAAGGATCTCTCTGAGTGGTCTCATAACAACGTTACGCTTATATTGATTCATGATTTCCAGATGGAGATTCTCTCCATCTATTGTATCAAGCCAGTCAGGACCCTTGAGGAAATCTTTGATCCCTTGATATGCAAGATTCATCTCCTCATATCGGAGAGTTAGAAGAGGTGCTGCCAATTGCTTAGTAGCCCATCTTGCCACCTTTATAGGCCTTATTTCATCCATTACAGCAACCGTTATAAGCTGATTTCTTGTGTTGTAATAGTGATTGACACCGGGAAATCTTAGTTCAAATCCCTGATGCCATACTCCTATCCCCGGAATAAGGGCAATTCTTCCCTCAGAGTGTTGCCTGCAGAATAATATATCATCAAAATGTATGAATAAGGGCATGGGGAGATTATCTTTGGTTATAATCTTCATGCTATAGGTACAACACCACCATCCACTGTAGAGGCTTTTCTCCGTATCGGGACTGACAATTTCTGGCCTTATGCAAGTATCAAATTCTCGTAAATCTAACATGTGAGCTGGACTTTCTACACTGAATTTATAATGATGCTCTCCAAATGCATAGAGCATATATGGCATATCTTCCCGCCACATTGCACCGCCGACAGTGATATCTTCATACTCAGATTTTAGTGCTTTTAAGAAACCCACTATCCTCGAAAAAATTTCCGGATCAAACACTGCATCATCATCAAGAAGCATCAGGTTTGTAAGTCCAAGATCTTCTTTCCTGGATATGGCCTCTTCCATCGCTCTGGTAAAGCCACCTGTTCCACCATTGTTCTTGTTCTCAATAAGAGTCAGAAGTCTGTTACCGCCAATCTCATAAGCCCTATTCTGAAGACTTATATATTCCTCTAACCCAGTTAATGTACTTCCATTATCCACAAGAAATACATGGAAAAGAGCTCGTATCTCCGGGTTATTCTCGAAATAATCCATCATACTTTTAAGGTTTCTAAGGACATATTTCTCTCTCTTAAAAGTACAGATACCTATAGCTACCTTTATATCGCGGCTTTCATTAACTCTTCCCTCATAAGTGCCTTTGACAATCCATGGCCTATTAGCATCAGTGAGCTCAACCTTAAACCAGAAAACACCATTCACATACAGGTCATAAGGTAGTTCTAAAACAACTTCTGATTCCTGGTCCGAGATATTACTTACTTCATATAGCACATCTCTATCATGCATAAGGATAATTCTCTTAACATTTTTGACCATCAGCTCCAGATGCAGATCACTGATATCACAGTATTTGTGATATTTCTCTAGATAAAAGAGATTGAAGTACCCGTCAAACATAATAAAGCCCTCTTCCCTATGGAGATAGAGAGCTTCTTCATTACATATTTGTTTAGTGGGATATAGAAGTGATTGTAGTTTCATGGAATACGATACCTCGATATTATTCAGCTTAGTATTTAATTCAAAAAATAATTTGCCAATCCATATAGATATATGTTATATTATAAAACGTTGTCAGAATTCTATCTGACGTATATATATTTTCATTATTTCATGGACTAATCGTCCGTAAGCTCCAAACTATTGCATGCAAAAGCTTAACTGAAATAAGAAACATTATAGTACTGAATTTATTTGTAGCTACCAGTAAAAACTTTTAGGAAGGAAAAACGTATATTGAAACATATTTACCGATTTCAAAGTGCTTCAGGCGCTCTGAAATATAACTTAACCAATGACTACATGTTCCGTGTAGTCCTGCAGCAAAATAACGACAGTCTTGTATTACTTCTCAGCGCTATATTACATATCCCAAGAGAAAAAATAACCAGTGCAAAAATACTAAATACAATAATCCCAGGCGCTTCCATAGATGACAAAGAATACCATCTGGATATTTTGGTATCGTTAAATGACAATACAATCATTAATCTTGAAATGCAAGTCATTGATTATGGCAATTGGAACGACAGGTCTCTGGGATACTTGTGCAGGAAATTTGATAATGTATCAAAAGGCAGCGATTATAGCGAAGTCAAACCAGTGTATCACATCAGTTTCCTTGACTTTACCCTTTTCAAAGATCATCCTGAATTTTTTGCCAAATACCATCTCAGAAACGATATTGACAGCTATCTATATAATGACAAATTTAATCTCTACGTGATAGAATTAAATCATACAAACTTGGCCACAGAAGAAGACAAAAGATATAAGATAGACACCTGGGCCAAGTTATTTAAAGCAACTACCTGGGAGGAAATTAAAATGATAACAAATAATAACCCATCCCTAAATTCAACAGCAGAGTCAATTTATGTCTACAACGCAGATGATATCATTGCTGATCAATGCCGTGCCAGAGAAGAGACTATCCTACATGAAAAAGTAATGAATGAAAGGCTCGCTAAGCTCTCTGAGGAAAACAATTCACTGACTGATAAAAACGCTTCGCTAACTAATAAAAATGCTTCGCTGACTAGTGAAAACGCATCACTGACCAATGAAAATGCTTCGCTGACTAGTGAAAACGTATCACTGACTAATGAAATAGCTCGTCTTAAAAATCTATTAAAAGAAAATGGTATAAAAGAAAAATAATTAATTCGCGGTCTGCTATGGCAGGCCGCGTTACATTTACCTGTTTTAATTTAGGGGTTTTGAATGTAAATCAATACCTGATTTGGAGAAACTCTAAAAACACTATGCGCAGTATATCAATTTCATTAAAATCAAGTACTACATTACTTTAGAAGATGTTTTTCTATAGAATTCATCATTTCACCAACATTTTTGAACCCTTGAATTTCTCCCATAGTAAACTTGATTCCAAAATGTCCCTCAATCTCATGTATCAAGCTTAGATGTGCAAGTGAATCCCAATCTTTAACATCATGAGCTGTTGTAGCTTCAGTAACTACAAGTTCGTCATCTTCAAATTCATCACGAAGTATATCCTGTACCTGACTTAAAATCTCTTCTCTACTCATTTATTCTTCCTTCTTTCTATCATTATTTTTCGCAATAAACTAAACGCTCTAAATAATCGTTTTTCTATTATTCACTTTCCTTGATATATACATCTCTAGGCTTATAATCAGCTATGGTAATTTCGTATTTACCATCGTCCACTTCAGTAAATCCAAATGTCTTGTATATATCCTTTACCATTTTATTCTTAGCCGTAGGAATATATTCAGCAGACAGTTTCTCAAATCCACTAGCCTTTGCCGTCTCTATTATCTTATTGACTGTAAATTCTTCCATACCACGCTTAAGAACTCTGCAGCTCATAAGCCAAGTGTCAACAAAAAGCTCTTTATCAGATTTCTTTTCTAGAATAACTACAGAAACCAGGCCATGATCTCCAAATTTGTCCTTAAGTGTGTAATAAAGCGTTAGGTAGTGATCATCAGCAGCAATCTTCTCAATCTCATCCTCTGTGTATCGAATAGTTCTGAGATTAAACTGATTAGATCTCTGGGTCAGCTGTGCTATTCTTGCAAATCTTACCTGTTCAAAAGGCTTAGCTTCTCCCACCATTTCAAGGCTCTTTAAATAGTCATCTATAGATTCAAAGGTCTGCTCAAGCTTCTTTCTCTCATACTCAGCCTGGTATTGTGCTGTACGATCAGATCCTGCTCCGGTAAAAGAAGCTACTTCAAAATAGTTTTGCTCCTGCAAAAACTGCAAATACAATGCTGGATCTTCAGGAAGTTCCGGAACTGTTATTTCTGGTATCATCTGCCTTACAAGATTTCTCTCAAAAGGATTGTCATCCAAGAAAACAATAGAATCCATTCCTATGTTGAGGGTTTCCTGAATCAGCCGTATATTAGAAGCCTTATCATCCCAGTTTGCAACAAACACTGAAATATCCGACAATCGCAGAATCATTTCATCGTGTTTTTCAAAGGGCTCTTTAGCAGTATCTTCGTTATTTTTACTGCATATGGCAAGGATAATTCCGCATTCCTTAAGCTGTTTAAGCCACCTTTGGAGATCTGTAAATGCATGTCCTCTCCCCAACTCACCAATTTCAATGCCGCCCATACCATCATCGCCTATAACGCCACCCCAAAGAGTATTGTCAAGGTCGCAGATTACACACTTCTTAATCTGTCCATTCATTGCTTTGATAACATCGATAACAGACTTAGCCACATATGGAAGCGCATCCATGGCTATTGTCATTTTCGCATTATAATATAGCGACGCATCATAGAAACTGTGTTGACCAAGATGTAACTGTATTCCTAATAAGTCGATGGGATAGACATCACTTCTTGCAGACATCTTTTCTTCCAACAAAAAACTAAGTTTTCTTATTTGATAAGCAAAGGAACTAGCAGTTTTAGCACCAAAACTCCCCAACGCATTATCCTGAATATCTGTAAAGTTCATCTGAAGAATTCTACACCCTGCATTTGAAACAATTATGTTCCAGTACCCTTCAAGCTTACCAATCATCTCATCAGCAAAACCTGCTTTCTCTGACATTGGCATATCAAGAAAATCTTCATATAACTTATCCGTTGACAGATAAAGCAATATACAATCGGGTCTAAATTCATATGTTTCAGATGCTAAATCAAGAAGCTGCGCATCAATCTGATTGTAATCTGCGTCAAATATTTCTACGCCTATATTATTGAGATTAGCATATCCCCTTATTGCTGTCGCCAGAAACTGCGTTGCGCAATTACCTAAGATTGCGACTCTCGTCTTCTTGATAGTATCTGGAGCAGTTTTTCTAGCTGCTTTTTTCAACTCATTAAATGAATACACGATTCCTTCCTCCAATAGAAATAGTTATGGTGGATAAAAACACATTGTTACATTGTAACTGATTTCATGACTTTTTTATAAACAAACATGATTAACAAGGAAATCAATCCTGCTAACAACCATTGTATTAGGGTTCCACTTATAAGTTGGGTTAGATTATTATGATCTTGTATAACCCCACCATTGATCAAGTAACCATTAATAATCATTTGCAAAGGCCCGAAAATAAAAAATATCCCAATTGTACTTGAAAAAGCCGTCGTTAACAAAGCCGCAATATTTGGAAACATTTCATCAACCTTTATTCTTATTAATATATCAACTCCTACAATAGCCATTACAGAGATGGTATAATACGTTGGCTTAACAAGATATTCTATCCCATGGAAATCGAGAAAAATTTGGGAAAACATAGTTAAAAAAAAGGCTAAAACAAAAATAATTACTTCTCTGCTACCTTTCAGTATTCTCTGACTATATCTTGATATCATATGTCCAACGCAGAAATAATAAAAATAACAGATTGTTCCTGAATAAAATGGAAAACTTGGCTTGCCTCCATTAGCCTGACCATATAGATCAAATCCTGGAAACATAAACAAAAAGATCCATAGCACTATTAACACTAGCCTGAGTGTACTTGCATTAAACAACTGTAGTATTCTTGCCACAAATGGCGTCGCTAGCATCATAAGAATAAAAAAACGTGCTGTCCAAAGATTTCCTATATCTACGTATTTTATTAGCATAGCCTCTTTTAGCCACACTATTACATCTATAGTTCTTTTATTCCAGATATGTAAGAAAAGCTGATATAATACAACCCACATCTCCCACATGACAACAACAGGTAAAAATATTCTTAGATAGTAATAATGGATTTTCTCTCTGGTACTATAATCTCTTCCCAATAAATCAAATCCCAATAATATCAATAGCATAGGGAAACCTACCGAACCTAAAATAAAAAAAAGATATCCTACTTCTCTAGTGAGTAATGACAGCTCATTTTCTGCATTATAATTTATGCCGAAAACGCTCTGACATGCCGCAAGCATCATAAAAAGAAAGATTGCACATACTCCAGCTATTTTTTTTCCCTGTGTTCCTCCCCCTTTCCATTTTACAGAAAAAGCCTCCTGACGCCTCTGCCGTTCTAAACGTTGCTGTTCTCTTTCAATTTTCCTACGATTCTTACTGCCTGATGAGCTTTCTTCAGTACCATGCAGTTCTTTTGGCTCATTATAATATGCTGAAGGTTCTTTAATACGTCGCTGTTCGTCCTCAAGCTCATCTCGCTCTTCACGGTGCCTTGCCATGGCATTTTCATAATGATTACATACTGTTTCTGTATCACCGTCTTCAATGATTCGACCGTTTTCTAACCAAATGCATCTCTCTGCAATTTCCTTGATTTGTTTCATAGAATGAGATACCAAAACTATCGTGACTCCGGATTGTCTTAACTCATCCAATTTATGCATACATTTTTCCTGGAAGGCCTGATCTCCAACAGCAAGAATTTCATCTATAAGAAGGATGTCCGCATCCACGTTGATGGCCACCGAAAACGCAAGGCGCATATACATACCGGAAGAATAAGTCCTTACAGGATTATCTATGAACTCCTCTAACTCAGAAAACCTAATAATCTCGTCAATCCGATTATCTACCGCTTTTTTCTTTATTCCAAGTATAGCGGCATTTATATAGATATTTTCTCGCCCACTCATGTCAGGATGGAATCCTGCGCCAAGCTCAATAAGGCTAGATACTTTTCCAATTACCGTGACAGTGCCTTTATTGGGGTAAAGAATCTTTGTAATCATCTTTAAAGTCGTGGACTTTCCGCAGCCATTCTGTCCAATGAGGGCCACGGTTTCACCCTGATGAACCTTGAAAGAAATCCCTTTGAGAATCTCTCGCTCTTCATATCTGGATCTTCCAGGATTGACGAATTGCTCTTTTAACATGGAACCCTTGTCGTAGTAGACTCGGAAACTCTTATATACATCGCTCACATCTATAATCACAGGTCTCTCCATTTACAGCTCCTCCGCAAATCTTTTTTCAAGCGAGGTAAACACAATCCATCCGATGACCAATGAAATAACCGCACTAAGTGCCGCTATTATTAGGTATGATGAATCCGGTGCCTCCTTGTAATAGAGTATCTGCTGATACATACCGATGACATATAGCATGGGATTTAACCTGAAGGCAGGAAGAAACTTCTCCGGAATAACCTCCAGACTATAGAACATGGGCGTTACATACATCCACACCATCATCAGCACTGAAATAATATGCTCTATATCCCTGAAATATACTTCCACGGCTGATAACAGAAGTGCCAATCCCAATGAAAAGAAGTATTCGATTATTATCACAAGAATCAGCCATCCCTGTATTTTCAGATTAATTCCCCATCCTGTAATAAGTAAAATGCTATAGATTATCACAAAAGAAATAAGCATATTGGCGCAGTTCACAGTCATGGAAACCATAGGCAGAATCTGTCTTGGGAAATATACTTTTTTCACCAGATCACCTTGATACCTTATGGATCCAAGTCCCTGCATGACTCCACCAACAAACATATTCCATGGAAACATACTCACTATGAGGTATATGTGGAACTGTTCAATTCCACTTCTAAAAATTTGCGAAAAAACAAAATAATATACCATCATCTGCGCCAGCGGATTAATATACGTCCACAAAAAACCCAATACTGAGCCCTTGTACTTGCCACGCAACTCACGATGCGTTAACTCGTATATCATATCCTTGTATTTCCATATACTTTTGACGTCAGTTAACATATTAAACCTTCCCATAACGCAGAACAAATGCTCAGCTTTTTTGATGTTTTCACATCATAGAAAGGGATCAAATCCCATCTAAATGAAATTCACAACCTTCTCATTCTTCTGTAGCCCCACACCTTCACTGACAGGATACCCAAGAGCAATCATCGCCCACACGATGTGATTATCCGGAATAGCATATTCATCAAGCAGTTCCTTTACCGGCGAAACTTCTCTTAGTGTCATCAGTGGATTTAGCCACACACTCCCTATTCCAAGTGATGTCGCTGCCAGCATGATGTTTTCAGCAGCACAAGAAGCATCCTGGCAGCCATACTTGTTTCTAACATCGTTAGAAACAAGGATGATCGCTGTTGGATTTTCAAATCCATAAAAGTACACATTTTCTGCACTGGCAGCCATACTTGTTTTTTGCTTTAATTCTTCAATATCGCTTTTCTTTGTCAGTACAGTAAATCTCCATGACTGCATATTATGTCCGCTTGGAGCATGATAGCCACACTTAACGAGCATTTCAATAACATCGCGTGAAATCACTTTATCACTGAATTTCCTGATACTCCTCCTTGATAGAATGTTCCTGATGACAGGATTCATTAGCTCTTCAGAATCCTTCTTGTCCCATAACATTCTTATAGCCTTATAGTCGACCTTCTGCATCCTGTTTCTAGGAAGCTTATCAATATATCTGAAGCACTGCGGAACTTTGTATCTTTCAACTCTCTGCACAAAAAACTGCTTAAGAGCATCCTCGTCGTATCCCGTTGCAGCCACGACAAACAACGCCGGAACCTGACCAAGGACCCCTTGGGGATCCTCGACACCGATACAGGCACACTCCAAAACTCCGGGACACTGCCCCGCTATATTTTCAACTTCGACAGGAGATACCTTCTCTCCGCCAACATTTATGATATTGTCAGCTCTTCCAAGCATAAACACATATCCGTCCTTCAGATATGCCATATCTCCTGTAAGAAGCCAGCCGTTCACCAGTGTCTTGTTGGTTTCCTCCTCGTTATCCCAATATCCCATCATCTGCATATCGCCTTTAAGGGCCATGCGCCCAGGGTGTTCGGGACTACTGTATATCTCATTTCCATTTTCATCAAGGATTTTTATATCAACCTTTCCGAAAAGTGGCTTTCCCAATGCTCCAATATACTCGTTATCCTTCACCACTTCCGACACATTGCAAAAGATAGCCCCACCGGACTCACTGCTTCCCCAGGTGTTATAGATTGTTACATCCGGGAGCAGCGCAGTGATGGTCTTTCTCTGCTGAATAGACAAGGATCCGGCACTAAACTCGATAAAGCGCATATGTCCCAATACTTTGGCAAACATATCCTGCATCTGACCACGCATTACCTCATATGAAGCAGGAACGCAGGCCATACTATTGCAGCCGAATTTGGTTACATTATCTTCAACTGCTTTTGCAAAAGTAAAGCCGTTCTGCAACACCAGTGTGGCTCCTTGATAAAGAAATGCTCTGACTACTCTTAGAGCAAACGAGTGATTAAGAGGAAGAGGCATAAGCATAACATCACTATCCTTTATTCCAATTCCTGTAATCGTATTCTCAAGGATGTTTAGCACACCTTTATAACTCAACATCACACCCTTAGGCTTTCCGGTCGTTCCTGAAGTAAAAAGCATTTCTGCTAATTCTTCTTCATTCGGATCAATTTTATAATCCATTAAATTAAAAACTTTTCTATCACTTGCCTTTGTAAATAATTCCTTTATTGAAGCAACATTGCAACTGCCTGCATATTCCTTTAATTGTTTATCTGTCAAAAGAAGCTTGCTCTTAGATGCCATGTATATATCAAACATAGTCTCTGGAGTTGCATTCTTATCAAGAAAAACCGCAACGGCAAAAATCATATGGATGGCAAGGTAAATAACAATTGTTTCCGGCTTGGATATGGCGCTAAAACAAACTCTATCTCCTCGCATCACCCCATGCTCTTTTAAAACCTGAGACACGGCCACAGCTTTATTTGCAAGCTGGATAAAACTTAGTCCTTCTCCTTTAAATATGACCGCCAACTTTTCGGGCTTTTCTCTAGATAAATCAATTACTCTATTAACAAGTGTATCAGTCATACTATAGCCCCCAACCTATTTTTGTAATTTTTCAACCATTTTTGCCATAGCTTCTACTGAGTTAAAATTATCTTCCACAATTTCTTCATATGGTATACTTATCCCAAATTCCATAGTCAAAAGAGCTATAATTCCTGTAATAGTTAATGAATCAAGGATTCCATCATCTATCAACGTATCAGATTCAGTGAAATCTATCTCGGGATACTCTTCCAATAACAGCTTTAATACTCGCTCTCTCATCGTTCCATCATCCTTCCTATAGCATCAAATAAATATGTATTTATTTAGCATGCAATAATAATCCTGCCTTTTCCATTTCCTTAAGAGATTTCTCATATCCACTATTGTCACGTTGTTCTCCTTGAACCCACTTGCAAAAATCGTTTAAACCTTCTTCTAGTGGAACATTAGCTGTAAATCCAAGAATATTCTTAGCCTTTTCTATATCTGCCTTATTATGTGCAATATCTCCTAATCGAAAGTCCCCGCTTATATTTATTTCACTAGTACTCTCATAACTTTTCTTCAAAATTTCTGCTATTTCAATAACACTTGTATTTACCCCACTTCCAAGATTTATAATCTCACCATTACTTTCCGGAACATCAAGTGATTTAATAACAGCATCTGCAACATCCATAACGTTGATAAAATCTCTACTTTCTTTCCCATCTTCAAAAATGTTAACTGGTTTGTTTTCCAGCATAAGTGTTGAAAAAACTGATAAAATTCCTGTGTAGGGATTCTTAAGTGATTGCCCAACTCCATACACATTTTGGAAACGAAAAATAGTATAATCTATACCTAATGCTGGACACATTGTCTGCAGCATCATCTCCTGAGAAAGTTTTGTGAATGCATAAAGAGAACTCGGCCTACAAACACTATCTTCTGTAGTAGGCACTAATTTCAGCCTTTCACCGCAAGTGGCGCAATATAATGCAAAATCTTTAGCTAGCATTCTTCCCCGGTCTCTAGCCTTGGGATATACTACCCCACAATTAGGGCATTCATACTTTCCTTCTCCATAAACAGACCTTGAAGAAGAAAGCACAATCTTCTTTACCTCACACTCTTTACCTAGAGAGGAAATGACCTGAAGAAGATTGGAGGTACCCATGATATTCGTATTATTATAGTTATTAATCTGATACATGGATTGCCCAGTACCCGTTTCAGCTGCAAGGTGGATAATGTAATCTGCATTTTTTACAGCAGAATACATTACTTCGTAATCACATACATCGCCTTTAATAAAATGGCACTTATCTTTAATTGTGTTATACAAATATGATTGCTCATAATCATTGCCATGTATCTGAGGGGACATAATATCCAAAACAGTAATTTGGTTATTCTTATTATTAGATAATTTTTTTACAATCTCTGTTCCAATAAACCCAGCTCCACCAGTAACCAAGATTCTTCTCATAATTTAATATCATCTCCTTTTGTTTTATATGATCTCTAAAAATTAAAATATATGAATGGATTATATGATCCGTTCAAAATAAATGACATTGCGCATATAAACATCAAAAAGTAAACAAGTGGTTCTAAATACTCCAATATGCTTTTCCCAAATGAAGAAGCCATAATCTTCCCTCGCATAAAAGGTACGGTTGGAGCAGAAAACACTGCACCAAGAAGAATTAAAATAAAGTGCGACTGCCACATTATTACACCAAGCGGATCCGCTACTCCATATCGAATAGACAATAAAGCACTAATATAATTTATAAACTCTGATAAACTATTAGTCTTAACCATAACTCTGGCCAAAATTAAGATAGTAAACACATAGAAATACTGAACAATATGAGGTTTCTTTTCTAAACTTTTACCCCAAAAAACGTTTTCACCTATGATGATTAAACTGTAGTAAACCCCCCAAATTATGTAATTCCACGAAGCACCATGCCATATTCCCGTAGCCATCCATGTTATTAATAAAGGAATAATTACGGATGTCTTCTTTACAGCATTTCTTCCAAATCGTTTTTTTATTACTTGATTAGTATTGGCAAGCCATTTGGAGGTCAATACAGGATAATATACATATTCCTTAAACCAAGCCCCCAAAGAAATATGCCATCTTCTCCAGTATTCTCTAATACTTTTTGACACGTAAGGATAATTGAAGTTTTCAAGAAATTCAAATCCAAACATTTTGCCTAGTCCTATAGCCATGTCCGAATAGCCAGAGAAGTCATAATAAATTTGAAATGTATAGCATATAATTCCAATCCATGCCGTTATAAGTGATAGTGTTGTTCCCTTCGTAAATACTCTATCTGAAATAACAGCAAATTCATTGGCTAATATTGATTTCTTAACCAATCCGATAATAAAGCGCTTTACACCATCAGAAAACATTTCAAGACTTTCCTTACGCTCACGCAACTGCTTTTCTATAGTACCGTACATTACAATAGGTCCCGCAACCAATTGTGGAAAAAAAGCAATATACAAAGCAAGGTCAAGCAAAGATGTCTGTACCTTGCACTTCTTTCTGTAAACATCTATTACATATGACAGTGCCTGAAATGTAAAAAAAGAGATTCCTATAGGAAGCGAAATACTGATTATGGGCACATTAGGTATAACTTTGTTTAAATTTTCTAGAACAAATGAGAGATATTTAAAAACGAATAATAATCCAATATTCCAAACTATCGCTACTATCAGCACTTCACGAGGTTTTTCATTCTTCTCATGCTTAAACGCTATAATTATGGCTAAAGTATAATTAACCAATATAGATATCACCATAAGGATGGCAAATCTAGGCTCACCCCAGGCATAGAACAAGAGACTCATTACAAGCAGAAATGCATTTTTATATTTACGCTGCTTCAACAAATAATAACCAACAAGACATATCGGCAAAAACATCAGCATAAAAACCGATGACGAAAAAACCATTAAGAAGACTCCTCCCCATTTTTTAAAGTCATTACCTCTTTAGGGTTATCATAATATTTAACTCCTTCTTGTATTACACCGACAGAATATGTTCCGTCTCCTCTAAAAAAGTCCATTATTGGAACAACAAAATCATAATTATCCCCAGATTCAATATTTTCCCCATCCTTTATAAAATATCTCATTCCGGTATCTTTCCCATCTTTATATAGGACTAATCTTACCTGATTTTTTTCATTCCATACTCCTTCCCCAACATTTTTTACTGTAACTACTAAATTAGAATTCGTACTATCGGCATGCGTGCTTATAATATCAGCTTTACCATTGGGATAAGTATATCGTGAAAATTCCGCATTCATATAATGTGACCCTCCATTTATGACTAGCACTTTATCATAATCTCCTGTTAACAACGCTGTTACGCCGCCATATCTTGGATCTAAAAAAGTCAGTTTATCACAAAATAAAGATAGATATGCTGCAACTTGAAACCCTTGCGAAGTGCCTATAACTAGTACATTCATGTCATTATCAACAAGTTTGTTATCACAAGATACTAACCCTTCTCCATAGTCAAGATAATCAGTTATATAGTAGCAATAACAATTACCATCATAAGGACTCATTTTAGACATAATAGTGTCAGTATATCCACCTTCAAGCGAATTATACTGATATTCCCTTTTTCCATAAGAAAACCACGTTTCATATTTTGGTATATATCTAACAAATGTATCTAATTTGACATTATATTTACCAATCAATCGTCCACTACTTCCACAAAAGCTATTATAAACGACTTCATAATTATCTAAATTCATCTTATATTCATCATATATTCCATACTTTTTTGTAAGATATTCAACTATCTTCCATGCCGATTCCGTAGTAATATGTCCATCTGTCCTATAGAAGTAATCATTATAACTTGCTTTTGGAATTATATTTGTTAACGAAATGGTTTCAATTCCTAAATCTGATAATGCATTCACTACCTCCGTACAGCACCCATCATACCATGCATTTCTTACCGGAATATCAATATATAAAAGATCAATACCCCTTTTCTTTGTTTCAGAAGAAAGAATTTCCATCTCGCTTATAAATGGTTCTGTTTGCAGGTTTTCTTCCGTATAAGACTCCTTTCCTACTAAATATGAACCTTTTTTTAGGACGATATCAAAATCTCCGATTATCTTTAGATTTAAGGCTTTGCATACTATACCATAAACATCCCATATGCAATGTTTCAAATTAACGTTAAGCCCATCGTTTATCAAAGTTTCCATACCTTGATTTACACTTTTGACTTCCGACAACGTATTACTTTCAGTATATGCAGTTTTGAAAGCAATAGTCAGCGATTTAATGTTAAATATAGATAATGAGTACAAAGCTAATATAAAAAAAACAGTTATTAAATATTTTTTCACTTAAACCCTCTCTAAAAGAACTAGAAATTAAAATATATAAATGGGTTATATGTACTAGTCACTGTGTATGACACTGCAACTATAAAAAGTGCAATATATATAAGCTGTGACACAACATTCAAGCATGAAATAACATTATACCTGTACAATTTTTTCCTTACTTGTGTCGATAATGCTTGAATAATTGGCGTGCATAAGATAATACATAAAGGAAGAAGAATTCTATATTCTCTTAGTACTCTTACAGTCTGAATATCTAATATGCTATTCCCATATCCGCCAAACATTGCTTTTATGCTATATAGAGCATCATGAACGCTAGATGATTTAAATAATAATTGGCCAAAACAGACTACAAACAATGTATATAGATGTTTCAACACAGATTGGAATACTGTGTCATTTACCTTTTTCTTTATTTTGAGTCGTTTTCGACGCCTTTTCTGATATGACTCTATCTGTCGTTCCAGTGCAATGAATGCAAAATAATATAATCCATATAAAATATAGTTCCACCCCGCACCATGCCATATGCCTGCAAATATCCAAGTAATAAACAAAGCCGTTAAATCAGCCCCTGCCAAGCCAATCTTGTTTTTAGTTATGATATTCTTTTTATCTATCACGGATCTAAATACCGGAGTATAAAGGTAATCGCGTAGCCACTGCCCCAATGATATATGCCACCTACTCCAGTATTCAACTATCGATTTAGAAATGTATGGATAATTGAAGTTTTCTTCAAAAGAAAAGCCAAACATCTTGCCAAGGCCAATTGCCATGTCAGAATAACCAGAAAAGTCAAAATATAATTGCAAGCAATATGCAATTACCCCCATCCATGCCATCAAAATAGTACGCTGTTCATATTGCATAGCAAATACTGTATCGGATAAAGTAGCAATCATGTTTGATAAAATTATTTTTTTACTTAGACCTACTACAAACCTTTTAACGCCTTCTGCAAATAGTTCCCGTGTTGACGCCCTATTGTTGATTTGTTCCTCTATTGAGTTAT
Organism: Butyrivibrio sp.; assembly: GCA_015056495.1. Lineage (GTDB taxonomy): Bacteria > Bacillota > Clostridia > Lachnospirales > Lachnospiraceae > Butyrivibrio. Next base: position 16,067 of record SVGC01000007.1, read on the forward strand.
ATCGTACAATAGGTCCTGCTATAAGCTGCGGAAAGAAGGCTATATATAATGCGAGATTCAAAATATTTTTCTGTTCTTTAACCTTTCCGAAAGCAACATCAAGTACATATGATATTGCCTGAAATGTAAAAAAACTAATACCAATAGGTAATGCAATCCCTGGAATCATCAGTCTGGCACCAGTAATTGTGTTTATGCTACCAATTGCAAAGTTCAAATATTTGAATACAAACAATACTCCCAAATTATATACAAGCATCAGAACAACAAATATATTCTTAATTGGACTATTCATGTTTTTGCTTATAAAAATAGCAAACCAATAATTTAAAAAAATTGAAATTATTAAAACCAATACAAATTGTGGCTCACCCCATGCATAAAACAGAAGGCTCATTATCAAAAGAAATACATTCTGATATTTAGGATTTATTAGATAATAACCTGTAAGACATATCGGTAAAAATAAAAAAATAAATATTGTAGAAGAAAAAACCATAATATTTGCCCCTTAGTAATTAAGCTTCCTCATTTCCCCAAAATAAGTTATTCCTTCCTGCATAAGTGTACTAGATATATCCTCTGAATCTAAGTCCTGCAGGCGACTAAGGTTGTCACCACTTATTACAAAAGTGTAGGAATCTCCCTGCTTTATTTCCGCGTCATATTTAATATATGCTCTTATTCCAGTATCACGACCATCTGCAAATATTCCAAGACGTACCTGTTTCCCTCGTGTCCAAGTGTCAGTCCCATTATTAATATAAGTAATCTCGACATTATCTCCCATAGTAATGGCGTCTAAGTAATTACTAGACACAAAACTGCCAAACGGATTCTGCATCGGTTCATATAATAGTTTTGAGTAAGTCTCATAGTTATTAAGAAAACTATTTGTAAAACGTTCTCCGCAATCGCATAAAACTAAATCTGCTCCAACATTTAAAACAAAATCTTCATCAATACGATGTGACCACACAAAAATAAATGTCTTGTATTTCTCTGCGAACAATTGTGGAAGATTCCAACCTGCAAACATCGAATCTCCAAACATAACTACTGTCCTCTGATCCACCTCCGGTGAATCATTAGTAAAAACGTGTAAAGTTTCTTGTTCTAGATTATATCCGTCATTCTGATATTCATTGATGATACTTTCATAGTAATCACCTTCTGTAAGTTCAACTGCTCTTGCATTGTCTATCTCAAGATCTTGCATATTCTCAATTCCAAGCAGATCCTCATCTCCCATCATTTTTCCAAACTCCCCTTGGTGGGATGTGTCATACCATCTAACACTTATATCCGGAACCGAATCATCTAAAAGTCCCATTTCTTTTAATTCGCCAATTATATAATTGAATCCAACGTAAGCTCCCTTTGGATTCCAATGAGTGTCCGTTTTAAAATATAACTGTTCAGTATTCTTATTATCTACAAGGACTGTTTTTAAATTTATAGCATTAACATCGGTGTTTTGTATTAGTGAATCATATATCATATCATCCGGTGTATCTATTATTCCAAGTTCTTCATGATACATCTCCGGATAAACAGAAATCTTACTTGGTGGTAAAATAAGAACATACTTAACCCCCATTTTCTCCAACCGATCCGTTATCTGCGTTTGAAGTGTATCAATATCATAAAGATTTTCTTCCGAAAGCGGATATGTCCCCTCTGCTATTTCTAAGTTGTTATTGTTGTTGTAAAAAAACCAGCCCTCTCTGCCTACCTTCACCTGATTACTGGCTGATATACTAAATAGTTTCCACAAAACATTTGCATGAATTCTGACCCATGTATCTCGCAATCCAATATTGTCATCTATCCATTCCTCTAACCCATCTTGAAATATATTGCCATTATATTTTCCCGAAGCATCATACATTTCAGGAAACGATGCTAAATATCTGTTTTCAAGCATCGATATTTTCCCTGGTACTTTATTTATTAAAATGATAGGCAAGAACATCACAATAAGAAAACCATATATTATGATGAACTTATCCTTCCAACACCCCCAAAATTTCTTGATGATACGCTTCAAACTTGCCATTAATACTAGTTACCCCCCTATAATCAAAGTAAAAATCAAGATAAATATCTTAACCTTTTTTCTAAGATATCAATATAATTCTTGTATTCGCTATTTGTTTTAAAAAGATTCTCATTTATTATTTTCATTTCAGTACATTCTTTCTTAAGAGAATCCACCTGCAAGCTTAATTCCTGCCCTTTTGTTATTTCTTCATTCAATTTTTTATTATCCGTTTCCCAGCCTTGCTTAAGATTCTCTATGTACTTATTTTGTGCTCTGTTTTCCTCTGGCAAGTGCAATAATGCTTCTAACGTTATTGAATTTTTTTTATATCTACTATAATCAACCCATTCACCAAAAGTACTGTAGTAGTTTATATAAAAATTGTTCCACGCATTCTCACTTTCTTCGCATATTCGCAAATGCCCCATCATCTTTTCCTTTGGAAAAAAGTCATTCATACCTAAAAAAGTCGTATAGCATGCGTTAATAAATATATGATAATAAACTACATCAATGGGGATTGGAAAATCGAATACCCATTCATAATCTGTAAACACATAAGTATTATTAATTTTATAGATGTTTTTAGGAGTTGCTTCCCAATTAGTTATTTTTAGAGCAGGTGCACCTTCGAAAAACGACATATCACCAAAAACTTTTCTGCTTAGATCAGTTTCATGAAATAAGCAGATATTATCTTCACTTACTCTTAGCAGTTGCTTATGTTCATCAATAAGCTCAATTAAAGCAGCTACATTTTGCCTTTTTATGCAATCACGATACTGATATGATAGAGGCTCTGCATCCAAGTACTCCAGCTTAACTTCCTTTCGCTTTCTATCATAATCTATAATTTTGCTTAAAGAATATTGTCTGGAATAGAGATATCTAAGCGTATCAGCATTATCAACAATGTTTTCAATATGTCTTGCGCCTTCCTCGTACATAGCACTTTTAATCACATATCTTTTACCATTTTCTTCTATAATTTTTGTGATTATACTATTTGCTTTTTTTCTTTCCGACACTTTAACATATAGGACTTTCATTTTTTTACCGCCTCTACCAAAAAGGAGTTAAACAGCACTTTCATCTCATCTGTTCCTATCATACCCTCATAAGCCTTTTCCTCATCGAATATGACGACTCTATCACTATCATAATTTTCAAAAGCCCTTAGATTACTATCTTCATTAGGCATATATTCGTCGCTATATATTTCCGTAGGTAATTTATAATCGGGAAAAGGATAATAAAAGAATATGTCCTTATACCCAGCGTCAAATAGCAATTTTGTTAGTTGCGATTTTGTAAATGTTCTTGCCGGAACGCTCCCCTGATAGTTTTCTACCCCAGAATAAAAGCTTCCCAGATGATCTTCAACACATCCAGCCAGATATTTAATTCCTAACTTATTTTCAATTGCTATGTATATGCGCCCACTTTTCTTCAACATAAGAAATAGTTTATTCAAAAAATCTTCATATGGTCTCTTTGAATGGATATATAAAGTTGCATATTCCAAAACACCATTCAAAATAATGACATCATACTCTTTTTCTATTTCAACGTTTTCAAAATTTGCTACAGTAATCGTGATATTCTCATATTCTCGGTTTCTATATGCATTAGCCATGCTCCTACGTTCAGAAAGTTCGATGCAATCGACATGTTTTGCTCTTTTAGCGAGAGCACCAGTTATCGCTCCCATTCCTGCACCAACCTCCAATACATATTCCTCCGAAGTTATGTTCATTGGCTCGACAATCATTTGACGGCGTTTTGACAGTTCATAAAGCACTGGCCATCTAGAATCTTTATTGAGTTCATTCACGTGCACATCATAGCTTGTGCTGCCCATAACTGTTGCTAATACTTTTTGTTCAACATCATCGCCCTCATTATAAATTTCTTCATTTTCATCACTTAAGTTTATAATCTTTACACCGCCAATATATTTAATCTCTGCCATATATAAACCAGCTCCAAATTAATAAATAATTCGTCCTACATTATGCTTCCTTTTTCTCAAATTTATGCCTAATTTTCCACTTAAGCATTTCATGATCAAACAAAATCCAGTATATTGTCCTTTTCCAAGTTGGTCCTGCTGGAGTACTATCTTTTTTTTGTGATTCTTGCTCTTCTGGTATTTTCTCTTTAACATAACCGCCCATATCATCGGATTGTATTTGGCTAATTTTTATTAATTCCCTATCGAAATAGTCTGTTCCAAACTTTTCAAATATTTTTTTATTGTAGTGCCTTAAATAATATTCCAATTCAGCATATTCCAACCCAGCATAATAATCAGACATAATAATTGCAGGATAATAACCATTTTGTTGTACCACTAATGGATAAATTCGTTCGACTGCGTGTAAAATAGTTCCATCATACTTGTTTGGCTCCTTGGGAAAATCATCATAATCCCATTCCTGATCATAGAGAATCTTCATCGCCTGCGGCCTAAACCAAAAACAAGTGCCATATGGAGCAATTACTTTTTTGTCCCTACTAATAGGAACAGTCAATTTCAATTTTTGATAAAGTTCTTGGGTGACTTCATAACTTTGTGTCCACTCATTTCCCAATCCACCAAAGAAATCAGCATGGACGGGATATGGATTCACTGCTATTCCAAGCCTTTTATTTTCATAGAATAAGCGAATCACATTATTGACATAGTCTTTTGAATAGACAATATTACCATAGCAAATATTGGCAAAGCCCTCCCCAATAGATGCAAAACTCATCTGTGGCGTTTTTTTATCATGTATAAAGCATGCAATATCATAATTCATTATCACATCCTTTACTCCTACCAGAACACTGCTGACATCTCTACCCCTATTCTCGATTATTCTAATGTCAGTCCGACCTTTGAGAGATTCTCTAAGAGCAAGCTTTTCTGCGACTTCGTCATATGTGGAGGAATTTACCACAGTAATATAAATATCCGCATCCTCTGGCATATACTCTGCATAATTCAACATAAGTTCAATCATGTCGCTATAATATATATGTATCACCATAACAGTGTGCACAGCGCCTCTATCAACAGCTTTGCTATCATGTGAACTTAGAACATAATTCAGATTTAAATTTCTTACAAAATCCTCTTGATGTCCTGTCCTGAGAATGTTATCTACTATTAAGTTGACATCATACAAGTCATACTGTTTCAAGAAGGCAATAAACTCACTAGGCATATTACCCAATGAATTCCTTAGAACATTATCATAGTCATGAATGAACATTCTTCTTTTAAAAATTGGGCATTTTCTATTCTTGACAAGCTCAATTGTATTAAACATAATAGGATATGTATCGTGTTTTTTTATGTCATCTGTTTTTACATATGAATCCCAAGTAAATCCCATGTCTGCAAATGTCTTAGTAAATATGGCCTCATGTTTTCCCACTGCTTCGTCATAACTATTTATTGGCGGCAATTCACTCCAATATCTTATAAAGGCATTATCAGAAAACATTGTTTTCCTTATAGCAATAAAGTGTAATTGTAAGTGATCTGGTAAATATCCATATTTAATACACCCAAAAGGATCCCATGGCACACCATAGTATTTAGTAATTCCCCAAAAATCCAAATCTTGAGAATCCATTTCTTCAAACATATCGTCAAAAGAATTAACTGGTCCCATTATAGTAAAATTGAACATGATCATTTCATCATATTCCATGAGGTTTTCCCATCCAATATACTCAAGGCCTGTTTTATATGCCCAGGAATCATAGCCAACATTTTCCCTTACAATGATTTCATTTGTCAGTACACTTAGTTTTTTTCTACCCGATGGCCCAAGGATTCCATTTACAACCACTATGAGTCTTGTAAAATTACTCTTTAACGAATTAAGTAAAACGATAATATAATCATCAATAATTCCTTCTTTATCATAAACAAAGAAAATACCAACTCTCTTAGCGTTTGAATGATCAATAGTCATTATGCTTATAAGCTCCTCTTTTTAATTGTAGTATTACTGATATCGTTTATCTCTGTTACTGTCATATTCCTCATGAGGTCCAAATAGTTTGCGCTTTATATTTATAACTCTGTTAAATGAACCCGAAGTCATATTGTCATGTAGCCAATCTTTTATAATATAATCGATGCTTTTGATATGTTCTCGGGAAATATTTCTACTCTTCTCATGCTTGATATACTCGTCTGACATAAACAACATGCTTCTAAAATTATTGATTTCAAATAATCTAAATAATCTCTTATTATATTCATCTAGGTAATAATCAAGTTTTTGATATTCTACTCCGGCGAAAAGTTTACTCATAATAAATCCCATATAATATCCTGCATCCTGAACTACATATGGGTATATTCTTTCAACAGCATGAAGTATCGTTCCATCTATTTTGTTGGGTTCCGATGGAAAGTCAGCATATTCCCAATCTCTTTCAAATAGCTTCTTCAACGCCTGCGGCCTAAACCAAAAACACGTCCCATATGGTGCCATGGCCCTCTTATCTAGCGCCATTGGAACATGCAATCCAAGTTCATGACTTAGTTGAAGCGTATTCTCAAAGTTTGGTCCCCATTCATTTCCAGACAATATGAACAAGACTCCAAAAGAAGGAAATGGCGGAATAAGCAGCCCCAATCTTTGGTTTCGTTCAAATAATGCAATGACATTTTTTACATAATCTTTCGTAGGAATAAGATTTTCATAACAAATCTTACCGAAATCTTCACCAACACACATTTTATTTATTTGTGGAGTTCTCTTATCATGAATAAAAAGAACCAGATCGTATTTATGAACTACATCTTTTACTCCTATGAGAAGACTGCTGATATCGCGTCCCCTGTTCTGAATTATTCTTATGTCTGTTCTTTGTCTAAGTGAAGAAATACGCTTTAAGAGAAATAACACTTTATCATGCATAACGCGATTAACAACCGTAATATATATATCCGAATCTTCTGGCATGTTTTCAGCATATTTCAACATCCCTTCTATCATATCTTCATAATATAAGTGCATAATCAAAGCGACATTGCCTATTTTGGGGGATGTTGAATTCTCTTTTCTTTCAGTTTCGCATTGCTCATCCACAACGTATGTCAAGCTGAGATTTCTTACAATTTCTTCTTGATGTTCTGTTCTTAATATCGTCTCCCAAATTATATCTACATCATATCTTTCACTTTCTTTCAGATAGTCAAAAAACCTGCGGCTTCTGTAGCCTGCTGAATTATCCAGAATCTCTGAGTAATCCCAAGAGAACATCTTTTTATAGAACACTGGGCATCTTCTATTGCATACTAGTTCATAAGTGTCAAATAGGAGCGGATTGGGTGAATTATTTTGTATATCATCAGTACTAACATATGTCTCAAATACAAATTCACATTCTTTTATATAATTATAAAAATCTTCTGAATAATCCTCGCATTTATCAAAGTTCCTTTTCCAATATGCTTTGAATGCATCATCTATAAGCATTCTTTTATTTATATTCAAAAAATAGCCTTGTATGTATTCAGTCTTTATATCATTGTCTGGACTTTCTGCGTATGCTTTAGTTATTCCCCAAGCATCCACATCCTTTTGTTCCATTTCTTCAAACATATCGCCAAAGGAGTTTACCGGTCCCATAATTGATGAATCTATAAGTGTTAGCTCATCAAACTGTTCTATTTCAACATATTGTATTTTTTCTATTGCTTTCTTGTATAAATAAAAACTACACGACTTAAAATCAGGAACAGTCACTATGTCGTCACAGAAATGCAATAATTTTTTTCTGTTAGACTGTTCCATTTCTTGCACTGTAACTACATACAACTCTGTCATACATTGCCTAATGGCTTTTAAGAAAACACAATTATAATTGTCTATAATTCCATTTTCGTCTAATATGACATAAATCCCTATCCGCTTTTTTTCAAATATTTCATACACGTCTATTGCTTCCTCTTTACGTAAAACATTTGTCCATCAATAAAATGAATAAAATCCATTCCAAGGTCTGCGGCCTTCCCATCGCTTTGAAGATTGTCGCCTATATGAAGTATTTCATCCGCCTTTAGTTTATTATCAGAAATCATGTATTTAAACAATCTCCCAGTTGCTTTGGTGCGCATATGCTCTGCTGAAACATATAGCTTTTCTATTCCTACATATCCCTTTTTTTCCAGTAAGTTTGCCAAGTAATCTTTAGGAAGATACATATCTGAGCAAATAGCCACGTTATTGTTTGCGTATGCGTATTCATATATCTTTTTTATACATTCATTAGCATAAGTATATTTTTCTTCAGCCTTCAGTTCTTCTTCCCATATGCCAACATAATCATCATCGATTTCTTCATATATTTGATTAAACGTTATTTCTTCAGATGCACTATGAACCGTTCTGGCTTTTCTTTCTGCTTGAATTCGTGCATTAGCAAAGCCTTTTTGTCCAATGGCTTCCTCTACCTTATTAAAAATATCTGTTGGCTTTTTTACCTTTCTGAATATCATTGTGTCAAAGATATCAAAAGAAACCAACCTGTACATACTTACCATAGCAACTACATCATCTATATTTATTCTTTTATGATTATCTTTATTTAATGCGTTATATATGACTTTATTAGAAACCATTCATCGCTCCCGGAAGTTCCTTATACATGTCACGTAATAATTTCTTAAGCTTTTTATTTCTCATAGCACTATCAAGGGGAGTATAGGCATCTTTTGCAGTAACAGTTAATCCATATTTTTGAATCATCGGAACAAACTCATCACAAAAATCTATAATGCCTTGATGTACTTGCCTTATTATTTGAATGTTTTCATTTTTCCTTCCATATATAAATCCAATAGTTCCATCTTCTTTTTCCGAATATCTAAGAAGCGTATCTGCTTCAGATGAGAATAATGCTTCTATACACAAAACCTCATCCTCGTCCCATGGAATATTGCTATACTGGCTACAATTTCTACTATTGGTATCCTCAAACGCAAAAGCCTTAATGTTTCTTTGCCGTATATGATCCTGTGTAGCTGGGTTATCACTTGCCCCTATAAGAACCCCTATTGCTTTGCCATCCCATTTTAGCTGTTCTTCCAGTAATTTCTTTATGTATAAGAATGATTTTCCACGCCAGCCAATATCTACTACCGCTATTTTTTTAGCTGTTCCAATCATTTCTCTTATGTACTTACATCCTGCGCTAGTACTATCAGCAAAAGTTCTAGCAATCTCTTCTTTATGCTCTAGTATTATATCTGTTAAATCTTTTATATTGCTATCATCGAGGTTCTCATTAGCTTTTATTCCATTTTGGCTGAGATATTTTTCAACACATTCAATACCACATTCTTTCAAAATCCTGCCTATGGTGTTGTCGGATTTCTTTCGCCACATCCTTGTTCGAATGTTCTCGTTAATATATTCCATTGGATTGGTATTAAACAACATTTCCACAGCCGAAAATCTAGATGTTATAAGGTATGAATTGTCAAACTCTTCAAAGAATTTGTTGTATACTTTTTGGATAATACAGCAATCTCTCGCTACAAATATTATTTTGTCTATGTCGTCTTCCTTTGCTAATCTATTAAGATATTGACAATAGCCTGCGGTAAGGATGCCACCACATAAATAGCCATACTCATAGAACATGGCATATTCTTTATTGGAACCATGAAGGTGAAGATTTACGATGTTATCATATATATCCGTAACTATATTATTTTTTATCCACGGTCTATATGGTTTCCCCAACTCATATACAGATTTATAACTATCATCTGCATATGTTGTTATATATAGTGAATTATCTTTAGGAATACTCCCTATTCCAATCAACTTTGCTGAATAATTAAAGCGTTTTAGGGCTTCCCTTGTTACGATTTTGCTAATGTTTTCAATATTATCTACAATAAATACTGTTTTCTTTTGTGATATTGCTTCATTGTATATGACATGCATAAACTCATTATCAATTACAAGTTCACTTCGAAGCCTTTGAATCGTTTTAAATGCTTCATCAGTTATCTGCTGTTTATTTAGCATGCACGCTTGCAGTCCAGTACAAGCCGTCACGACTTCCGAATATGCATATAGCTCTGAATCAGTTACCAAAGGTTGAATAAGAACATTCCATGCGTCAAATACAATAACATCTGCTTTTGATATTTTAGACATCCATTCTGCTTCTGATATCTTTTGATTACACTGCGATTCTGGAAATACTAGGTTCTCGCGTAGTTTTTCAGGTCTATTTTTTCTATTGCCGTTAAAAAGCTTATTATTCAAATAAATCCCAAATACGAGTTTTCCGCGGCCTAAAACACTTTCAGGTCGGCCTTTTATTCTGTATTGCCTTTGGATTTCCTCCAATATTGCTGGGTCATTTTGTATGAAGTTTTGATTTATAAAAGTTCTAAGTTTGATGATATTTATCCTCATTGTTTACCAATTTGTGAACTACTTTAAGAAAGCAACTTGTTTAGCATAACGTAATTATTTTTAAACGTTGATAGCATGATTCAGTCAGAAACAGATATCGGAAGCTTTGTAATTGCAAGTACAGAAACTGTTCCTGCAATCGCTAGTATTCCCAACCAGGTACTGACTGTGACTATGATTCTTCAAGGCACTTGTTCTACTATGGATATGATATGTACATGTTCACAGCCGCGGATTCTGAAAATGACCTCCCAGTATTTCCTATTCTTAACAGAGCATCTATGCACGATTCCTTTGGTTTATGCTATACCTACCATGCTATGAAAGCGTTTCTCAAAGAAGCAAATGTCATAGAAGCTCTACTTGATTCAGCACACGATGTTATGGCTATATACAAGTTTAGTCAGGAAAACTCCATTGCCGCAATCATCGACTTCAATGAACGAGGAGGTCTGAATTTCAAGTACCGGAATACCTACACCATTGGCAAAGATGGCATTCCTGTTTGCCAAGCCGGACTAAAAATGATCCGTGATGGCTACGAAAAATCAAAGATGCGATACAAGTTCAGATGCCCTAACTGCTATCATTGTGACGGCATACACTGTGATTATAAGTGTTCCGACTCTGACTATGGACTTGTAGTCCATGTCCCCACAAAGGAAAATCCTCGTATATTTACTGTTCCGGCAAGAGATTCAAAAGAATGGAAGTTAGAATACAACAAGCGTACTTCTTCAGAAAGATGCAATAAGCGAGAAAGGATTGAGTACCAATTAGAAAACGGCAGGCACCAATCTACAAAGATGTGGTACTGCCGCCTCTATTGCATCATGATGTGCCAACATCTTGATGCTTGGGGCAAAGTTCAATCCGATAACCCTATCAAAGATATATTCGCTCAAGCCGCCTGATGTTTAGTTGATCAACTGATAATATTCTACCACACTGATCAAAAAAGTCATTTAAAACAGGTGCTGTGTTAAAGTACGCCTTTTTTAGGGCATATATCACAGAATCATCGCTTTCATCTTTCTTTTGGGGATAGTATTTACTTTACAATGTTCATTAGGGGCGAATCCCCTCTATTTATGGTCTAAATGCCCTTCAATTCCGAAAGGCTATCTTATTTTTATACAAAAAGCACTATCAAAATAACACGTCTATAGCATGTTCTTCGGATGCTATAATACGTATCATTTTGATAGTGCTTTATATTATGAAGTAATACCCCTTTTAGCTACGTTAATACTGTCGAATATCATCATATGCCCCTCAACATTACAATTTTACTCTGTTGCATTAAATAACTGTCTCGATATGTACTGTATAAGTGTGTTGCACTTAGTGATATTAATTGTAGCACTTTTATTTAAATAATACAAATGGTATCTCGTTTATAGAATGATGTTTTTTTATTACCGTTTTTGATCATATAAAAAGAGCGTATCGTCAAAAGATACGCCCTTAGAATATGAAAGTGAAATAATGTTAGCATCGGGTGATACTGGCCAAATATCATCGGAATGAAATAACCATGCGTTACATTGGTTTTGGTTGCGTCTTGTGTGACAAGGGCAGCCATTGCTGCCTTGGGTGCCAGCTTACATAGAATAATGATGCTGTCAATGATGCCTCAGCGAGCGCAGCAATCCATTGACTGCAGCTTTATCTATGTAACCAGAGACCTCCGCTGCATACAGCCTTTCCCGGTATTTTGTGTTTGGTTTAATTGTAAGAGTCCTGGCATAGCCATTCCTTACAAGAAGCTCGTTTACCATTGTTTCCTTATCATGAAGGTAAACATAGCACAGAGTCCGGCCGTAGGTATCCGTCTGCTCGGAGTCATATTCGAGGTAAACTGATCCGCCTTCAAGAAGGTTCTTCATATATTCGCTGGCAACCTCTCCTTCGGGAGTGTTCTTTTCGGTTTCTTCAGAAACGCTTTCCGGATCTGTTCCTTCATGGCTGCTCCTTATGCCTGACCCTCTCATGGATCAAAGGCCGTGACTATACGCTTATTTATTGTAATCATAAAAGCCTTTTCCGGCATTTATTCCTGTCTCACCCTTATCAATCTTCTCTTTTAGGAGCTTACCAATCTTATATGTAACAGAGGACTCATCCTTTGCTTCAGGCTTCATCTGGTTGATGTTGTACGCCGTCTCAAGTCCTACGATATCTAGGATCTCAAAAGGTCCTTTGGGAGCGCCGGTAGCAAGTCTCCAGGTAAGGTCTATTGTCTCGGGATCAGCAACCTCTTTTGCCCAAAGAGTCTGTGCAGATGTAAGAAGCGGAACAAGCATGGAATTAAGGATATAACCCGGCTGTTCCTTATGTAGCTGCAGTGGAACCATGTTGATCTCGGAAGCAAATTCAACAACTTTGTTGTAAATTTCCGGATTTGTTCCGGGATGTCCCATTATCTCTGCAGTATTGTTCTTCCATATGGTGTTGGCAAAATGAAGTGAAAGATACTTCTCAGGCCTTCCTGTGTGCTCAGCAAACATGCTTGGAAGAAGTGTTGATGAATTTGTAACAAGTATGGTATCCGGTTCCAGTAGATCTTTCATCTGTTCATAGACTGATATCTTGGCTTCAGGGTTTTCTGCCATGGATTCAATTACGATATCTGCGCCTTTTACAGCCTTTGCCATATCAAGCTCTATATGGATGTTGTCAGTCATGTTCTTTTCGCCCTGACTTACTAGTTCATCAATAGCCTCTGCAGTAATGCCATCCCAACTCTTTATAAGGCCCTTTGGATACAGGAGCTTTCCTAATGGATTGCCGATCAGGGCTTTAGCTGCAGCAAGGTCATCAAGCATTGACTTCCTGTAACGTTCGATCTTTGGCGTGGTCCTGCCGACAGAAGATTCGCTTCTTAGCCATAATGTTACATCATGACCTGTATAAGCGCACATAAGACCGATCTGTGTCCCCAATACACCACCGCCCGCAACAACTACTTTGTTCATATCGATACATACCTCCTTTAAATAATCCGTTTTCTTCGCAGATACGAAGTGTGACTACTAATATGCTAACATACACAGAATAATTTGAAAATCGATAAAAACACCTTGACGTTTCCATGTACCAGTGTAAAAATAAGGATGGAAGCGTTCTCTTCCATCCAGCTGGTATCCGGCAATTATCACCACTTTTTGTAACCCAAAACCTAATATCTTACTTACAGGAGGCGACTATGGATAAAAGTGACATTTTAGGAAAAGCAAAGCGCGAAACCAACAAAAGAGCATGCAAGGTGTACATGACCATCAAGACCCTTGATCCGGATGCTCCATACCCTCTTACCTGGGATGTGAAGCTGAGCATCCCTGAAATAACTGCCCTGAGCGGTCTTTCTGATATGTATGTATTTGACTTTCTTATTAACTTTAATGACTTGCTGCTTGATGTGATGATCAATAGCCAGGAGCTACTGAAAAAAGAACTCTAATCATAAGCCCAGAGGACGCTGCTTTGGGGAAGGTGTCGGGAACCGGGCGCGGCCAATCAGACTTCTTTTCTGGCCGGGGTGTCGGGGGAGTTCCTGACTTTATTCAGGCGGAGAGCTTAATTCTCCCTTTTAAATCGCCGCCCGCAGCACGGATAGCTGGGACGCACTAAATTTGTTCCAGGGCATCATAAGTACTTATTACGTAATCCTCAAAGAGCGGTAATATGAACTTTAGAGTTCCTCTCTCGCTACCATCTAATATGCCTTTTTTGACTATCCTATCCCTATAAGGCGCATATTCATTACTGGCCATGCCTATAGCCTCTTTAATATCAGCGGCCTTTCCAGTTTTTGAAATAGCTACTCCATATACAAATTTCTTATCATTTGCTTATAATTCACTACATTACATCTCTCTTTATTGATGCCTTGCTGCTTGATATTTATCATTTGATAATTTCTTTATACACGTTTATTATTTTTATATATTTTTATCATTGTTTATTATTGTTTATCATTCTTTATTATTCAACTACGTGAAACTTGGGAAGCGAGAATTAAGAATAATGATATATCTTAAAGGTTGTATTTTGATATGTTGAGTCAAAAAAATCGTTTAAAAAAAGCCCCAGAAGAGGAGGATTTCAATAAAACTGTTGAAATCCCTATCTTCTGGAGCCGTTTACAATAAACTTTTACTCTTCCACCTTCCACTCAACCAGTTGCCTTGTTTTTGAATTAAAATTTACACCAATCTTATAGAGTGTTCTCTTATCAGCAGCATAAGGAGCTGCATAGTTCATATCATTTATTTGTTTTAACGCATTTTCTGCGCTATCATCACGCTTAAATTCGAAAATATAAACATATTTATCTGTTTCCAGATCCTCCACCAACATTCCCTGTATATATCGGGAAAAGACTTTTCAACAAGCCTGTCTTTACCTCATTATTAGGAAATCCCAATGTATATACTGCCTTCTGAATATCATAACCCTTCAAAGTAAGATAGCCACTTTGATATAAAAGCGGCACCACATCCAAATTGTCATCTCTATAATCCTTTAGCATATCTTTAGTGGCATAAAGTGTTTTATCACTAAACTTTCTTACATCAAAATTCATATTTCGCAATCTTTTTACCAAAAAAGTGGGGGTTCCTGTTTCAAACCAGTATGCATCAAATTCCCTGTTATACAGTGCGTTCAAAAGACTATATGGATTATAAACTCCCTTCCCTTTTTGATGAAAGTGATAGCCGTCATATTCATATTTGAGTTTTTTAAGACATTCTTCTGTAGTCATATCTTGCTCAGCTGCAAGATTCTCTATCTCAAGGCCGAAAGTCTCCCTGATCTCCTGTTCGGTAATTCCACAGATTTCTGCATAATCCATACTCATAGAGATATCCATGAGCTGATTAAGATCACTGAATATACTTACTTTGCTGAACTTTGTAACACCTGTTATAAACACAAATTGAATATTAGCATCCTCACTTTTCAGAACAGAGAAAAAGCCTTTAAAAACAGCCTTATTATGTTCTATAAGTTCACTATTGTTCATTGTTTCCAACAGAGGTTTATCATATTCGTCTACAAGTACAACACATCTCTTTCCTGTCTTTTCTGAAGCAGCCGTTAATAGTTGCCCGAATCTTACACCAAGTGGCGCATTTTTTGTAGTATCTCCGTATACCTTTTCCCATTCCGAAATCTGAACTTCAAGTATAGCTTCCAAGGCTCCCGCTTCAGCAAAATTAGCTTTGTTAAAGTCGAAATAAAACACCGGATATGATTGCCATGCATTAGGATTATCTCTCTCCAGTTCCTCTATTTTAAGCCCTTTAAAAAGTTCCTTTTTTCCTTCCCAATATGCTTTCATAGTAGAAAGAAGAAGGCTCTTGCCAAAACGGCGAGGACGGCTCAAGAAATATGGCATACCTGTATGAGCCAAGTTGTATATATACTCAGTCTTGTCAACATACAGATTATTATTATCTATAAGTTTTTCGAAGCTCTGAATGCCAATAGGCAATTGTCTTTTATTTAGCATCATTCCTTAGTATCCCTTCCCACTATAAATAGTTTATGATATTTCAGTCTTTACAGCGCAGTTCTTTTTCCAGAACGCAACACCGATTTTTCTAACCTTACCAGTTAATCCGGTTATATACTCTTTATCATTGATCTGTTTCAATGCATCATCCGCTTCTTTTGCAAGTATATCGTCTACTTTTTTACTATCAATTTCATCTGTAATAGATTTGATTTCTATTACAAAATGCGGTTTACTTGAATCTTTTGATTTGAGACGTATATCAAAACGACCATTTCCTGCTTCTCTATTGGATAAAATCTCATAGTAATTGTATAACATTGCAGTAAGCCCTAAAACAAGTCCATGGTAAAATCCTTCGGCTGCTGCATCATGATAGCTTATAGTCTCCTTTAGATATTTCTCCAAAAGCTTTTGTAACATCTCTTCATCATCCGATAATAGAGCTGCCTGGAGATTTATCGATGTCTCTTGAGATACCAGACTTCCCGCACGATTGATAATCTCTTTTTCATAAACAATCTGAATCTCTTTATTTGGTATTTTAAGCTCGCACATAGTGTTACCATCAAAAAGCAACTCAGCATCATTCGTAGTAAGATATCCGCTCATCAACAAAAAACTGTATATGCTAGAAGGATTCTTCTGAATCTCCGGATATATGACGGACGTATCAATATATGCTTTTTTAGTCTCACCTAAGAGTAATGATCTTATTTCCTCTCCAACAGAATTTCCACCACTATTCAATATTTCGCCTATGATATCATTACTACCTGTAGACTGCCAATATGCTATGGATTTACATTCTGAATCGACATAATTCAATACAGACCAAGGATTGTATATTTCAGTTTTACCAAATCTATAACCGTCATACCATTTTTTGACATCCGCCAGTTTCTCTCTATAACCATAGTCTTTAAGTATTTTCTTTACCTCAGACTCAGTAAAGCCAAAATATTCACTGTATCTTTCATCTAGCACAGAATTAGTATTAAGATTATTTAGTCCACTGAAAATGCTTTCTTTAGCTACTCTAAGAATTCCTGTTAAAAATGCCATGGCAAGATGAGCATTATCCTTCAATCCACCTGACAGGAAATTCCTCATGAAAGATATTATTTCATCATAATAACCATTTATATGTCCTTGATGAATAGGTGTATCATATTCATCAATAAGTATCATAGCAGTAACACCTGATGCAGTATGAAGCATTTCTGTCAGTCTTCCAAGGGTAGATGGCCATAAGGCATTTTCCAAGGTACCTGACATTACCTCTTTGTAGAATGCTATATCTGCCTCATGTAAAAATCCACATTCTAATATATCTATGTGCCTTTTATATTCATTTTGAATTAAACTCTTCAAGTTTATAAACGTTTCTTCCCAAGTAGCATATTTTACATCCTTAAAAGTAAAGTATATTACTGGGTACTTGCCCTGCTCATTTCTATATTTTTTATCTTGTTTCCATATATTTGTTCCTACAAATAGTTCACTTTTATCCTGCTCATTTTTTTCAAAAAATGTCTTTAGCATGTCCATGTTGAGCGTTTTGCCAAATCTTCTAGGACGCAGGAACAATGACACCTGTGGTCTGTAGTCTATTAAGTCTTTAATAAGTAGGGTCTTGTCCACGTAATAGTAATCAGATATTGCCAATTCAAAATTAGACACTCCAATAGGAAGTGGTGTTTTTGTCTCACTTCCCACTTCCCATTTAGCATCTTCAGGGATCATCCACCTAGAGCCTTCCATACGTGCTCCTTCAATCATGCCTTTTCTGCAGCACTCAGTAACCCAACGCTTTGATTTTCCTATCCTATTTGCCATCTCCATAGAAGTTATATATTTCATATCAATACCCTCTTTTATTATAATTATAAAGTGGGAAGTGAGAAGTTTCAACACTTCTCACTTCCCACTTTATTCAGTTTTAGAATTATTGATCTTGCTTAAAGCAAATACCCAATATGGTTACTTTTATAAAAAGACTACCCATATTGGATACCATTTTTACATATCTAAAATTCCACTATCTCTCAACTAAAATTCTCAACATAATATTTTGAATACTTAAAAGATTCATCCCTCATATACTTAAAGCCTTTTTCCTCGCAGAGAGTCTTTTGGCCGGAATATAGGTCTGTGCCAAGCCCTAAGCGGTTACCTTTAATAGTAAAGCCAAGAGCTGAAAGGATCGTCGGGAACATATCCATATGAAGAAATTCTCTATTGGAAGTCTCTGCCTTAGATGGAGTCTTGTCTGAACCAATTATGCAGTTATAGACAGTTCTGTCATAATAATCAACGCCTTTTACAAGAGAGGTATCCATTCTTGGATGGTCACCTGTTATTACTATCACAGTATCTTTCATGAAATCCTGCTCATAGCACCAGTTCACGAAATCCTGAAGCTGTCTGTCTGCGCACTCAAGGACATTGGCAAGTTTATTGGCATGAGCATGTCCGCATTCAGAGCATACATAGCCTCCGATATGATGAGTATCAACTGTCAGCATGGTGAAATTAAAAGGCTTTCCCTGAGATGAGAGCTGGAGCAGCTCGTCTTTGGCACATTTGTAGAGCTTGTTGTCTTCAAATCCCCACCAGACATGATAGCCCTTGTCGATATAGCCTTTTTCAACTGCGCTGTCATAGTCAAAGATTTTGAAATTGCCGTGCTGCTTGAAGAAATTGGCACGTCCGCCAAATCCTGCTTTTGAACCGCACAGGAATTCCTGAACATAGCCATTTTCGTGGAGAATATCTCCAAGTGAAGTTATGCCGGCAGCAAGGTCTTTTTTATCCTTTCTGACATATCTGAGAGGAAATGAGAACGGAACTCCGGTCTGGGTGGAGAAAATAGCTGACATAGTCCACTGGGAGCCAGGAACTGTATGGAATCCGCCTAATTTGTCATCCTCGGAAAAAGAGGTATTCTCTTTGGCAAGCCTGGTAAGATTAGGTATATAGTTCTCAGGCTGAGCTCCGCCAACTTCCTTTGAAGCATAAGTAGATTCCATACTTTCAAGGTAGATATAGATCAGGTTCTTCCTGTTCTCACCGGCAACTACGTTCTCAGGCTTTACATATTCCTCATCATACATCTTGGTTCTTGAGAGCCTCATGATGAAATATTCAAATACCCCTGCCATCTTATCAGCCCTATATATCTCGATCATGAACAGTACAAAGCCCACAAGCAGTACGTATAATGCATTTACCATGCCCCTGCTGATAAGGGTATATAGTGCGACCAGTGCCACCACATAAATCACCATAAAATATCTTGCATACCAGAAGGCGTCCAGCATAAAGCTTGCATCTGCACCCTCCATCGGCGAGGCCAGCGTATACATTGATTCCTGAAATGTGCAGCCAAAATGATCCTTATACCATGTTAAAAGAGGAATAGCCACAATCCCTACTCCCCAAAATATTGCAATGAAAACATATGTTATTATTTCACTCATTTTTACACCAGCTTCTATATTATTACTTACGAACTTGATTATATTACCACAATTTTTTTAAACCATCCAAAGTAAATAGAATTTTTATTTGAAGCAAAAAGAATACGGTCATAGATTATATTCTGACATACTTTTAGTCTAATTTATGAAAAAATGATAAAATTTTAATATAATTGTTCCATTTTTATAATTTTTATTATATATTAAAGTCTTATATATTTTATTGATGGGTAAAAAAGTATGAAAAATAATGTAACAGTAGATTATTTGGCAAATAATCCTGATAAGATCAAATTTGCATATCAGCCTATTGTCAACGCTTCTGACGATAGTATATTTGGCTATGAGGCGCTAATGCGTCCTGAGCCTTTTACTCCTATTGAATTCATTACAGAAATGGCTAAAAGGGATCAATTACAGATAGTTGAAGAGATAACCAACTACTATTCCATTAAGTATTTTTTGGAAAAAAAGCTGCCTGGAAAGATGTTCATGAATACTTTTCCTGCAACATGTATGCGCCCGGAATGGTGTTTTAAGACGCAGGAAGTTGGAAATACAGCCATGATTGGCCGTATAGTATATGAGATATTGGAATATACTACTCCTGACAGTTTTTCATTTAATGTAAAAAGAAATTTCATCAATAACTCTGGTGTACAAGCAGAGCTGGCCATTGACGATTATGGCACTGGTCAAAACGCCGACCTGCGCTATCTTGATTTCTATAAACCTAATTACATTAAGATTGACAGGAAATTCATCACTAATATCGATTCTGATCCTACCAAGCAGGAAGTTGTTGAGCAGATGTGCTTTGATATGCGTGCACGTAATATCAAAGTCCTTGCGGAAGGTGTCGAGACTGAGGCAGAATACAACTACCTGAAGCAACAGCCAATTGACTATTTGCAAGGCTACTATATTGGCAAGCCTAAGTTATATACTGAATTTTAACAAAGGAGCTGTGAAGAAATGATTCTCTCATTTTTTCATAGCTCCTTTTTCAACGTTTATTTTTCAAAGATTACTTTATCACAGCTTTTTCAATTTTGATATGAGTCACTTTTACCTGTTGGAATGTGCATTTTTCGAATTTCCAATAGGTATTTTGAGCGGTTTTTACCTGTTGGAATTTCCGCTTTTCGATTTTTCAATAGGTTTTTGGAGCGGGTTTTACCTGTTGGAATTTCCGTTTTTCGATTTTTCAATAGGTTTTTTAAGCGGGTTTTACCTGTTGGAATTTCTGTTTTTCGATTTTTCAATAGGTTTTTGGAGCGGGTTTTACCTGTTGGAATTCGCCCTTTTCAATTTTCCAATAGGTTTTATAATCCATTTTTACCTGTTGCAATTGGCATTTTCACACTTTCAAATAGGTTTGTCCGTCTCAAATACGAATCTGCTTTACAACTTGTTAATCACTGCGGTAGCGTGATATCATAGAGAAATCTTGGTATCACCTTCCAGCCTTTTTGTCGTTCATTTTCAGAGCGCAAAATCTCTTTTACCTGATCACGATGCTGCAACTCTATTTTACAATTGGCCCAGGTCTCATAATCAATATATGAAGCTATCTGAGAGTATAGTTTATTTGCGTACAGCTGATTCATATACTCTTTAGAAGTCTCATATTCAGCCATTTTCTCTTTTCTACTGATTTCTTCATTGGTCAAAAGATTTGATATTCGCAGATATTCTTCATCCATTGCCCTGTCTGCTTCCATCATATCGCGGGTTTCATTTTTATACTGATTTCCCATATTGTGTATTTTTTCTTCGTTTCTATTGATGAGATTTATTCCTTTTCTGAAGTACCAGTCCATTTCATCTTCAGATTCTTCATCTTCAGCTTCGCCCTCGAATTCAAGCTTGCCTGCTTCCTCAGCTTCTTGCTCCTCACTCACTTCCTGGGAATCCTCTGCATCTTCTGAATCCTTCTTTTCTTCAACTTCACCCTCTTTATCTTCTTCATCTTCAAGAGTTTCTTTCATTACTTTTAGTATGCCTTTTCCTTCTTCATCTTCCTCCATTGCTTTAGCGATTTTCTGATTAGTAGAGTCTTGTTCATCTTCATGCATTTTGGTTATGATATCCCTTTGGATACCCGCATACAACTCTATTCTCTGCTTAAAATTGTCACGTAGCATTTTTACAATTTCATCTACCAATTCATGATCAAGATGAGCTTTTTCATCATTTTTCTCTAAAACTCCCTCTATCTCTGACAGATTTAAATATCGATTTCTCTTTTCCACATAATCAGCAGTGGTAAGCTCCAGCAGTCCATCATCAATAAAGCCTTTATCCTCTTCTGTCAGTTCCTCGTCCTGCTGAAGTTTTAAAGATATTTTCATTATCCTCTTGTTATCTTCATCTGCATCTTTCAGTTCCTTTTGAGTTGTCTCAAGATTGGCCTGACGAAGTTTTCGGCATATGGTTAATCCCTCATCAGAAACCTTTACATCGGCATCCGTTTTCTTTGTAAGATTGCCAAACTTAGTAAACAAGTTATATTTTTTTGCTTTTGGGGTATCTTTTTCTATCGCGCTACCATTTTTGACACCACTGATATGCGCAAAGTGCGAATTCATATTCAAGGTAAGATTGTTAGATGAATTAGTTTTCATGCGCACCTCCTTTTGCAGCATGCAATTCATAAGACAAAACAATTTCTCATTTCTATTATCGGAAAAATGCAAAAATACTTTATACTGCAATAGGAAACTTGCACAAATTTTTCAGTGTTTTTTCTCCATGCAGGTTCGCTCGAAAACCTTGCAATAAAAGCGTTTCACTGCTAATAATATGGTAACAGAGTGCTACGGCATTCTGCATTAGGGGTCAGTAAAACATATAAGCATGGAGGAAAAGTATGAAAGGAACACTCAAACGCATAGCAGCGCTATTTGCCGGCGCAGCTATGATGGCTTGTTCTCTGTTTGTTGCGCCTTCAATTACGGCACAAGCAGAAGCAACAACGCCTGAATCAGGCAATATCTATTACATCAAAAACAAGAACAGCGGGCTGTATCTGACAGTCGAAAATGACTCAGCTTCAGACGGAGCCAACGTTGTTCAATCTACCGGAACAGGTTCTCTTGGTCAGAGATGGATTCTCGAAAAGAATAGTTCTACAGGTTATTACCGTTTACACCCGGCAACTGATATGACTGGTGGGATATCCCTTGACGTTGCCAACGGTTCTTCTGATAATGGGACCAACATCCAGATTTATACTAATAACAGCTGTTCAGCACAGAATTTTGCAATCCTTGCAGCTGATTCGAACAGTGGTTACTATATTGCAACAGAAGTAAGTGGTTTTTCATCCTGCCTCGACGTGTATGGCGCCAGAACAACATCAGGTACTAATGTACAGGAGTATACTTACAAGGGCTCTGATAACCAGATATGGTATTTTGAGCAGGCTCCTTGGCCAAGCAGCTCAAGTTCTTCCAGTTCTTCAACCACTACAACATCAAGCTCTTCATCAAGCTATATCCTGTCAGATGGTTGGTATTACATCAAAAATGTAAACAGCCAGCTATATATGGAAGTTGATGACGACAATGATACCAACTTTGGAAATGTAGTTCAGGGAACCGGCACAGGTGACAAGCGTCAGAGATGGTATGTAACTAACCAGGGAAGCAACTATATAACCTTGCAAAATGGCATGAGCGGCGGGCGAATGCTGGATGTATATTATGGCGGTTCAACAGATGGTACCAATATCGACATCTACGATGCCAACGGCTACGATGCTCAGATATTTAAAGTAGTTGAAACAGGCACAGATGGTGTATACTGCCTGACAACAAAATGCAGCAGTGACACACAGGCAGTAGATGTCTACGGATGGTCAACTTCTGACGGCGGTAATATCAGCACTTGGACATACAATGGTCTTGCATGCCAGCAGTTTGTATTTGAAGCTATTTCAAGCAGTTCTTCAAGTTCAAGCTCATCCAGTAGTTCATCAAGTTCAAGTTCTTCCAGCAGTTCTTCTACAACTAACGCTGTAGATTCAACATATCCTCAGCAGCAGCTTCAATTCGTAAACTGCTCAGATGGATACTATGTAACAGGAAGCAGCACAAATGGCGGAACAGCTACAACAAACAGCTCATCTTCTACAAGTAACAGATGGGTACTGAGCTATGTATCATCAGGCGTTTACAGAATAATCAACGTAGCAACAGGCTATTGCCTCACTCCTTCCGGAAATACAGTCAGCAGTGGTCAGGCTGTTACTACAGCCTCAGTTACTTCCGGAAGCAAGGCACAGTATTGGAAGATTGCTTCTGTAAAAACAGATACTAACGGCGATGCCCTTAATTACAAGATTGTCAGCTACTCAGACACATCTCTTGCCCTTACTCTCTCAGGTAGCAGCTACTATCTTAGTTCATATTCAGGCTCAGCTTCTCAGTGCTTCCGCGTTAACTCATATGGCGCAGAAGGATTTGCAGGCTATGCTCTTGATATGAATGGAAGCGAAAAAGCATCTGTTACCGGCGGCGTATTTGGCCAGGTTGTAACAGTAAACAGCCTCTCAGAGTTACAGACTTATGCTTCCGGCTCTACAGCTTACACAATCATCATTGGAAGCAATATCTCTGCAAGCTCACTGACAAAAGTATCTGTAGGCTCCAACAAGACCTTTATTGGTTCCTACAGCGCTCATACACTGTACAATATACACTTTAGAAATATATCTTCTTCAGGAAATAACATCTATAAGAACATCACTTTTTCACATGACGTAAGCATCAATGAAAATGATGATATTCAGATGTATATTTCAGATGGTAACAATTTCTGGCTTGATCACTGCTCATGGACAGGTCATGACATGACTTCAGATACTTCAATCCATGAAAATGATACAGATAAGTTCCTCTACGTAGGCCTTCAGGCCAATTATGTATCTGTTACGGGCTGCTATTTTGGCGGTCATAAGTATGGTCTGATCCTGGGCTATCCTGCAGAAGACGGCGCTTCAACCTATGACGGATATCCATGCATGACAATCTGCAACTGCTACTTTAAAAACACTCTTACAAGAGCTCCGGGCCTCATGAGATATGGTTATTTCCACTGCTACAACAACTATGTCTACAACTTCAATCTAGGCTACACACCTTATACTGACTGCAATATCTATTCAGAAAAGAACTATTTCGACGCAGGCAGCTACAAGGGCGCTGTTGTAAATGATATGGGTGTTGGCAACTTCACAGATAGCGGTTCTGTACTGTCTTCAGACATTTCAAGCATCAGCCTGAGCGCATGCACATGGAGACCATCATCCAACTACAGCTACGCAACACGTACAGCATCATCTGCTATGTCATGGGCTGTAAGCTACGCAGGATCACAGAGTTCATCAATAACATACGCTATTGATTAAACGCTATATTACCCTGACCCCAATTGTATACCTCAAAATCAAAAAAGCTGAGGACTAACTGTTTTTATTAGTTCTCAGCTTTTTATATAATTAGAGAAAAAATTGAAAAATGAGCCACTACAAGGCAACTCGCCACAATATCTACTTGCTTCTTGTATCATTCCCTTATTCAGCCAGTATCGCCTCGACCTGCTCTCTATTGGCAAAAAGAGTACATCCGCCGGCATGTTCGTCTTTTAACAGCCCCTGAGTCTGGATCTGATAAAAAAGAGGAGATTTCAATGCTTCTCTTAATGAAGTCTGCGCTACATTAATATCTGAATATGGTGAAAATGGGCAAGGCTCAGCTCCGCCGTGGGAATTGATATGGAAGAATCCTCTTCCTGCAGCTACACATCCGCCAGAACTCTTCTCATCTCCAGGAAAAGCGATAAATACCATTTCCTCATGGTCATGTCTAAGTCTATTGATATTTTCAGCCATGATTATTCTCTCAGGCTCACCCGGTGCAAGGTGAGACGCTTCATCTGTAACCGGTACAAACTCTACAAATATTACTGCTTTGCAGCCCAGCTTTGATAACTTGCTGATAAATTCCTCTGAATACACCTCTTCCATATTTTCCGTAGTTACTGTTACAGAAACACCAAATATCAGACCATTATCATGAAGATTTTTCATAGATTGCATTACTCTGTCATAAACACCTTCGCCACGTCTATTGTCTGTTTTTTCCTTATCACCTTCAATACTGATGATAGGGATCATATTACGGTGCTGATCAAACATTTCAAGATATTTATCCTGAATATAGAATCCATTTGTAAAAATCGGGAACAAAATATTCTTATATTTTGCTGCTTCCTGCATGACATCCCATCTGAGAAGTGGTTCACCGCCTGCCAGCAGTATAAAGCTTATTCCCAGTTCATTAGCCTCTGAAAAGATGTTTCCCCACTGTTCTCCAGACAGCTGATCCACAGGCTTTTCATCTGTACACGCATGATTAGTCCTTGAATAGCAGCCTGCGCAGTGTAGGTTACAACTACTTGTGATACTGGATATCAGAAATGGTGGTATATGCTCACCTGCATCTTCCAGCTTTCTTCTATGTTCAGATGCCTTCTTGGATGCAACAGCAAATCCTGCCATAAACAGTGATTCCTTAGGGTTGTTAAATGTAGCCCTTACAGCATCATTAACAACCCTCTTAACTCCACCCGTCATGTAACTCTGAATATCAAATTCTTCTGCCTCTTTATTCATAAAATCTCCATTCATAAATAACAATAGCTATAGTCATGCATTCTTTTCAGCTCTATACAGCTCAATTCCCTTTTGAAGTCTCTCCATGCCATCAACAACAATGCTTCTAGGGCATGCCAGGTTAATACGCAAAAATCCCTCTCCGCCTGCTCCATACTGACCGCCACGGCTAATGAACAGACCGGTCTTTTCTCTTATAAATCCAGCAAGATCATCTCTATCGCCTGTGATCTCACTACAATCAAGCCATATAAGATATGTTGCTTCTGAATGAAGGAGCTTTACTCCAGGAATATTCTCAGCTATGAACTTCTCGCAATAGAGTTTATTGCCATAGACATATTCGTTCAGTTCATCAAGCCACTGCTCGCCCTTGGTAAAAGCTGCTACAGCTGCCGTGACAGCCATAAATGAAGGCTCACCGCATTCATCCGTATTAATCTGTCTCCAGACCTTATGTCTTAAGAACTTATTTGGTACAAAAATGGCACTTGTGGCCATACCTGCCATATTGAAAGCCTTTGACGGTGCAATGGCAGTGATGCTGATATCTCTGCACACCTCTGATGCGGATGCAAAAGGCACATACTCTTTTCCCGGATCAGTTATATCGCAATGGATTTCATCAGAAATAACTGTAACTCCGTGCTTTTTACATAGCTCGCCAATCTTTGCAAGCTCATCCTTTGTCCAGATGCGGCCTACAGGATTGTGAGGGTTGCAGAATAAGAGAAGAGAAGCCTGCGGATCTGCAAGCTTTTTTTCCAGATCATCAAAATCAATCTCCCATCTGCCATCTTTCATGATCAGCCTGCTCTCAAGCGCTCTGGCGCCATTGTTAACTATGCAGTTGTAAAAAATGTTATAAACAGGCGTCAGTATCACGACTTTTTCATTAGGTGTAGTGAGCTTTCTGACTGTGCTTGAAATTGTGGGAATAACTCCTGTTGAAAAAATAAGTTCATCCCTATCAATCTCAAGATGGTGACGTCTGCCCCACCATGAAATATAAGCATCGTACCATTCATCAGGAATATATGAATATCCATAGGCACCCACCTGCAAACGCTCTATAAGCGCCTCTTTGATCTCAGGTGCTGTCTCAAAATCCATATCCGCTACCCACATAGGAAGCTCGCCATCTTTGATATCCCACTTCATAGCCCAGGAATTATGTCTGTCTATAACTCTGTCAAAATCATATTTTCCCATATTTTCCACCTCAACAAACTAGATGAAGACTTCTCTCTTCACCACTCTTATCATCTTTTATTGTTATCCTGGTCTTACTGATATCGCAGTTATCAGGCTCAACAATAAGCTCAGCTATCTCTCTGGCTCTGATGCTGCCTGATCCAGGATTTAAGATACCGTCAACTCTATTGATTATCTCTGCATCTACATTCTCAGCATATTCAAAAGCCAACTTGGTATTGACAAGCTTGCAATTTATCATCTTAAGATTCTCGATATAGCACAGTCCCTGGTTGGACTCGATTGTGCAATTTATCAAAGTAAGATTCTTGGTATTCCATGCAAGGTACTCGCCTGAAATATATGAATCATAGACTGTGACATTTTCACAGTTCCAGAAGCAATCTTTAGTTACAAGTCTTGAATTTCTGATCTCAACATTTTTAGAACCATCAAAAGCATAATTGCCAAACAATTCAAGATGATCAGCCTTGATATTGTCTGTATTCATAGCAAAATAATCACCTCTTGCCGTTACATGGTCAAGTGTGACTCCGTCGCACATCCATAAAGTCTCCTGTGCGTTGGGGATTGAAGAATTTCTGATTGTAAGATTGCTACATCGTCTGAAATTTTTTGGTGCGCCTATGAGACTATCCTCAATAGTCATATTACTTGTATACCAGACTCCTGAACGTCCCATTTCCTGCCATACGCAGTCTTTAGCGTATACATTGTCTGAATACCAGACAGGATATTTCCACTGGAACTCGCAGCCATAGAGCTCTATATTCTTGCTCTCCTTAAGTGGAGACTCTCCGTCATGAAAAACAGTGTCATATATCTTAAGACCAGTTCCTCTATAAAGAGCTCTTTCACCGGAAAGCTGCTCTTCACGTATCTCCTCATCAGTTCTTCTTATAGGGTTAAATCTCTTAGAATCAGCCATTGTAATACCTCCTGACTAATTGTTTAAAAAATAATTTTCTCTTGTATTGTGTGCGATTAAATTTTAAACCATTTTTATCAGGATTACAATTATATTTTTCTAAACTATTCTTAAAAAATAGATTATTGTCATCATATGTACAGATTCCTTATATATCAAGGTTTTGAGCTATCCGGAATATTGTACATCTACTCGGCTAAGCTAATAACATAAGAACATAAGAACATAAAAAAACATAGAAATTAACAAAAGTATGAAAGAAGGTAGCGTATGAATCCAGTATTATTCTTTTTAATGATCTGTTTATTATCCGTAGCAATGGGAAGTCTTATTGTGTTAGTTTCCAAGCCATATCTATGTGATCTCAGATTTTATAAGAAATATAGAAAACATGCCATTAACTGGTGGATAGCAATCGGGCAGGCTATATGTATAGTCGCCATCAGCCAGTATGACAGGTATGATAGAGAGTTTACGCAGATAATATTTTTGCTTGTAATTGGAATGATTGCAGGTGTTGCATCTGCAGTACTTAAGTCCATTGATGAGGCAGTAGGCGTAGCCGAGAGCATACAGATGATTGCAATGCAGCTCATAGCACCAATTGCTATAATATTGATTTTATTTGCACTTGCAGGGATTTATTATTACAAAGAGGAAAAAAGAAATTGCTCTATATCATAGGAAAGCAATTTTCTATGATATAAAAAAGCATGTTGCTCGCAACATGCTCGCGCCGAGCGCGGTTGCATTTATGCAACATATACCTTACGCGCGAGTGCGCATCCATAGCGGAGCGTTTTTTGTTTAATAGGAAATTCGGAGGAATTTCCTATTAAATAAAAATGCCTTCTTGCGGGCTATTTATATTTTTGCCCGCAAGAAGGCTAGAATTTTTGCATGCATTTAATTACTTTTTAGAAGACTTGCCGCCGCCAAGGATTCTGAGGATTCTCAGGAACAGATTGATGATATCAAGGTAGATATCAAGCGCACTGTCAATTGCATTATCTACTGTCTTAGGATACTGCTGAGCTTTCCAATAATCGTAACCAATATATAAAGCAAAAATACCAACGCCTGCCCATGTTAATATATTCTGTGGAACTCCCAATATCAGGAGAACTAATTCAACAATTACAAGTCCGATCAGACATCCAAAAAGGATTCCACCCAGTTTGGAGAAGAAATCCGGGAACAGGATGCTCAGGCAGATCATGATACATGTAATGCAGGCTGTATAAACAAAAGCTTCAAGAACAATGTAGGATGACAGGCCGCCATACCAATAAACCGCTTCTGTAACAACAAGTCCAACCGGCAGTACAACTAAGTTATATCCCAAAAAGCTGATCACAGGATTATCTGATTTTGCTGAAATAAATGTTCCAGCAAGCGCACATACAAAATAACCTATAATAAATAAAAGCGGATTCATATTCAATACCAGCTCAGTACATGTTGCACACATTATAATATTGATGATAAGTCCATATGCAACAGCACCTCCAAGGTAAGCATTATATGTTCTTGAAGAGACAATCTCATTTTCAAGAACCTGCTTGTATAGTCTCTCTTCTTTTCTTTCACTTAACATACTCATAGCAATTCGCCTCTCAAATAAATATTTTACTCTGCTTAAAAAGCAATGTTTCTTTATGTCTATTATATTATGCCCTTTGCCAAAATAAAAACACCGACAATTTAGCAAAATAAATGGCATTAAATTGCTATTCATTGTAAAAACTGGAGTTGTTGCATTGTGTACAATGAGTCAATTTGATACGTCCCCGGTGACTCATTTTGCACAATGAGTCAATTTGATACGTCCCCAGTGACTCATTTTTATGTGCTTGTCATACACGCTGACTCTGCCTGTTACGGTAGTACTCTTCTAATTTGTCCCTGCATCCGTTAAAAACAGGTAATAATTTCGGATCATACTTGGTGCCCATGCCGGAAATTATCTCTTCAGCAGCCGTTTCAAAAGGAAGTACTCCATCCTTAAAATTTAATCTCAGAGCTATATCATAATAATTGACTACAGACATAATCCTGGCTTCCAACGGAATCATCGTGCCTACAAGGCCATCTGGGTAACCTCTTCCATCCCATCTCTCATGATGGAAACGCGCCACATTGTATGCTACTACTCCAAAATCCTGTTCATCCACATCTCGTAAGATAATATTAACAAATTCACCACTCTTAATTGGATGAGTCTTAAAAATCTCATACTCCTCATCAGTGAGTCGTTCTTTCTTTTTGATGATGGCGCTATCAATGGTTATCTTACCAAGATCATGCATTGGCGCTGATCTTATGATACATTCCGCCATTCTGGCCGTAATATCATATACGCCCTGTTTACGGGCTTCTTCAACGAAGATTTTTATTATATCGCTTGTTCTTTTAACATGACCACCTATGCTATCGTCGCGGTTTTCAACCATGTTCGCAAGTCCAAGAACAACTTTTTCCTGAATATCTTTTAATCTCTCTGTCTTTTTATTAACCTCAGCGTTAAGGGTTTTATTAT
The DNA here is from genome assembly GCA_015056495.1 of Butyrivibrio sp. Taxonomy (GTDB): domain Bacteria; phylum Bacillota; class Clostridia; order Lachnospirales; family Lachnospiraceae; genus Butyrivibrio. The sequence goes on from SVGC01000007.1 coordinate 46,922, forward strand.
AATCCTGCATGACACTCAGTACCTTCTGTTCCTCAGTAATATCACGCATTGAAAATAGGTATCCTTGTACCTTTCCATCTTTTCTGATAGAAAACTCTGAAACATCGCATTGGCAATATATATTATTAAGTTCTATTTTTTTTACAGGCTTCTCACTTTTTTTAAATTTCTCGATCAAGTCATAAAAAATATCAGCTAACTGACTTCCTTCATCCAGCTTGGCATCAACTATCTGTATCGCCAGCTGCGGCAAGAATTCAAGCATTTTTTCATTACAACTAAGATATCTGCCCTCCAGATCAAATGCAGCATATCCGATTGATTCATGATATTTCTGTTTTTCAGATATTATACTCATAATGTCATGAGCATGTGAGTTGTCATAGTTAACAGCAATCAGTAGTTCTGCAGCCGTATATACTACAGGTAAAAAAGAAAAATATACATCAAACAGGCTTTCTAGCACATAAGTTATAAGTCCTGTCCCTGTAAGTATTGTATATAGTAAAAGCGTCTTTCTGGAATAAGTTCCTCTTTTTATAAGAGCTATAGACATAAGTATAAGAATCGATAACAATATAATAATTATGTATATCCAATGTATTACCTTCAAAGGCCCCGAAACCATTTTGGTAGCAATGCCATAACCTGTATCAATCAATAACATATCTTTGTAATAAAGTCCATTATGTAGACATGCCCATACCATAAACATATGCAAGAATGCTGCACTATATGCCACTACTTTGATCCACTTTTTGACATATATTCCCATAAAATGAGTAATACAAAAAATTGCAACTGTCAAAAGCACTGTGCTATCCAGATATATATAGCAAAATGCAATATAAGCTCCCTCAGCAGTAGTGACTTGGGTCTTTAGTGTATATCCCAGAATGATTAAAGGAATGATCACCACAATAGTCCAATAATATATATCAATATGCTCGTAGTTCTTTTGAGCCATATATATAATTAACAGTATGCATATGAACAATAAGAACGCATAGAAAAATGTGACCATACTATTTTACATTCTCCTTATAGAAAAATTTCTGGATATACTTCAAAATAACTTCCTTGGGCTGGGTCTTTAACAGGTATCCTTGCGGGCCCATTGCAATTACCTGACTGACCGTTTCCTGATCACTCTTGGAAGTCAAGAATATTACCGGTATGTCTTTTGTTTCTTCATCTCCATGAAGCATCTCCAAAAACTGTATCCCACTGCAGACCGGCATCTCATAGTCGAGAAGGATCAGATCCGGATTCTCTTCTGAGAGTCTCCTGAGTGCCACTGACGCTGAAGGACATACGCTGACATTATAATCATCACTAAGCCATTCCAAAGCGGTTCGCAGGAATGTTGGAGAATCATCTACCACCATTATCTTTTTCCTAAAGCCTTTATCCTTGATGTACTCAAAGAGTGTCTCCAGGCGTTCTACTGCCTCCTTGCCATTTACAGGCCTGATGAACTGCTCAGCCACAAGGGTCTTGGACGTAATACTCATGATGCTTTCAAGACTCTTTGGCTCACCTATCAGCACCAGGAAAACGCTCTCCTGTATACACCTGTCATACAGATATACCCTGGCCTTAGGATTATCCAAGAGAGTCTCTGCTTCTGAAATGATGATGGGGGACAGTTTTTTAGTATGCTCTAATGTATTGCCGGTCAGATCAATCTTGTCCGTGATATAGTGGTCGTCTTCAAGCAGATTCTTTAATGCGTTCAGAACAAAAGAAATATCTTTGTTAATCAAAAAAGTAAAATCTACACTTCCATCTAACATGCCATGATCTCCTTACATATATTTTCACACTTTTCTACATCGAGCATAGCAACAGCTGTCTTTAATGAGCTAAATAGCTCAGTCTTTTTATCTCCCAGATCATAATTCTCTATCTCTTTTATGATTATATCTGCACCTTTAATATCGTAGTTATTCATACTTGTGGTAAGCTGGTGCAAAAGATTATTCATTACATCTTTACTTACCTGTTTTTTATCTTTGCCTGCCTCTACCTTAGTTCCAAAATACTTCTCAAAACCAGCATGTAATTCCATCCAGAAATCAAGGAAATAAGGTGTAATATCATATACTTCCTGAACCTTGCCATCTCTTGCTGCATACTCAAGCTTGGCAGCTACGCCATATACCTGCAGGGCTCCACATAGACTGGCTGATGTCTTCATGGCATGAACTTTGATCCTGAAATTATCAAGGGCCTCCTTGTCATCCCTATTAGCTTTAAGAGTATCCAGATAACCTCGTAACTCAGCAGCGTCATTTTCCCCTACAGCCACAAACTGTTCCATTATCTTTAATACGCCTTCAGTGCTTCCTATATGTTCCAATGCATAGGCTGTATCTACCCCGTTTATCTCCGGCAGGTGTATCGACTCTTTTTTAGGTCTATTTTCTTTTTTGTCAGTTACATTCTTGTTGCACTTGCTTTCCGGCAGGTAATTCATGAGCTTATCTTCCAGCACGTCAGGATCTATAGGCTTGGATATAAAGTCATTGAAGCCAACCTTTAAGTATCCTTCTCTATCACCTGTCATTGCATTAGCTGTTAGTACGATGATAATTGTATTCCTATTTTTACCATCTACCTGAGCTTTAATCTGCTTCATGGCCTCAATTCCGTCCATGCCTGGCATCATATGATCCATAAATATGATATCGTAGGAATTATCAAGAGTAAGTTGCAGTGCCTCTTTTCCTGATGTTGCCTTATCAATTTGTATCTCAGTCTGCTTTAACAGATTTTCAAAAACGGACAGATTGATCGGATTATCATCCACCACAAGCACTCTTGCATCAGGCGCAGTAAATGCTACCTTATAATCTTCCATATCGATACTGTTAATATCCGCCAGGTCCAGCTTGCCTATTGGCTCTTTATCAACTATTTTTTGCTCAATTTCAAAATAAAAATCGCTTCCCTGCCCGTATATACTAGCCAGATTCAGCTTGGAATCCATCATTTCAAGGATACTGCTGACTAGATTCATACCTATTCCAGTACCTTCGACTCGTCTGTTTTTGCCTTCATCAAATCTCTGGTATCTCTGTGCAAGCTTTTTCTGATCTTCAGGCTTAATGCCCATTCCTGTGTCCTTAACAGATATCAGAAGGTGAACTTTAGTATCATTGACTACTTTTCCATATATACCAAGTCTTACTGAACCCTCATCAGTATATTTGGCAGCATTGGTCAAAAGATTGATTATGACCTGTTTCAATCTGACATCATCACCAAAAAGCCTATCCGGAATATTCTCATTCACATCAAGTACAAAAGCCAGGCTCTTACTCTCAAAACGTGTTTTAGTAATGCTATTTACATCGTATATAAGTTCTTTTAAAGAATACTCTGCTGGAATCAGTTCCATTTTGCCTGCTTCCAATTTAGAATAATCAAGAATACTATTGATTATGGATAAAAGCATATTTCCTGCACTTTTGATATCTCTCGCATAAGCACGCACGTTGTCCTGAGTACTTTCTCTAAGTATCATGGCATCCAGACCCAGGACTGCATTGATAGGTGTCCTGATCTCATGGGACATATTGGCAAGGAATGCACTTTTAGCCTTGCTTTCAGACTCGGCCTGTTCAACCATTCCAAGAATCTTCTCTGTCTCTTTTTTCTCAAGATTGATTCTCTCTATAGTAAATAGTACCTTTTCTACAGGTTTATCTTTTTCCCTATCCATGACTATAAAACGGATTCGGCACCAGCCATAATTGATACTTTCATACTCAATTGCAATGCTATTCCTGTTTTCCAACCTCTTAGGAAGCGTTTTCAGATTGGCAAATTCTATCATTGTATCCCTGTATCGCTCTTCTGCATCAAAACTGAAAAGGTTGGCAAACTGTTCATTGGCTCCAAGGTCTTTTGGACGGTTCTTTTCATTATCATCACTGACACCTACCGGGGTTATAGTGTCATTAACAATATCTACAATATATATGATCTCATACAGAGCCGACATGCAGGAAATACCTGATATACGCAGATTCATTTCTTTATTGGCTCTATTATATGCAACCCTAAGCGATATATATACAACCAGATTTAATAGTGCTAAGACTCCCACAATGCATATTAAATAATATAGAACACCCTGATTAATCCTTCTGCTGTAGTTATATTCTATACTGTAATCACTCAGATCCATTTTGTCAGAGTAATAGAAAATGCCTCCTACAATCAATTCGTTATGTGGCATCACCAAGCTCTCTTTAAACTTGTCAGAAGGATAATATATTATATAGTCACCCTCTTGAAGGTGAATTAAAATATCTGCTTCATCGAATATGTAATACAGTTCTATTTCGCTTATATCATAATTATTCAGTTCAAGAGTCTGAACTCTTTCCTGATCCGTGCCGACATTTTGATGTATTTCAACTTGTCCATTCCAAAACTGGTTAAGGTAGCAATCACCCTTTATGTTAATTCTCATGGTCCAATCATTTATTGCATCCGGAGAATTGTTGTATAGAGTTGCATCATAAATCGTACCTGTAAGATCCATGTCTATTTTTTCCCATGTCGAAGTACTATCATGTCTTGGATGAATAGACATGTAACATGGGTTATTTACAGCATTACCAACACTCGTGTGCTTTTGATTATTGAAAACTATAATACCGCAGATGTGTATTATAGTAAGAATTATCGTAATCATAATCAGAATAAGGGATATTAATCGGAATATCTTAATATATTTACTATTCATATCAGCCTCGCCTTATCATAATAAATAGATATACACAATAATCATAAATTATTTAACGGAAAATAGTCGGTAAATTCATATTTTTAAGACTTTTTTAGAAAAAATTAATACCTGACATCGGCTATTCTCGATAACGCGGTACATGAATATTCCTATAGTGGGGAGTCAGCGTGGACGTATCAGATTGACTCATTGCGTGCAATGAGTCAATCTGATACGTCCCCGCTGACTCCCCACAAAAATATAGTCGAGATGTTTTAAATAATCTGTCCTAGATATGAAAAAGGATGTCTGCACCTTTTTTTACATATCGGTACAGACATCCTTTGATCAGTTTTGTCTATCGTTATATTTACAAATCCATTGTATGATTAGCAATATCCTGCTCAATTGAAGCACTAGTAAGAGCTGCTTCTGCGCTGACATTACCAGTCAAATCATCACAGCAATAGTCTTCCTTGGCTTCTTCATGTGGCTTTTCAGACTTGTCTATCTCTGTAGAATCGCCTATTCCAAGGGCTTCACCGATTACTCCAAGTGATGATACTGTCTTGGTAACATCTGTTGGCATAAATATCTTAGTAGCTCTGCCATCTGCAACATCCTTAAGGGCTTCAATTCCTTTAAGTCTGAGTACTGTCTCGCTGACATTGGCATTTTTAAGGGCTTCAAGACCCTGAGCCTCTGCTTCGTATACCATCTTGATTGAGCGGGCACGACCTTCTGCAAGTGCTATCTGAGCATCTCTTTCAGCTTCTGCTGCAAGTATCTTAGCTCTCTTATCACCTTCTGCTCTTGATACAACTGCTTCCTGATGAGCCTGTGCTTCAAGAACTGTCTGTCTACGTTCACGTTCAGCTCTCATCTGCTTAGTCATGATCTGCTCAATTTCTGGCGGTGGCTGAATGTTCTTGATCTCCACTCTTGTAACCTTGATTCCCCAAGGATCTGTAGCTTCATCAAGTACTGCCTGCATTCTGCCATTTATAGCATCACGGCCTGTAAGTGTCTGGTCGAGCTCCATCTCACCAATGATATTTCTAAGAGTTGTTGCTGCCAGATTCTGAAGACCTGAAATAGGGCTTTCTACACCATATGTGTAGAGCTGTGGATCAAATACCTTACAGAATACAACTGAATCGATCTGCATGGTAACGTTATCTTTTGTGATAACCGGCTGAGGTGGGAAATCCAATACCTGTTCCTTCATAGTAACTCTTCTTGCTACTCTCTCAATGAAAGGAACTTTGACATGAAGACCTGCTCCCCATGTTGCTCTGTACTTACCAAGTCGCTCAATTACAAAGGCTTCTGCCTGTGGAACGATTCTGAGATTGGCGCACAGGATAACAATAATAATGACAAGTATTACTAAAACTACCTCCATATATCTTCCTCCTAACACTTTTTTCCTGCCATCTGAAGAATTGATGGCTTCTTTTTAATTGTCTAGAAACATTGTAGCACTTTTATAATATTTGATAAATTACTAACAATTGATATAATTAATTAAGTTTACTGACAAATTGCAGTATTAACCTTTTTTAATTCCGTATGAAAAAAGACGAGGGTACAATGTATCGTAAATTAATATCAACATTTTTAATAATATCTATGGCATTTTCCTTGTGTTTATGCACTTTTACCAGCTATGGCAGTGAACTTGCAGATACTATTTCTTCCATGCAGGAACAGGAAGCACAGACACAGCAAAAGATCTCTGATCTTGAAAAACAGACCAAAGAAACTCAGGATGCCATCTCTGCTCTGGAAAGTCAAAAGCAGGAAACACAGAACAACGTAAAAGACCTGCAAAATCAGAGTTCTACCCTGCAAAGCACCATAAACGGCTATTCTAGTAAATTGGATACTTTAAATGATGAGATAACAGAGGCTGAATCCGCCATGGCAGAAGTATCTGCCCAGATAGTTGATCTTAACACTGAGTTGGAAAAGGCCCGAAAGCTGGAGCAGGATAGATACAACGCACTGAAAAAGCGTATTCAGTTCTCCTATGAGAAAGGCGGATCCCAAAATCTTATAATAGCATTGCTAGATTCCGGTTCTCTGCAGGAATTTCTTACAAAAGCAGAGTATGTAACGTCCATCGTAAGCTACGACAGGCGTAAGCTTGTTGAATATCAGGCCATTCAGGATGATATCGAGAACAAGCTGGAGGTTGTACAGGAAAAAGAGGCTGAGCTAGATGCATATCAGGAGACCCTTGATTCCAAACATGCCGAACTGGCCGAACTCACTGACAACGTTAGAAGCCAGTTATCGACCACTAATAGCAATCTGTCCTCTGAAAAAAATAAATTGGCCACCTACAATGAACAGTTAGCTACCCTAGATGAAAAAATGAAATCTCTGGAATCACAGACAGCAGCTGCTCAGGCAGAATTGGCTAAACAGATAGCAGAAAGACTTGCTCTTACAAGAGAAGATACATCCGGTGCCTACACTGCAACAGATAACGAACTTGTATGGCTGGCAGCTACCATTCAAGCCGAAGCCGGAGGCGAATCCTATACCGGTAAGCTGGCAGTCGGCTCGGTTATCATGAACCGTGTTAAGAGCTCTGCTTTTCCTAATAACGTAATTGATGTAATCACTCAAAATATGCAGTTTGCCTCATATCGTTCAGGTAAGGTTGAACTCATCATCTCCAATGGTCCTAACTCTACCTGCATTCAGGCAGCAAATGAAGTCCTGGCAGGTGCCCGTGTAGGCGATTACCTGTTCTTCATGACCAAATACTATGCTGACTACTATGGAATCAGTGAATACACCATGATTGGTAATCACGCATTCTTCTATAGATGGATAACTAATAAGAAGTCTGAAGATACAACTTCTTCTACCGATAACAGTTCATCGACAGAGTCTACTACTACGACAGATAGTAATAGCTCTACTGATACTACAACATCTACTGATAGTAACGAGTCTACTGACACTACAACATCTAACGATAATAGTGAATCTTCAGAGACTACAACAACTACTGATAGTAATGAATCTTCGGAAACGACTGATAATACAGATTCTACAGAAAGTGAAGGATCATCCGAGAACACTGACTCCGGTGAGTCTTCAGATGATGGGGCTGGTGGCTGAAAAATGAGTAGCATTTAAAGTGAGTCACTGGGGACGTATCAAATTGACTCATTGTGCACAATGAGTCAATTTGATACGTCCCCGGTGACTCTTTAAGCATAACCCGCTTATAGATTTTTCCTTGCCATCCTTACATCGCATCTATTGCAAGCTTGATGGCTCCCATGATTCCCTGATTGTCATTGAGACTGGCTGGGACTATATATTCTTCAATGTTTTCCAATTCTTTTGTCTGGATATATCCTGCATTCATTTCCAACACTTTTTGCCTGATAAGTGGGAATAATTGTTCCTGGTGCATTACTCCGCCGCCAAGGATGATCTTCTGCGGACTTAATGTCATCATGTAGTTGATGATAGCCTGTGCAATGTACTTACTCTCAAGCTCCCAGACTTCATCCCTGTCAGCCAGGTCAAAGGCTTTACTGCCCCAACGTTCTTCTATAGCTGGTCCTGCAGCCAGGCCTTCAAAGCAGTCCTTATGGAATGGACACTTGCCTACATAGCTGTCCTCAGGATATCTACGCATCAGGATATGTCCCAGTTCCGGATGGAGCATACCGTGAAGAAGCTTGCCGCCCGACATTACGCCACCACCAATTCCTGTTCCAATGGTAATGTAGATCACGTCTGTCATGCCTTTTGCGCAGCCCCAGGTTGCTTCTCCAAGAAGAGAGCCGTTTACGTCCGTGTCAAATCCAATTGGAATATTGTTAAAAGCCTTTTTCAAACATCCGACGATATCATAACCTAGCCATGCAGTCTTAGGCGTGCTTGTGATATAGCCATAAGTTGGTGAGTCCTTATGCAGGTCAATTGGACCAAAGCAAGCCAATCCTATTGCTGCAACATCTTTATCCTTGAAATATGCTATTATTTCCGGCATGGTCTCTTCTGGAGTTTTAGTCGGAATTGATACTCTATCTATTATTTTTCCATTTTCATCGCCTATGGCACATACCATTTTAGTGCCGCCGGCTTCAATTGCTCCCAATATCATTGCTACTTCCTCCCATGTTTTGTGGTTTTATCCCCATACTCGCGCAAATACTAAACTAATTTTATACCATTAAGCACTACAGATTCCATTTCATATTCTTCATTAAAAATAACTAAATCTGCTTTTTTACCACTTTCTATGGTGCCAAACTCATCCAACACTCCCATAGCCTTGGCCGGATTATATGTAGCAGCGCGGATTGCTTCGCATACGGGTATGTCCATGTGCTTGATGCATTGTTGCAGGCAGTCCATCAGGTTACTGGCGGATCCTGCCAGAGTGCCATCTGCAAGGGTTGCCTTTCTATCATGCATAAATACAGGCTGTCCGCCAAGACTGTACTCTCCTGCCGGCATTCCGGCAGCCATGCAGCTATCGCTTATGAGTATCATCCTGTCAGCCCCAAATAGCTTGAATGTAGCTCTTACCATAGCTGGCAATATGTGATAGCCGTCACAGATAAGCTCCGGTGTAACTTCGCTATTGTCAAAAGCCGCACCTATAAGCCCTGGCGCCCTGGAAAGAAGCGGTGGCATGGCATTATGCAGATGTGTAACATGTTTTGCTCCTAGTTTAAATGCTCTTGATGCAGTCTCATAGTCTGCTGTTGTGTGAGCCAGAGATACTCTGCATCTCGGGGCCACCTGTCGTATAAAGTCTTCTGCGCCTTCAAGTTCAGGGGCAATATCTACAAGCCTTATCAAATCTCCTGATACGCTCTGCAGTCTGTTGAAAGCTTCTATATCCGGATTTTTGAGATATTCAGGATTCTGAGCTCCGCATTTTTCCTTGGATACAAAAGGGCCCTCCATGTTGATGCCTATGATAGTGGCTTCATCTCTGCTCTGGCTTTGAACAGCTCCCTGGGCACACTTCATAACATTTTCCAAGGTATCATAAGGCAATGTCATGGTAGTAGGACATATTGCGGCAATTCCCTGGGACGCCTCGTATTTTGCGATTTTATGAAAAGCCTCTTCATTACCATCGCAGAAATCCGCACCAATGGCGCCATGCAGGTGAATATCGATAAGTCCGGGGATAATGAATTTTCCAGTGAGATCAACCATATCGGCATCCGGAAAGGTAACTTTTTCTGTCTTATCAAGAACGCGTGTTATCTTTCCATCCTCTATAATTACTGACTTTTCCTCGAATTTAAAATCTTTTGTATAAACTTTTGCTCCACATAATATTGTTTTACTCATATACGTTTAATCCCCCGCTAAGGCTATTACCTTTTAGTTTCATGCTACCATTGGCATTTTCTCAAATAGTCCTGCAAAACTTCGATAATGCATCCTCGTCGGCCACAAGAGTTACATCTCCATGTAGTTGCAATATTGACGCTGGTACACTTGGCGTAACAGGTCCATTAAAGGCCTGGTTAACTATATCGGCTTTATCTGCCCCACTGGCAATCACAAGTATCTTTTTAGCCATCATGATTGACTTGATTCCCATAGTTATGGCTCTAGTAGGAACTTCTTCCTTTGATGCAAAAAGCCTTGCATTGGCATTGATCGTACTCTCAGTAAGAGCAACAACGTGTGTAGTCTTCTCAAAAGCGCTATCTGGCTCGTTAAAGCCTATATGCCCATTATGTCCAAGTCCCAGGAGTTGTAAATCAACTCCTCCGAGGCTATCAATCAGCGCGTCATATCGCTTACATTCTGATTCTACATCTTTTGCTTTTCCATTTGGTACATTTGTATTAACTTTATTGATATTTACCTGATCAAAAAGCTGATGATCCATGAAATATCTGTAGCTCTGCTCATGACTGCCATCAAGCCCAATATATTCATCAAGATTGACTGTCCTGACTTCTGCAAAATCAATATCTCCTTTTTTGTACCATTCAACAAGCTGTTTGTAGGCGCCTATTGGAGAAGTCCCTGTTGCAAGACCAAGAACACAGTTTGGCTTCATTATGACTTGAGCTGATATGATGTTTGCTGCCTTTCTGCTTAGATCATCGTAATTATGTGCTTTGTATATACGTATCATTTTTTCCTTTCTGCAATAGCGCTTCATACTGCGCCTACAATGCATAAATAATAGTCCTATCTCTTAAATATCTATTTCATCAATGAATGAATAATTATAATCTCCGCTTTGCTCCATTGTTTTCTTCATTAAATCAAAAGATACTTCAATACTCGTTTTTTTAATCTCTCCATCAGGATAATGAACTACAACTGGCTTATTTATATCAATCATCTTCTCATTGACTAATACTTTAAATCCATCTTTTACAGTAGTTTCAGGTAATATATAGATGTCATTGTTCCGTATATTAACATCTATCACGCCTTCCTTAACATTTTCATCAATGCTGAGCCAATAGAAATTTTTATATATTCTACAATCTTCTCTGCAGGTCAGATCCCAGATAATGTGCTCCGGCAACGGATTTCTCACATATTTTTCCAGAAAATGAACTGCATTTGTATCAGCCAATTTCTCTGTTATCTTTCCGCTTTTAAGCCACTCGGCATTATCCGCAATAACCTTTTGGTCTACAAATCCATGATCTAGAAAATTATGAGGCTTATCAATGTGAACAAAACAGTTATGCTTATAATCTTTAGCTGTTTCATTCATTCCATTCTCATTGCTTTCTTTTTCAAGTCTATCTAAGTATTGTTCATACTCAACTGTCACATGATTTCTGTCAAAAGCGTCATCGTTCATTCCAACCTGTAATTGGATCGGTGTATTAAATAAATTGATCAAGCTGATTCCATTAGGATGACCTGCAGACATATGCACTGCCGCAAATCTGTCTGCCATCTTGGGTGTAATCATATATACACCATCACCACCGGCAGAAAATCCCATCAGATATACTCTGTTTGGATCAACGCTTTTAAATGCTATAAGATTGGTTATCAGACGATCATAAAAATAATATGACTCCGGATTACCATGGCAATCCCATGTATCCCTTATTCCTCGTGGATTTACATATATTCCGGATTTGACTCCTTCAGCATAATATATGCCCATATGCTCCCATTGCTGATTATTAAGGTCTGGTGTATCTCCCTGACCACCACCATGTAGTGCAATATACAACGGATATCCATCTACTCCAGGTTCTCCAATGATTTTCATTCCGTACTTCATGGATATTTCTTTTCCATCAGTACCTATGATAGTCATTAACTGATCATCTACTTCTTTTAACCTTTTTGCATCTTTTCTGACACATTCAAGATACTCTTGCCATAAAACTTTACGTTTTTCTTCAATTTCAATATTATTCATTCCCCTTGCTTCCCCGCATACATTCATCGTTTATGATTCATAATATCTGCCTTCTTACTGATTCACTGCTCCATATAATGTATCTACTATTCCTACCCGATAACCGTTTCCCATAAATCCAAGTTTTCCAGCATCGCTCTTGTAAAATACATAAGGATATTTAAAAGAAGATAACTCATTACCAAAAATCTTTTTTAATAAAATCTCTTCTTCATCAATTCTTATAACAATATCCCAGTCCTTGAATCCTCTTACTCTCTCAAGTGTAACCTGATGTTCTTTGTTTCCATCGCAAACATATATAACAAGCTTTCTTCCAAAACTCTTGCCTATACTATGAAGCTCGATAAGCTCATTTAAAACATGTTCTGTTGGCTCCTGCCCAGGATTTAAGAATAGTACTGGTGATCCAATTTCTGCACCTTCTATGCCTACTTCATATGTTGCAAGGGTATCAGACTTAGATTTCATTTCATCTAATACGATAATCCTATGCTGTCCATCGCTTATATCAAAATCTATAACTCTAGCTTCCATACTGCCACTAGCTGATCTATTGCAATTAATTACCCTATATCTTCCTGGAATAAGCTCTATAGAGACACTTTTTGCTGTATTATCAAAAAGCTCCCTGCTCTCCAAGGTAGTATCTTCACCATCACTTCTCCTATAGCATAAAGTGTATTTTTCAAAATATGGCGGAAGCTTATCTTCTTCAGATAATAGCTCTAATGTAGCAGTTGCAACTAAAGATTTCTGGGCATATACAAAAGATCCGTCCTTAAAGTAAATTGCTTTTCTATAGGCTCTGTCTATTGCAGCAGCAATACCATATGTCCTGCATATAGCAACAAACAATACTTCCTTAGAAAGGCTACTGCCACATCTTGCCTTAAGAAGCGCTCCTGGTGATGTGATCAGACTCTCATATTCTTCCTCATCGTCAGTACTGATTTCTTTTTCAATATAATTCCAGATATCTTCAGGATCATCAAATGGATTCTCCTCCCCAAGTATATTTTTGATATCATCTCTAAAAGCAGTTAATCGCTCTATAAATATTCTTGGCGATGCAACATATTCAGCAAAAAAGTCATTGGACGCGTGATAAAACTCTGCTTCAGTGTCATTGGAATCAGCGTGATTCTCAGCATCAACCAAAATATTATTTATTGTATCAGGATGCGCTCCAATCCTTTCTTCGAACTCTTTTTCCATATCAAAAGCCTGCATATGGGATAGCAAAATACTGGCTTTTACGTCTCTCAAATCCTTTTGCGTCAAAGAAGCTATCATTCTATTTATTTTGCTGATATCATCTGCCTGATCTAAAAACAGTTTTATCTGATCAAAATTGCCAAAAGACATCTTAATAGCTCTTTCAATCTGAGTATTGCCTTTGTATTTCTCCAGATATTCCTTCTGTTCATCTGTAAGTTTATGCTTTTCGGCTCTGATCTTATCAGCAATCTTATTCTTACTATCCTGCTCCTTCTCTAAATCAGGGGTCAGCTCAATTCCATACACATCATTAGAAGCAGGTGCATGTATGGTGAAATTCCTCCAAATAGCCTCTTTTATTGCTTCTCTTAGAATCAGTGTCAGCTCAGCCGTACTGTTTTCACTAACTTCAAAGACCTGTTCACTTTCTAATAAATTTCCATTTTTATTTATATATGCCCTGATATATATTGTTCCTAGTCCCAGCTTTATGCTTACCTTGCCATCAGCCTCAGTAAATGCAGTAGCTATAGGAAACAATTCAGAACTGTTGATTATTTCAAATAATACCTTTGCGCCTTGTACAGTGTTGCCTTCCTGATCTCTGATACTAACAGTGATGTCCTTTTGAACAGAGTAGTTACAAGCACTGCTGTTGATTGTCACTATTCCTTCTCTGCTTATAACTTCATCACCATCTGCTACAAAAGGAGAAAAGCATCTGTTATGGATGACCATTGCCCTTGAAGCCGCATAGGTAAACCATCCATTCTGAAAAATAGGTTTTGGTTCACAGGCACCAGTAAATAACCAGTCTCTTCCATCAAAAACTTCAACCCATGCATGATTGGAATCGCTGTGGCTCCATCTTGGAACATATACCTGTCTGCATGGAATACCAACGCTTCTAAGAACTGTAGAATAAAAAGTAGATTCCTCACCACATCTTCCATAACCACATTTATAAACAGTCATTGGTGAAGCTGTCCTCTCAGAAGTAGAATGATATGTAGCCTGCTCGTAGCACCAGTTATTGATTTCAATAGCAGCTTCAATAAGTTTCTTTCCTGCTATTCTGTCTTTTACTAACTCATAAAAGATTTTTCTGCAATTGGTAAGGTCTTCAGTATTGATCCTTGGCATTACCACATAGTTTAAAAAATGCTCATCTGACATTTTTTCTAAATATGGTGAGGATTCATATAAAAATGCTCCATGCTCAGCATATTCCAAAAACATGTCAAACTCATACCCCGCAATATCACTAAGAGGAAGATATGCATATATAAACATAAGTATCGTCTTGACATTACCACTTGTCCCCTCTATCCTTGAACAAGTTTCTTGGCCAATTGTATCAAACTTACGAATCCTCTTTTCAAAGTCATGTATGATTTTGCTCTTTATATCTTCCCTTAATTCTTTAGCCATATTTTTCCCCTTAAATCAGCTTAAATACCTGTGCTATAGCACACTCTTCGACCTCATCCAAATAAACAGTATATCCGCCTTCAGCCTTATCAAATCTGACTTTATTGCCAGTATACAAGTCGATTATCTCTTTGATATCTTTGTTCTCAGATTGCGGAATAAAAACTTCATTCTGCGCCTTCATATTTTCTTCTCTATACTGCTTTATAGCGTAAATTGCGGAGTTGTCCTTCTTTTTGGTAAAACATACATCCTGTTCTTTATATGGTGAACAGACTCTCGTTGCGTAGATTGCCTCTCCATATTTCGAAAGCCATTTTCCCATATCTGTCATAGTTCTCAGAGCACCTTCAGGTATGCGTCCATCAGGCTGTGGCCCTACATTTAAGGCAAGATTTCCACCCTTTGCAACTATGTCAGTAAGAAGACAGATTATCTCTCGTACACTCTTATATTTATCCTCATACTTGAAAGAAAATGAGGTTCCCATAGTAATACAACTCTCCCACGGGATCATAAGCGGCTTTTCAGGAACGCACTGTTCTGGAGTAACATAGTTCTCATACTTGCCACCGATAGTCCTGTCTACACTTAAGACACCCGGATGCTTTTCTCTGACTTTATCCATAAGTTCCCCAAGATGGATATCTTCTCCTTCTTTTTCACATACCCATCCAGCATCAAACCAAAAAGCGTCTATCGGTCCATAATTATCTGCAAGCTCATGCACCTGTGCATGTGTATATTCTTCAAATTTCTTCCAGATTTCAGGATATTTCTCCGGATCATAAGATGGTCCGCGCCAAGTATCATTGCCTTTTTCATATTTATTATTCCAATAATAAGGGCAATGCCAGTCCGCTTTTGAAAAATAAGCAGTTATTCCTAGTCCTTCTTTCCTCATCTCATCAAAAAGATCTTTGCAGATATCCGCATGCTTTCCTTCTCTGTAAGGACATTCCTGACCTGTGATCTTGTAGTCAGTATATTGGGTATCCCACATGCAAAATCCGTCATGATGTTTGGTTGTAAAGATAAAATATTTAAATCCGGCTCCAGCTGCAGCTTTTGCCCATTTTTCAGGCTGGAATCTGATAGGATTAAATGTCTTATTGAGTCCAAAATACTGTCGTTTAAACTCTTCCTTATCCTCAGTCCAATCAATCTCAGTTCTTGACCAATCACCGTCTTCATCAGACAGAGCCCAAGACTCAACTACACCTATCTGTGAATATGCACCCCAATGCATCATAAGAGCCAGTTTTTGATCCTTGAACCATTCCAACTTTTCCCTAACAGCCGGGTCTTCCGGATATACATAGCTCTCTTCTCTACTATAATTGTGTACACCTTCTTCAACCTTTTTTTCTTCGAGAACTGTACATACAAGTGATGCAAATAAAGAATTAGACCATGCAAACCAGTCTCTCGTATATTTTGAAGGGTCATCCTTGTGGAATCCTTCATGTGTATATCCTGTACCTGCATCTGTATTTAATATTTCATTGATCAGATCGAGCTTTTCTTTGTTCTGTGTTGAAGTAAGTCCCTGCATTGACAAGGAAATATGCCATATATAATCCTTTGGAGTATGTGGTGATCCGATACCGCGCGCTGATACACCTTCGTAATAATATGGATTTTCAGCACTAAGCACAGCTCGTCTTGTATTTAGATATAACTCGTCTTTCTCAGAAATATCTGAAATCCATGGAATAGATAACAGACTTGGAACATTGGCATCATCCATAAATAGCTGATTTCCAAGACCATCAACCTCATATGCATATACCTCATTGCCTTCGGCGTCTTTCATCTTTCCATACTTTTCAATGCCTTCAGTTACTTCTGCTAATAGCTTTTCTGCTATTTGTGCAATTTCATGTTTTCCTGCCACTTTTGACAAAGTAACTATATTTTTTAATGCAGTTGTTGCCAGTATATTTTCAGGAATGTTATATCCATATTTACAGGCATCATCACTTGGTCTAAAACCAGACCAGATCATGCCTGTGTACACAACTGGATTTCCTTTACCATTTTCAGGAAGTGTATCTGTCTCAGGGCAATTTTCACGGATAAAATAGTATGATGAATCTTCATGATGCTGCTCAGTTACCATCACTTTCAGAACTCGCTGTATCGCGTTAAATATCTCGTCAGTAAGTACTAAGCTATCTTGGGTAGCCTCGTAATACTTATAAAGTAACGTAATAGGATAACATAATGAATCCAGCTCATACTTTCGCTCCCACAACCATGGAGAATCTGAATCCGTATCATCTTTTGCCCAACATGCACCATTTGGTTCAACATTAAACGCATTGGCATATGGATCTATCTGTATAAATCTAAATTGCTTAACTATAAGACCACGAATCAATTCTCTTATTTCAGGCACTTTGTGGATATATTTTATATAATGGCAAACCTGTGCACTGCTGTCCCTAAGCCACATTGCATTGATATCGCCAGTTATCAAAAAACTCGCATCCTCTCCCAGGCATCGTAAAGTTGTTTCAGCCGTATTAACAAAGCAGTTATAGAAAAACTCCCTGTTTTTATAGCTATCAAGTTCTTTAGGAAGATTATTTTCCAATTCCTTTCCAAGTTTTCTGATAGCTTCTTTTATTTGGTTTTCTTTCTCAATATTTCTATCTTTTATCATGTTTACCTCTCAGCATATACCCCAACAAATCTCAGAGTCGGACAAACTCTGGAATCATTGATTTCTATCTTTATTTCATCCGTCATAATATTCTCTATCCTGACTATCTTTTTATATCCAACAGTTGTCCCTTTACATAATTCTTCAAATTCGTTGTCTTTTTTATAATAAATTGTAAATTGTTCTATTCTCTGACTCTTTAAGATATTTTCCTGTAAAACAATATATTTTAGGCCCTTTTGCTCATTCCATCGTATAGAAAAAGCTATTTCTCTTTTCCCCTGTGGTGCCATGTAATACTTATCATCATCAATAAGTATATTCTCGATATCGCAGTCATTTTGGCATGGCACATCTATCTTTTCTATAACAGCATCTAACGCTACATTATTTTTTTCACTAAAGCTCGCCTTGATATAATGTCCTAGTTCTTTGAGCCTTTCGACATCTTTTGGAGAGAACAGACCTTCTTTATTAACTGGGACATTTAATAAAAATGTGGCATTTCCTCCAACAGAATTTTCATAAATATCTATAAGTTCAGATAAAGCCTTGACCTTATCATCTTCATCAGCATGGTAGAACCAGCCTGGTCTTATCGATGTATTTACTTCTGCTGGATACCATATCAAATTCCCCTCATTTTGCAGGATTTCACGGCTACCAAGATCCCTATCGCTAGCCTTTATAGTCCTTAAGCCTGATGTATCCTGTTCGTTTGTCTGTGATATGCTGGCTGTATATTCCGTCTCGCATGTTCTATAAGGAACAACGCTCCATTCACTCTCCCTTGTATCTCCGGCTTCATTGCCGCACCATCTGATATCCGGGCCGCATATATTAATGCAGGCATTTGGAGCATATTTTCTTATAGTTTCGTAATATCTCGGAAAATCATATAACTGTTTTTTCCCATTAGGACCTTCGCCGCAAGCACCATCGAGCCACACCGTATATATTTCTCCATATCCTGTAAGAAGCTCTGTCAGCTGATTGATAAAAAAATTGTCATATGCCTTTCCCTGTCCGTACAGTTCATTATTTCTATCCCAAGGTGAAAGATATATGCCAAATTTCATACCTTCATCAGCGCAGGCACTGGAAAGTTCTTTTACTATATCTCCCTTGCCATTCTTGTATGGGCTTTTGGCAATAGTATGCTCTGTATATTTACTTGGCCACAAACAGAAACCATCGTGATGCTTACACGTAAGTATGATTCCTCTCATTCCAGCGGCTTTCATACTTGTAACCCATTGTCTTGCGGATAGATTTAAAGGATTAAAAATATTCTCATTTTCAGTACCATCTCCCCATTCCCTATCAGTAAAGGTGTTCACAGTAAAATGTATGAACCCTGTAAACTCCATTTTCTGATAAGATACCTGTCTTGGAGAAGGAACAATTCTTACCAGTCTTTCATCAAGTGCATCTATTTCGGATATTTTCATTCTTTCTTGTTCTCCCAATGAAGGTCTTTTAATGTCACTACTATTTTTTTATTTATGTCTGTTTTCTCTATGTCTTGAACCATATCAGGATCACTATCTCTATCAGGGATTTTTCTCGGCATAGCTGTTCTCAAGACCATATAAACGATTTCATCAACTGCCGTATAGAAACGCTCTGTCCTATGCTTCACTTCGCCTGTTTCCGAATCTGATAATACAATCTCATTTGTATAATTATCCGTATCTATATCAATTTTTAAACTTAACAAGTGCTTATAATCTGCTTTACATAATCCATTTACTGCTGTTACCTGAGATGAAACTAATCCAGTACTATCAAAAATAATTCTTGTTGCCACCTGATATTTGGAATCACATAGTTCAATATAAAAGCTATCTGTGTTGATTTCTTCAATATCTATAACTGCAGATAAAACTTTAATATTCCCTGTATAGGTGATAGTTTTACAATAGTCCGTAGAATTACGATCTTCTAAATAGATCTGGTTCTTATCCACAATTGCCCTAGTTCTGATAGGCTCGTATACATGTGTTAATTGTTGTATATTGCAACACTTGTCATTTTCGTATTCAAGAGCATTCACTGGTATTTTTGCAAACCAGATATCTTCTTTATTAACAGAGTAAGTAAGATACCAATATCCGCTATCAGGTGCATCATCTTTACATTTGTTGTACCATGATAATCCTCTCATATACTGAGGACCATAATCTTTCCATATTCCCTTATAACGCATTGGCGGCACTTCTCCATGAAGCATCCTCATATTGTCAAAGTCAATGCCATTGCTGCTAAAAGTAACACACAATGGCCATCTATGAACGGATTCGAGAGTTGGGTCATATGCTAATATATACTTATTATCAGCTACCTTTTCTCCCCATATCTTCTGACCACTCATAACAAGACTTGGTTCGAAACGGATTTTTCCAAAATGTTCGCCTCCGTCATTACTTCTAGCTACATATGATTTTTTCCATAATGCAATCACACTACTCTCATCTATCTTATATGAGCAAAAAGCCTCATATCTCTCACCATTATCTTTATGCTTTATTCGTATAAGAGGATCAATATCTCCGTTCTCTTCTGCCCATTGCTGGACAACAAGCGGTTCCTCTAAAAGCTCTTTACACGCATCTACAAAACCAATATCTTTGCATTGTGTGTATATTGGGTAGTTTAATTGGTCATCTTGCCATCCAGCCTGATAGTTAGGTCTTATAAAATATATGTCGCCAAGCTCACCATCCGTCTTTAATTCTCTGACGACTCTTCCTATTCCATAGTTATCCCAATTGACCATCCAGAACTTTGGAGAATAACCATAAAAACCAAGCAAAAGCATTTTATTATTTTTACTTCTATAAAATCCCATACGTTGATGCATAAATGCATACGTTGTTCCGTCAAAACTATGATGTATATTTTTATAATCATCTAATTCGCATTTAGGGATTAGATATTTAGGAAAAGATATTTTAAAATCCCCCCACTTTTCCCCATCTATAGACGAAGCAATAACACTTATGCCAGGTCCTACATGCTCATCTTTGGGAGTGCAAAGGTACTGCACATAAAATTTGCCATTGAAAAAAGCCATATCCGGCGCGTGCTTATAGGTGTAATCTGTTCCATCTGAATCTTCAGGATGATCCCTGTCAGCTGAAACAATCTGTCGTATCCTTGCACCAAGAATAGCCTTTAACTGTCCATGATGGTAATCTATATTTGGTTTTTCAAGCCCAACATATCTAGGTGTTTCTATGCCTTTCATAGTTCTTCCTTATCCACAAATACTACTTCCGGTCTGATACATTCATCCAGTTCCAATATCTCTATTACATTTTCACCTGTTCTGAGCAGTGGCGCCGGAACATACAATGTTTTCTGAGGTCCCGCAGTATTATAGAACCTGCCTATATTGAAACCATTGATCCAAATAAATCCTTTTGAAAATCCTATCGGCTTTATAAATGTATCCTTTACTGTATCTATATCTAGCAAAGCTTTGTAAAATCCAGGCTTACAAGATTCAATATTCTTGTTTATCTGCTTATAGCTGATTCTAGTAATATCGGATAGATCTATAGGATAAGTCTTCCATCCAAAATGGTATCTGTTTGCAATTCTGACTCCCCTACAGATGCCTTTTTTATCAAAAATATGTCCACCATAATTGACTCTTCCCATATCCTCAACAACTATCTTTACTTGGGCTTTTTCTCCAAAACAAAGGCCAAATTGCACCTGATCCCACCTTTTTCCGGTAGCCTCTTTTATTCCCTGCAGTCTATCGTCTATATATACAGATGCTCTGTCTGCAAGACCATCTATTTCAAGCTCCAGTTCTTCGAAAGGGCCTTCAAATTCTGTTGTATAGACCGCTATACCACTTCCAAGATTCATCTCTTCAAAAGATAATGGCGCTCTGCTGTCTATGGGCGCTGCAAGCTTATCCAGATTATCAAATAAATCCGCTTTGTAGGTAAACTCCAGCTTTCCATATGCTTTTTTCTCACTGTTTAAGGCTGTTATCGGCAGTTTCTTATTAAAGATTTTCTCTAATCTGTCATGTATTTCATAGTATTTATCAGTAAGATCACCACATTCACTTACCGGACAGTTATAGTCATAGCTTGTAACTACCGGCTGAATATGTTCATCATAATTTGCGCCGTTCAAAAGTCCAAAATTTGTACCACCATGGAACATGTACAAATTTACAGAATGCCCTGCAGACACCATTTCTTCAAATACGTCAGCTGTCTCCCCGCTTTCTCTTTCATGGTGCTGCTCATACCAATGATCAAACCACCCATTCCAATATTCCATGCACATTTGTGGTTGATCATTTCTAAATTGTCTTAATAAATTAAAATTGTCCTTAGGATTACTGCCAAAATTGACAGTTGCCAGAACTCCTTCCAGAGTTCCTCCACTCAACATGAAGTATCCAGGTCCATCTGATGTGAACATCAAGCAAGACACCTGTTCTTCTTCATATATTTCTTGTATTTTTTCTAAATACTCCCTATCATCACCAAAGCTGCCATATTCATTTTCTATTTGAACGGCAATGATATTTCCGCCATTTTCAATAAGCCTCGGCCTGATGATCCTAAACAATTCATGATAATATGCTCTTACCTTTTTAAGGAATGGTTCATTATTGCACCTTATCTTTATCTCCGGATCTTTTAACAGCCAATATGGTAGACCACCCATGGACATTTCAGCACATGTATAAGGACCCGGACGTAGTATTACATATAGCCCCACCCTCGCTGCTTCATCGATAAATCTTCCTATGTCCAGGATACCTTGAAAATCAAAGCTGCCTTCCTGCTTCTCATGCTGATTCCAGCAGGTAACGGTCTCAACTGTATTGAACCCGCACTGTTTTAATTTCATAAGTCGATCATGCCAGTATTCCGGCACAACACGGAAATAATGTATTGCGCCGGATAATATCTGAATTGGCTTATTATCAAGGTAAAATTGTTTTTCATCAAAGGATAGTCTACTCATAATAATCTCAGGATTCCTGTAATGGGTATTTTTTAATCCAACTTAAAAGTTCATCCACAGTAGTAAATGCTAGTCCTGTAACTGTATCAGCACAGCCATAGTATATTGCAATCCTTCCAGTATCAGCATCAGTAAGGGCTGCACAAGGGAATACAACATTTGGAACATCACCGCACTGTTCGTACTGCATTTCAGGAGCAAGGATGTAAAATCTTGATCTTCCTATAACTTTCCATGGCTGATCCTTATCTAGAAGAGCGCAGCCCATTCTATAAACAAAACCGTTACATGTATTCAGAACGCCATGATAGATCAATAGCCAACCTTCATCAGTTTCAATCGGGCATGGACCAGCTCCAATCTTAGTTGACTGCCATGCAGAGGCATCTCCCTTAAAAGTTCCCATTACATACCTGTGATGTCCCCAATAGTCCATATCCGGACTCTGGCTGTAGAATATGTCGCCAAAAGGTGTATGGCCATTATCGCTTGGTCTGCTAAGCATTGCGTAATTGCCGTTTATCTTTCTGGGGAACAGCACTCCATTCCTGTTAAATGGCAAAAATGCATTTTCAAGCTGAACAAACTTCTTAAAATCATATGTGTAGGCAATTCCAATTGTAGGGCCATGATAGCCGTTGCACCATGTCACATAGTATCTGTCTTCGATAAACACTACTCTTGGATCGTATCTGTATTCTCTGTTAAGTATTTCATCGTCTTCTCCGACAAACTCTATAGGTTTATCGCTTATATCCCAATGAATGGCGTCCTTACTAAACCCCACATATATATCCATGCTGACACCCATGCTGTCACATCTGAATACTCCGGCAAAGCCATCTTTAAAAGGAACAACTGCACTGTTAAAGATGCTGTTGGCTATACTTGTATCATGTCTGCCTATAATCGGGTTTTCCGAATATCTCCATACAGGCATTTTGTATCCTTCCGGTTTATCCTGCCATGGAATGTTTTTTAATCCCTTACCTATGATTTTTCCCATTGTAATTACCTCATTTCTACGCCTCAAAACGCTTTTTCTATTTTCATCTCTTTCAGGAATTGCTAATTAATCAGCATTCCGCTATATTCGTGGATTAATCGCCACCAAGTCCGCTTCTTTCAACACCCTGTACAAATCTCTTCTGTACGAACATGTACATGATAAGCAGCGGAAGTATTGTAAGCAGTGCACATGCAGAAGCTACTGCAGTCTGAACATAAGGAGATTCATATTCAACAACATAATTGGTCGGAACAAGTGACTCAATATCCATGATTGCCCATCTCATATTGCCTTGTATCTGAGTCATTCTAAGCGGCAGCTGCAGTTTGGTAGAGCTCAGCAGAGACATATAATATGTGTCTGCATAATTCCATACAAAACTAAGGACTATTACTGTCAAAAGAGATGATGAAATGCCCGGAAGCACAATCTTAAAGAATGTCTTTAAAAATCCCGCTCCGTCCACATATGCCGCTTCTTCTATAGATAGCGGGAACTGCCTGAAGCTCTGGCGAAGTATATAAATATACAAGCCACCCTTAACGCCCATTCCCGTTGCCGCCAATATGTATATTGATGCCGGCGAGCCTATCAGGTTAAGAGGCGATCCTGTTACAGCTTCAATAATTCCAAAAATATCGAAATTTCTGAAGGATATATACTGAGCCAGCATAATTGATTGTGGCGGAACAATTATTGTAAAAATAACCAGTCCAAAAAGAAGATTACTTCCTTTAAATCTAAGCCTTGTAAATGAATAGGCCGCCAGCGCCGCACACAAAGTCTGAAGGATTGCTAATATGGCCGTGTTTCCAAGGCTGTATCCAAGTGCTTTCCAGTAGTCCAATATCAGAAATGCCTCTGTCATGGACTGCAAAGATACTGCAGAAGGAATCCATACGGAATTTTTCATTCCAAGTGCGCTTTGAGCTGTAATTGCCTCCTTCAAAGTCGACAGAATCGGTGTAATAATTACAAATCCAAGACAAATAAGAATTACATATCTGAACAGACTCATCAGGAAGTTAACTGCATTTTTCCTCACCGAAAGCGGATTCATATTTTTAAATTTACTTATCATAATAGAATACTCCCTTCGATACGATTGCAGTGGCAATCAGTATTACCAGTATACTTATCAGAAAGTAGATGGCACTCATTGATGCTCCAAGTCCGTACTGTGCATTAGTAAACGTAGTATTGGATATGGTCTCGGAAATATCAGCCTTGGCAAAACTGTCTGCCAGAGAATAAACCATACATACCAATATCTGCGGTGATATCATCGGAAGCGTTATCTTACAAAAGCACTCAAACTTACTGCAGCCTTCAATTCTTGCGACTTCGTAAAGAGAAGGTGATATGCCCTGAAGTCCCGCAAGGAATATGAGCATCTGCACACCGGCAGTGGTTATTACCTCAAATATGTCATTAACAAATTCTGTAATAAAGTTAATTACAGCAGAAGGAATGCCACTGTTTGATATAATCGCCATTATTGCCTGAGTATTAACAAATGTCTGTGAGGTCTCTTCCGTAAGGGAAATATCCTGAATACTGATATCTGTAATTCCTGTAGCCAATATTATCGGAATAAAGAATACAAGTCTGAAAAATCCTTTTCCTTTATAATCTCCGTTAAGGAGCATGGCCACAAACAGTGATACAAATATCTGTATCGGCACATTCTTAACTGTATCCGCCAATGCTTCCAGAACCTTCTGGTTGTATGTAGGATCAATAGTCAGGGCATATTTAAAATTCTGAAGTCCTACGAATTCATATGTAAAACCGTTGGTTCCAAGGGACATATTAAATACTGAATAATAAAAAGTCTTAACAATCGGTCCCAGGAAAAAAATCAGTATTCCCAATGCCCAGGGTATCAGAAATATAATTCCCCAAAGTACCCTCTTCTTGCTGTAAGGCATATCCTTGTAGAAGGATTTTTTCCTGCCTTTTTCACTTTTTTTCATCTCAAAAGCCTTCATGCCTTATTCCTCATTTCTGCAGAACATAACTGTATGCATCAACAGATACTCCGTTAATTGCTGTCTTCTCATCGGTATAGTTAATGTATACCTTTACGCCATTAGAATATGTAACAACCCTGAGATTGTTATCTCTGTCAACTATTTCATGGCTGACAATTTCAGCATCCTTAACCTGCTTGTAAAATTCATTGTAGTCATTGTAGTAATCAGCTATTGTATCCTCCCAAAGGCTGTACTCTGCATAGAACACATCCTCCTGAGTAGTATCCGTAAGCACCGAGGTATCAGCTGCCATAAGTCTGAAATTCAGAGCACTCTTAGATTCTATTGCATTCAAAAACGTAATCTTCAATGAATCAAGGTCTGTGTTCACATACTCACTTGAGTAATTCATGCATCCCTCAAGAACCATCTGCGTGAAAGGTACAGATGCATCCAATACCTTAAGTCCGCTGTTTTCATAAGGAACGCTGTATATATAATCCACATAAGCGTATGTTGTCTCAATAGGATTGGAAAGCATAATTGCATAAGAATCAGACAGGCTCTCTAATGCATTTGTGTAATACTGTGAAGCAGTTGCCATTGAAACATTCCCGCCATTTCTGTAATCAGCGGATATAAAAGTAAAGAAATCACTGCTGGAGAGCGTATCTATCCCCAATTTGGAATATGACTTGGCAAACTTTGCCGCATAATCCTCAATATAGCCCGGTGCTATAATATATGTATTAAAATCACTGTCCTCCTGAACAATATGCCTTACAAGGTCAAAATCATATATTTGAGCTACCGAACCGTTCATTGCATAGGATTTCTCTTTTTTGGAAAGAGATTTGGATGTGGAAGCTGTCTGAAGACTAACATCAGGAAATACTGTAGCTCCACATTCATTAGCTGTCTCAATTAAATAATTAAGTCCACTCTTGCCACCGAGCCTCTTTGATACCTTTACAGTTTCTACAGCTCTCTGATTGATTCCTCCGTTTACAATTCCCGAATACTTCACAACCATATTCTTGATTCCCTGCGCACTCAGCTCACTTACTATGTCAGCAGCTTCATTAAAGCTTGTAAGCGCTACAGAACTGTTATAAGGAATTCCCAAAAAGTACTTTTCTTTATCCAATTCTCCAAGAAAATTAACATATAAAGATGCATCATCTGCTGCATCAATTTGGGAAAGTTGTCCTTCTTCTATCAGGTAGTCCTGGTATGCTTTGGCCATACCTGTGTAGTTGGCTTCGTCTCCGTCAAGGTATTTGTATCTTACTGTAATATCTCCTGTATAGTAATCATCAGAGACTTTTTTCATAGTGTAATTGGTGGTTGAACCAACATACTGAGCCAGTGTCTGTTCTTTCCTGATATAAAATGTAAGGGACGATGAACTGTACGGAATATTTGCATAATACCCGTTTAAATATGAACTGAGCTCTGCTATTTCCGCTCCGTTTTCGATAATTCCAAGTATTGCCGTATCTCCGGATTTCATACCGTATACAGGAAGTGACATGTATACCTTGGTTGAATTGTATGTGTCTGCATCAACCAAAATATCACCGCCATAATACTCTGCAGAAAACTGATACTCTGAAAGCTTGTCATTATCCAGATATATCAGAGCCCCACTTCCGTCCGGCACAAACATATATCCGTCAGTCTCATCAGTTGCCAAAAAATATGGCAAAAGAGATATGGATCGTATCGGATACTCTTCGTTACTGACAATATTCTCTGTTGGCACATTAACCACCAGATCATCACCGTCAAGTGTATATTCAACCACCAGATCTATAGCCTGAATGGATGGAAGCTCATCTTCGGTACCGTATTCTGCACAGTCTGCTTCGAGTTCTTCGTAACTGTAATGACCTACTTCATAAAACAGTTTGTACAATTCCGGAGCCGCAAGACCTTTAAGCGGATTATCCGCACTGGTCTTTCTGGCATATACACCGCTTGCTGTAAGTCTGTACTGATTTTTTACCGTTGATATCTGACTGTCATCCAGATACTGAAATACCAGTTCTTCCATTCTCTCTTCTGATATATAAGCAGGGAACTGTTTGTAGGTAACTTCATCAGAACCAAGGTGATAAATGAATCTGACGCCGTTTTCCATTTCTTCAAAGGTTAATCCATCCGCTTCAACTCCGTATGTGTAGGAATCCATGGATGCATATGAATTGTATTTATCAGATTCTTTGCCGTTAAAATAGGTTGCTATAACATCCGAGAGAACCTTCACATCCGTTACGTCAGATTCTGCTTTGGTTGTATCGTAGTACTCGCCTGTTTTGGTATTTTTCCATCTTATATTTCCACTGCTTGGCTGAAGCAAAAGCTCCATTGTATCGCCCTTGGCAACGGTTATATAGTCATCTCCGGAATAATCTGCAAGGCTTTGAGCTTCATATGCGGTGTTATTAACCGTA
Organism: Butyrivibrio sp.; assembly: GCA_015056495.1. GTDB lineage: Bacteria > Bacillota > Clostridia > Lachnospirales > Lachnospiraceae > Butyrivibrio. Next base: position 74,839 of record SVGC01000007.1, read on the forward strand.
TCCGTACTTTGTGAAGCACAGCCTCCAAGAATCCCTATTCCGGTTATGAGAGCCAATAATAATAAGTTCTTTTTCATACCTTTTTCCGCCTATTACAAATAATAAAGAGAAAATTCATCCCAAATAGTCATTACATCATTGCAGAATCCGCTTACAAGAGTAACAAGCAGTACAATGATAAAGATAATTATCAGCATGGCTACTATAGTAATCAGTACCGATGCAAGGCCCTTTGTAAACGTGAACTGATGGACCATTACTATTCCTATAAAGCAGTAAAACGCAAACAGGAACATCGGAAAATAAAACAGGAAATATACTAAAAGCCTTTCATCATATATGATGCCCCGAGAAACAATGGTTCCTATTACATTGAGAAAAACTGTGGGGTACAAAGCATAGGCTGTAATCTTGAGCACCTGTCCAAGCGTTCCTTTACCGTCTATAAGTGTTCCTACTGCCCAGTTGCCAAATATAAAAACAACATAGGGAAGGAGTGTACTTACAAGTATAAGAGGTACATTTATCTTGGCTGTATTGGCTTCGTTTACAATAAATCCTGCATATTTGACTTTTATAAGGTTAGACCAGGTAAACAAAATCAGGATAATAACCGCAAATTTGTTGCTGCCGGCATTTTCGTATTTAACATCATCAAAGGCTTTAAATGGGTGGGATAACATATAACCCGGCCATGTAAATGCTGTGTATTTAATCTTTCCAAGAATCTGCACAAACTTGTTATTCCGGTAGCTTTCCTTTGCCGAAATCTTTTTGTGCAGCCTTTTAACAATCGCAACCAAAACAAAGAACAAAATTACAATCAGAATTATCAAAGCAAAATACTGATTCAGGAACTTTTCCCTGATATATTCATAGGCCTGTGAATAGCTTTCCCTTTCACCGCAGGCCTTAAAATATGTCATTGCCGATTCATAATCGCCTGCTCTCAGCGCCTGCTTGCCAAGCCCTAAATTGGCTGCAACAAGATCGGGATTTACGTCATAAACCTGCTCCCAGTACTCTGCAGCTGTTTCATAATCATATTCGCCCTGAGAACGAAGTGCGTTATTGATCATCTGACCGTAGGATGTCGGCTCATATACTTCAATACTCATACTTACAAGATCAGCTACAAGAATCTTGTCTTCCATAAAGCAGATATCTACAGGACTGTTAAGACTGCCTTCCTGCTTGCCGCTCCCGCCAAGTGTATATACAAGAATGCCTCCGCTGCTGTAGACGAACACACGACTTCTAATGGAATCAAGAGCAGCAAATCGTCCATCCGAGCTTGTAGCTATACAGGTCAGCTGCGATATTGAATAATCCCCCTCATAGTCACCCATTGCCGCAGAGATGGTGTCGTACTCAGTCATGATATCTGAGCCTGCTGAGTTAAGCTTCCTTATGGGAGCTTCAGAAGAATTGTCCTTGACCGTTGCCATAAGGAATCCATCCTGATCTATAGCTATATCGCTGTAGTCCGTAGGAAGCCACAAAGACATACGCGAAAGCTGCTCTTCAGTAGCTATAAGCCTGTAAAAACGTTCCAATAAAGTTGGTGACACTTCATTTGCACCCACGAATCTTGAATAGGAGCCGTCCGGATCCAGCTCAATTATGCCTTCGTATACGCTTTTGGCCTTAACATATATCCTGCCATTTTCATCAACGACTACTTTGCTTGGAGCATATGTAACACTCTCAAGTCCTGTTATTCCCGGGTCTGTAAGTGTTCTGACCCACTCCCCGTTTGCATCAAACTCTACAATTTCTCCAAGAGCCTCTTCTGCCACATAAATCTCATCATCCTCCGTAACAAATACACAGGTCGGATTGGATATAGAAGACTGTCCTGATGAAGTCGTATAACTGTCAATGTCATACAAGTAATTAAACTCTGAATCCGTAACCAATATTTTGCCTGTCATGGCTATATAGAGTTTGCCGTTTCTGTAATATATATCTGAAATGCCCTTAATTGAATCAATTCCCAGATCTTTTCCCCTGATACTTTCCGTCCACTCATATGCATCCGGAGCAGCCTTGGCTTCATCCCATAAAGAATAAGTATAGGACTGTGCATGTGAAGTAATGGCAGAAACAGACACGCATACAAGAGTCATTCCAAATGCTATAAAGTTTTTTAATCTTGATATCTTCATGCCTTACTCCTTCATTCCGGATGTTGTCATTGTTGAAATAACATTAGTCTGCATTATCAGGAATACTGATACCGGTATTAAGAATATGATAAGTGATGCAGCAGCAAGTACACCTGCTCTTGCTACGCCCACACTGGACGAGCTGGCAAGCTGCGAGAGCATATACGCGACGCTCTTAAGCTTTTCCGAATATATGTATTTATCGCCTGTATTGGTCCAAAGTGCCTGAAATACAAGAATAAATGCTGTTACAGCTGCAGGTTTGACCAAAGGTAGTACTAGTTTAAGATGTATCTGAAGCTGATTAGCACCATCAATCTTACCGGCTTCAATAAGGCTGTCAGGTATCTGTTCCATGAAATTCTTCATCAGATAGAGGCCAAGTGTTGAAGCAAATGTAGGAAATATAATTGCTCCATATGTATCTATAAGTCCTAGTTTTGAGATGGTAATAAAGTTTGGAACCATCGTAACCGTTGTGTTAAACATAAGTGAATACACAATCAAACTGGATATAAACTTGGAACCCGGAAAGGTGTATTTAGCCAACGGATACGCACACATAGAGGCAATGAGAATATGTCCGATGGAACCAACAACTACAACAAAAAGTGAATTAAATAAATATCGTGAAAAAGGTACCAAAGTATTAGATACAATCCTCACCAAATCACTGAAATTGTCCAATGTAGGATTTTGAACAAAAAGCTTGGGAGGAAACATATACATTTCATTAAGAGGTTTTAATGACTGATTTATCATGTAAATAACCGGAAAGAAGAACAGAAAGCCCAATATAAATAGAACTATTCCAAGTAGGAGATTTCCTCCAAAGCTTCTGGAACTCTTTCTGGCACTGCTTTTCATATCCAGATTTCTTTTACTGTTTATGAAATTTTTAATACTAGTTGTTTTTATGCTCATTATGTAGTCCCCACAAACTATTATCATGTTCCTACTTTAGTCAGGAACTTTTGAATAAGTACATTAATCAAAATCATGATTGCAAAGAGTATTACTGCTATTGCACTCGCTCTGCCCATTTCCATTCTTATAAGACCATAGTCATTTAAATGGTTGACTATTGTATGGGATGCATAGTTAGGGCTGGGGAATCCCACAAGAGAATCCGCAACCGCTCCGACTGAAAGCGAATTAGTTATGGACATAACCGCTCCAAATAAAAGCTGAGGCTTCATATTGGGAAGTGTCACGTACCACAATTCCTGCCATCTGTTCTTGATGCCGTCAATTGCTGCAGCTTCATACTGTGCTTCGTCTACGCCTTTGATACCAGCTACAAACGAAAGGAATCCCACGCCAAGGCTCATCCAAACAGATACAATTATTACAACAGGAAGTACGTAATCCGAATCCGACAGCCACAATATCCTTTCACTTATAAATCCATATTTCAGTAAAAGCCCATTAAGATAACCTGTAGAATCATTGGAAAAGATAAGTGCAAATACCATGATTGCGTTTCCTGCCATGGATGGAGCATAAAATATAACTGTGAGAATTGTTCCAAGCCAATGCGGAAGCTCATTTATCATCCATGCAAGAAGGAATGACAGTATATATCCCAACGGTCCTACAAAAACGGCAATTATAAAGGTATTCTGAATTGCTTTAATGAAGATGGTATCTTCCAGTAACAATTTCTTATAATTTTCCAAACCTATAAAATTAGCAGGTTCCAGAACGTTATAATCAGTAAAGCTGTAATATATAGCCTGAAGCACCGGATATACTGCAAATGTCACGAAAAATATCAAAAACGGTAGCATCAACAAATATAGCGTTCTGTTTATTTTAATTTCATGCCACAATCTTTTCATTTTTAATTGAAGTTCCATATTACCCCACCATTGTTTCAAATTTAGTCAAGCCCAAATTCTTCTCGTTTATTGGCGATTTCCTGATTGATATATCTAACAAGATTGTACATGGTATCAACCGGATCAGAATTATCATCAACCACTGTAAGGAAGGCGTTTTCAACATATCTTCCAGAAATATATCCGCCCGGAACCTGAGGTATACCTCTGCTCCATTCAAGCGTCGTCTCTATTGCATCAAGGAAACCTGCATTGTCAGCAAGTATCTTGGCCGCTTCAACATTGGCAACAGGATATGTTGCTGCATCTCCAAGAATAGTCTTTTGTTCACTAGCATATTGGAGCTGTACCTCCTCACTTGTCCACCACTTAAGAAACTCCCATGCTTCATCTGCACTGTCATTGGCTTCTACAATATTTTTAAGAATCATTGAACCGCCCACATTAACAGCCACGGTTCTGTCAATAGTACCGTCCTCCTGCACCGTGCCTGGGATTGCCGCAATAGACCACAAGCCATCTATTTCAGGAGCAGCTGCAAGAATATCATTCATATAGGTATAGTCCTCAATCATGATCGGAACTTCTCCTGTCCTGAATCTGGTGACAATACTGATGGTTACGTCAAATGCCTGCTTGGTATAGTATTCAGTCCATTTCTTAAAGGTCAGAAGGGCAGGAAGGCTGTCCAGATTGCTGGCAGTTCCATCCGCTGTATACAGTTCCTGTCCGTTCTGATAAAGCATAGATGCAAATACCGGATTGACTTGCTTGGTCGTCGTAGAACTTGCGCCTCCCAGCACCTTATAATCCGTCGTTTGGAAGAATACCGACATATTATCTGCCTGAAGGTAAGGAAGAAGAGCTTCAAGTTCATCCCAAGTCTCGGGAACTTCCAGCCCCATTTCCTCTAAGATGTCTTCTCTGTAAAACATAACAGGATAGCTCATTTCGTCCGGAAGTGCATAATATCCGCCTTCATATTCAAAATATTCCATGGCTGAATCGGTAAATCTTGATGCAACCTCTTCAAAATCATCAAATTGGGTAAGATCATAACCGGCATTTCTGTATGCAAAGTTGGTAGGCATGGAATAATTAAGCTGTATTGCCACATCCGGTCCGTTTCCCGTGAGGGTTGCCGGCATAACCGTATCCGCGTTTACCATCTTAAGTTCCACAGCAAAATCAGCATCTGCAAAGCCGCTGTTAATCATTCTTTGAAGAATGTCATATTGATCTCTGGTAGCTGTGGCAATCCATACTTCAATTGTCTTATCCTTTTCCGATGATTCATCGGAAGTTACTTTGTAATCGTTTGTAAAGGATCCTATAAATGCCAGCACTCCATGAGTAATGTTTTGCCATATAGTTCCTTCCGCAGCGGGAAGTTCTGCACCTTCTCCGCATACCATGATATAATCAATTTCCAATGGCTGCTGATCAAGGCTCAGGCTCCATTCGCTAAGCGCAGTAATGTTATCGTTAAAGGTAGAAAGCTGCTTGGATATTCTGTCAGGTTTTTCGACCAGTTCTTCTATCTGCAGCATCATCCTTGCAAGTTCTCTTGTCTTAGTGCTGTTATCTATGGATTCTCCAAGGTCATCCATGACCAGAGAGAGCCTGTAATACTCATTTTCAAGTATTTCCACCATATCAGGTATTGATGAAACGATATCATAATCTCTGTATTCATCAGGGTCACTTCCCATAACAGCTGTAAGCCTATGATATAGACTGTTAAAATTCTTAACGCTTATCTGAGTCTGCTGCATTGCATAAGAAAGATCTCCAAGAGTAACCGTAAGTGTAATCTCGTTATCTCCCTCGTCCAGATAGAAATAATAAGCATCTTCATCTCCAAGATATGACACCTGGAAAGATGTATCATAATAAAACTTTAAATTGCCGGCCTCTTCAAAAGGCTGATTTCCATTAATCTTAAGCTCTCTTACAGAGTAAAAATCTCTGTTTTCGGCCTGAAGAAATCTTGCTGCGATTTTGTACAGTCCTGCCTCGGGAACCGTCACTGTCCATGTAATGGAGGTTCCCGCACTGTTCCATGCACTTCCGCCTATTGTATTAAGAACAATATTACTTGCATCATACGGAACTGTTACTGCAGAAGTCCTGTTATTCTGCGGAAGCAATGTTGAACTTGACTTATATGCCGTATCCTCGCCCTGCACCGTAACATATCCGCCCTCAATGTCAGATGCATCTATTATTTCCACGCCTTTACCTGTATATTCAGCAATATATTCCTCGTAGGTAGGGAGGTTTGCCGCTCCTACAAGTTTTACGTAAGATATACCCATTGATGACTTTGAAGCCTCAATAGTTACTGTATTTGTCCCTTTTTTCATATAAAAAAGAAACGGCCCGTTAACTGTCTTATCTGATGATTCAAGTTTTTTGACCATCCAGTCGGGATCCTGTACCTGGACAGGACTTGACTGGTTGGAATCACTCACCATGAGAAAATCTTTATTTTCATCAACCCATCGCCTTTCAAATACTAATCCGCTTGCCTCATCAAAAGGTAATTCGTCGTTTATATAAACATTTCTTACAATGTTATTTTCTTCATCAGCAGACGGATAATACTCAATTTCAATATTGTAAAAGCCTGCAACATCCACATTAAATTCGTATGTAATGCTGCCTTCATCACCTGTAAGAATATTTCCGTCAGACAAATCAGTAATATCACAAGATTCAGATGCGCTGTAATCAGCTCCTTCTAGTGATATCTCAATACCTTCGGTAACACCAACTGATTCATATGAAGCAAGATACTCCTCGTATGACAGCTCCTGTGATGTTGTTACCATATTGTCATGGGATGCAGCCAAGATTTCCTGCCTAAGAGCAGCGTCTGACTTATCGCCACTTACTCTGGCGATAACAATGCCTGCCACAACTATAATTGCTATTCCTGCTGTAATAAGCTTTTGAATCGTATCTTTTTTCACACCTGTCACCTTAAACCCTATAAAGTAGCATTTTTCATTAAATATCTAAAAACAAATTGTCTTTTAAAGGAACGTTGCTTTTTAAGAAAAAAGTGAATCACATTTGCCAAGGCAAGCATGATTCACTTTCTACCGGGAATATGTCGCTTTTATCAACATATCCTTAGATTTTAAATGCCTTAGAATCCGGCATCCTTAAGATTTGCTTCAGCTTCATTACTATATGATTCCATTGTTGAACGTGCATCCTGGTAATCAGCAAGTACATCCTGTACTGCATCCCAGCAACTTACTAGTTCTGCAGAATCCATTGCCCAGCTGAGATCTGCCTGAAATCTTGAATGACCCCAATCATAAAGTTCGATGTCTTCCTGTGTGTAGAAACTTCTTGTCTGGCCGTACTCCTTACCATATACGGTATTATCACCACTCTGCTCAGATTCCCAAGCTGTATGCATGTACTCAACGCCGCCATCGCTTACAAGATCTCTGTAGTCATATGCAATCTGTGTAAGTACTTCACCAGGGATGCCTGTCTTTTCAACAGAAGCAGCTACTACAGCGTCAATTCCCCAATAAGAAGTGTTAATCTTATAATTGTCACTAAGAGTTGTGTAATCACCATCACAGGTTACATCATCACCCCATGGCCAGTAGCAGATACCAAAGTTATAATCCAGTCCGCTAAGCTGCCATGACTCTACTCTCTTAAGAACGATTCTCTCATCATCAGCTGCATATGCTGTATCAAGTGTCTCATTGCCATCCTTATCTGTTGTAACTGACTGTGGATAAGCAAGTCCCTCATCTTCCAGCTTCTGATAAAATTCAAGTGCATTTATAAATGAATCATCAGTTAAATGAAGTGTTCCGTCACTGTCAACGATTGTTGTTCCGTCTGCACCTGCAGCCATTACAGCCCAGTGATATGGGTAGTTACCGATTGGATATACTCCGTCAGGAAGCTTGGACTTCATTTCTGTAAGATATGCTTCAAAACTGTCGTAGTCCCAGTTGCCTTCCATAAACATTTCTGTAGGAGTCTTTTCCATGCCTATTTCTTCAAGATAATCTCTGTCATAAACAAGTACCCAGCTGTCACCAAGATTATCATAAGATACACCGTAGCATTTGCCCTGCCATGTAGCAGCGTCTGTATAAATAGAACCAACCTGAAGTTCATCCAGGTAATCTGTGATATCGTAAAGAATATCATTCATATAGCAGGCAACCATTGACTCAGGATTGAGAGTGATGATGTCTGCCGCAGGATCACCTGCCGCAACAGATGCAATCAAAAGGTCATCATCGTTATATCCGTCATAGCCATCCATTGTTGCAACTTCAAGCTTGATGTTGTATTTCTCTTCAACAGCAGCTTTGGCCTCTTGATAAACAAGATCTTCACTGTTCAAATTATTCCACTCGCTACCAAAAGCCTTAACAGTAACTCCGCCAAAATCGTAACTCTCTTCTGTTGTTTCTTCCTCAACAGTAGCTTCTGTTGCTGCTTCTGTAGTTGCAGCCTCTTGAGATTCATTGGTAGCCGTATCTGTCTTCTCTGTCGTCACAGTTGTTTCTGATGTCGTTGTGCTACCACAAGCTGTTGCCAGAAGTGATGCACACGCTACCATTCCCACAAGTCTTAAACTTTTCTTCTTCATGTAACCCTCCTATCATTTATTGAACCCAAAACATTATTGTTTAAACTCGTGTTAAAAAGTTTTAACACTCATTAACATTATGATAATTTTTTGATTAACAACTGTCAATGCGAATAATACATCAATTTCGCTCAGAAATTTTATTGAAATTTAACAAAAATATTATTTATATCGTTAACGTTTTTAACATTTTTGATCATTTTGTTAGTTAAAACTTCTTAATGCATCCGAGTACCAATAAAACACCTCTTCTATCCGATATAATTCACTCTCCCTGCTATCCTGCCTCCAGTTTTTCTTATACGCATACATCCAGTGTTCTATCTTTGATGCCAATTCAAAACACTCTTCCTTGCTAATTGAAGCGCCTTTGTTATAATATTTTCTACCAATAGCCTCCATAATTTCATGCATAAGAATCTGACCATTTGCAAATAGTTCTATTTTTCTTATCAGTTTCTTTCCTTCCAGATTCACTGATGAAATTTTGTTAAGTAGCAGATTAACATTATTAACAATTTCCACATTGACTTCTTTTAAATTATCCGTATCTATTCTCTCATATATTTCAGAAGCACTATAGAGATCAGCATAGTGACTACTATGTTCCTTATATTGCACCAGTTCTTCCCATCTGACGATCTCGCCAAGTGCCACTTTTTTTACTAACTCTATAAGATTCTGATTGCTATCGCCATAATATAATTTGCTTATCTGCTCATCTATTTCCTTTTCATCACGTACTCCTGACCAGGCAAAGGCACCGCCATATATGAGTGCCGGAATAGAGAATAGAGGATCCTGAAGGTGCCCATAATCACCCCAATCAGTATTAAGAAGACCTTCAGCATTGTATTTAATTGCATAACCGCACATAAGCGAGATGTTTCGATACGCCATCTCAAGCTTATTGATCATGTGTCTCCATCCATGGCAACCAGGGCAGATCAATTGTCTCATACCTTTTTCAGCGAGCACCTGCGTATTGTATTCCAACTCATTATCTGCATACCCCCAATTGAGACAAACCAGTTTTTTATTCAATTTATCTGCATATTCAGGACATCCGACAATAATATCTCCCCAGAACATTGGTGTTTTTCCATTATCCACACAGTAATCTGCAAGTTTATTTACAAAATCAACATACAACTGATTCACACCAACTTCGTCTGCCTTTGTCTTACTCTTACCTTTTCCAAGATCAAAAGTCTCATCTGCACAGATATTTACATATTTAGAAGAAAACAGTGGTATAAATTCATCTAACATATTTTTAACAAAATCAAAGCTTCTCTCATCAACCACATTTATTGTGTGATGCTGCATTCTCTGATCAAAGGAAAAAGAATCTGCGCTCATACCATCAAGTTCACACAAGGATTCAAAGCTCTTAGTCCTAAGCACCTTATATAAATGACCAAAAGAAGCAATTGATGGAACAAGATCAATGTGGAGTTTATGGCAATACGCATCCAGTTCCAATATGTCATTAGCTGTAAGAGGCGTGTCATCTCTCCACACTTCTGAAAAATCCTTAAAACAAAAGCTGTGCTCTATATATAGCTGTAGCTGGTTGAGCTTAAACAGCGACATAGTATCTGCAAGCTTTTTGTATTCTTCAAGTTTTCTCACTCTTCCTCGTGATGCATCATGGAAAAAACCTCTCTGCTTAAGGATTGGAGCATCTTTTATCACTCTGCAGGCAATAGCCCCACCCTCCAGTACAAAGAGCTGAATAAGCGTCTGTACACCATGCATGACTGCCTCAGATGTAGGGCCACTGATAGTAATCAAATCTTTGGTCACGCTTAATATATAGGCCTGCTCTTTAATATCAGCGTCAATATCTATATCACACTTTTTTATAAAAACAGCCTTTGATACCGGAGCAGTGAAAGCCTTTCTGATTTCGAATTCATAATTTGTATGCTCATATATTGCCTTTCGAAGCAGTTCTGCCGCAAAAAGCTCATCCTGGCTGCATGTTGCATCCAGAACAATTTCAGTGTCATGACCAATGTAAAATGTGCCTTCTGTTATCTGTTCAGCCAATGGCTTTGGAATTATATTTGACATTTAATGTACCCCTTCCCAACAATTCATTATTATCCATCACTAATATCTCAAACGTGCATGGATCAATACCATATTCCATGTTGCTCTTGTAGTAATAGAACTTATCAGCAGTAAGTTCTATACTAACGATTTGCTTTTGCCCCTTTTCTACCATAACGCGTTTGTATGCCTTAAGTTCTCTGTTTCTTGACGTTACACCTCCGCCAATTCTATGTATATATACCTGAGGAACTGCAACGCAGTCACGATTACTTTCATTCACTACTTCAAACTTTACAGTCACTGCTATCTGTGAACTATTTAAATTTAGTTGTTCCAATCTGTCTTCATATACAGCAATTTCTACTTCTCCATATCTTAATTTGCCATAAGATAGCCCTTCTCCAAATACATGTAATGCACCTTTAGGAAGATCACTATATTTCATGGCCACATATGAATCCTTGTAGTTATAATAAACCGGGAGCTGTGATGCGCTTCTGGGCAATGAAACCGGAAGTCTTCCTGAAGCATCATTCTTACCTGTTATCAATTTCCAGATAGCCTCGGCACCATAAGGACCTGGATAAAATGAGTAGATAAAAGCATTACTGTATTTTTCCAACTCTTCTACCACATATGGTCTTCCGGCTATGCATATCGATAAAACAGGTGTACCTGCAAATAATCGCGCACGGCGGTCCAAATCTCCCTGCATATACAGGTTGGCAATATCAACGCCTTCTCCACAATCCATAAGACTTGCACCTTCTTTGGCAGCACCGTTTATATCGTACTCAACACCTTCATATCTTGAAGAGCTTCCGCCTCCTACAACAATCAGCAAATCATAACTGCCAAGCCGTCCTTTATCTTTTTCCACTGTATTCCATATCGGATCCAGCCATTCAATAACAGTTGATTCATTAAAATAGTCCTTCGCTGTAGCCAGAAAAGATTTACATTTACCATCATTTATTGGTGGTGTATAATCACCCACTAAAGCATATAGCGAATCTGCATTTGGGCCAATAACCGCAACTTTCTTGTAATCATTTGGTTCTAATGGTAAAATGTCATCATTTTTCAATAAAACTAATGATTCTTGTGCAAGTTTTGCTGACAATTTATCAATTCCATAATAATTGCCAGCTTTCATGTTTTCTTTCATGTATGGTTCTTCAAATAATCCTCTGTCGAACTTCATTTTCAAAACTCGAATGACAGCTTGATCTATTGTTTCTACTGAAACATATCCTTTATGAACAGACTCTTCCAACTTTGTAAAAGCACTATCCCAAAGGCTTACATCCACTCCGCTGTTAATTGCAAGTGCACCAGATGCTACATTATCATCTGTTACTTTATCCAATGCATCAATTGCAAATCCATCTGCCATAACAATTCCATCAAAACCAAATTCATCTCTTAAGATGTCTTTTAACAAATGTTTATTTGCATGGCAGTATATACCATCTATTTCGTTGTAAGCTGCCATTATTCCTTTAACATCAGCACTACAAACAGCACGAGCACTCTGCAAGTGGATATCACGTAGCTCTCTTTCTCCTATGCTGGCTGCGCTCGCATTTACACCTCCAGTGCATTCACCCTGGGCGCATAAATGTTTGGCCACACTATAGACTCCGCTTGATTGCATTCCATTAACTGCCGATCTGGCAAGCTGCGCAGATAGATAAGGATCCTCCGAGTAGCACTCTTCACTTCGTCCCCATCTAGGATCTCTTAGCACATCTAAAACCGACATAAGTGCCAGGTCTACATGCCCATCTTTTAACTGATTTCCACATGCTGCATAGGCTTCTTCAACAAGTTCATCATCAAATGTTGCCCCAAGCGCTGTATTTACAGGAAGTAATCCTCCTCCAAGTGCCTGATGACCATGTGGGCACTCAGTAGAAAGCATCATTGGAATTCCCAACCTTGAATGTTCAATAACATACTTTTGTACCATGTTATAAGCATTCATGCTGATTTGTGGCGTTATGCCGCTATTCTCATCCTTATCAGACCATGGATCTGCTCTATATAATCCATATAGAACTCCCAGTCCTCCCCATCTGTCTACTTCACTGCAAAATTCTTCTGTTAATTCTATGGTGTTCCCATTCCTTTTATAAATGTTAAAACCATATAAATGTTGATTTAATTGACCTATTTTTTCAGTCAGTGTCATCTTACTGAGCAAATCCTTAGCCCTCTCAATAGATGACAGATTTTTATCCCTATAACCCATTTTGCTTCCCCATAAATAATATAGTTAACATACTTAATAATAATATTAACATTGTTTCGTGTCAAACCTTTTAATCAAGTCTTGCGAAGCTCTGTTCTAGCGCGGTTGTGCATTTTTAAACAAATGTTAATTGATGTTGTTTTTGTTAAAAATAAATGATATAATCGCTTTAAAATAATAGTAGAGGAAATGTTAATATGAGTTTACATGATGAAGTTCCTATTCCTAAGATCAGCTTTGATCCTCCGGTTTATATATGCAAAAAAACTAATGAATCCTTAGATGTGCTTGATGGGGATTTAAGCAAAAAGTTTTGGCAACAGGCAGAATTTACAGATCTATTTCAAGATATTGAAGGAGAAAGCATGCCAAAGCCTCGTTTTGACACTAAAGCCAAGATTTTGTGGGATGACAAAAATCTATATATCAGCGCCGAATTATATGGCAACGAAATCTGGGCGCATCAGACCAAGCATGACTGCGTTATATTCTATGATAATGATTTTGAAATATTTATAGATCCGGATTCTGACACGCAGGAATATGTTGAATTCGAGATGAATGCCTTAAATACTTACTGGGATCTGTTATTGACAAAAGCTTATAGAGATATGGGTTCGCCTATCAACGGTTTGGAGTTAAAAGGTATAAAAACCGCCGTTAAAATCGATGGTAACTTAAATGATCCATCTGCAGATAATAAAAAATGGTCAGTGGAAGTAATTATCCCTTTTGAAACATTGGCCGAATGCAATGTTAACAGACGTGGACCTATTAGCGGTGAGTATTACCGTCTTAATTTTTCACGAGTACAATGGAAAGTAGATGTAGAAAATAACGAATATGTTAAACGAACAGACCCTGCATCCGGAAAAACACTTCCTGAAGACAATTGGGTATGGGCTCCTACTGGAGTGATAAATATTCATTATCCTGAACTGTGGGGATTTTTATTTTTTGCAGATGAAAACCACAAAACATTCTCTATTCCTACAATAGAACGAATTAAGTGGGATTTAAGGAAACTGTATTATGCAGAACATATTTATGCAAAAAAACAGTTGCATTTCACAGAAGATATCAATATATTGAAAGATATATTAACAAAATACAGTCCTTGCGAGTCAAACAGATTTGTTTCTGACCTTAAGTATCTAATTGAAACCACTTCTACTTCTTTTGAGATAAGTGTTAAGGATGCTGATAATACGATACGTATCTATTCTGACGGCAAGGTGGTATTAGGAGATTAACAGTATGGAAAAAGTCACTATTCAAGACATTGCTGACGCTCTAGGAATTTCACGAGTTTCAGTGTGGAAAGTCTTTAGCGGTCGTGAAGGGGTATCTGAAGATTTAAAAAACAAGATAATTGCTAAGGCTATTGATATGAATTACAATATGCCTCCCCAATTCTATAACGAAAAAGCCATAGCTTCAAAAAAGCAGTACACTATTTCTGTTGCCATATCAAGGCCTGAAACATCTTCATTTTGGGTAAATACCATTCATGAAATCGCAAGAGAAGCAAGTATGCAAAACGCTAACGTTTTATATACATATCTTCCATCAGAAATTGATTCAGCATATGAATTACCTTCGGTACTTAGCGATGGAACCGTGCAGGGAATAATAATCCTGAATGTATACAACCCAAAGATGATACAAATGCTATCCAAACTTGATACACCAAAAGTTTTTATGGATACTTCAACAAGTGTTCCATTCAATAATTTAAATGGTGATCTGATACTTATAGAAGGTCGAAATGGGATTTATGCAATAACAGAGCATATCTTAAAGCTTGGCAAGAAAAAAATCGGTTTTATAGGTGATATAGGTTACGCACAAACCAATTTTGAGAGATATTACGGCTTTAAAGATGCTATGAAAGATTACAATATACCAATAGATGATAAATATTGCCTGACATCACCTATTGGTGCAGATACATATCAAGAAGAGATTGAAGATTTTATCAACGGGCTTGATACATTGCCAGATGCTTTTATCTGTGTCAGTGATTATGTAGCCAACATAGTATGTGAGATCATGAGCAATAAAGGACTCAATATACCTGAAGATATAATGATATCTGGTTTTGATGAGATAAGTGATCTTCATTCTATCGTACCTCTCACAACTGTGAAAGTTGATAACCAGGAGTTTGGTATGCGTCTTGCCAACCAAATCATATACCGCATGAAACACCCATCAGCCAGCCGCGAATTAACTTATATATGCCCACAGGTTATATTTAAAAAATCAACTTCCGGAAAAAATAAGTAAAATGAATTTATATGAGGTTGTCACACCTAAGTATCATTTTGAATTATTGTTCTGTTTCTTTGCCAAAAGAAGGTGTCTCAAATTGTGAGGCACCTTCTTTTTTATTCATTAAAATACTAACTTGAATGTTTTAATCTCATATGGAAGAATGTTAAAGCTAAATTCTTTATCTGCAGTAGATATTACTGAAGAGTTGTTTTCTTTATTTTCCATAAGATTTACTTCCTCTACAGACTTAAAGCTATCAGAAAATCTTGCAGTAACTTTGCTTCTTTCATTGTTTACTTCATAAAGTCTTACGATGATTCCGCTGCCATCTTCAGCCTCTTTAATAGTCTCAAGAACAACATTATCTTTATCGATTTCCATAAAAGAGCTGTTATTTCCAGCCTTTCCGCCTTTTAAAATAAAAGCAGGCACATTAAGGTTAAAGCTTTCTTTTACAGTACCTCCATTTCTCCATGTTCCCATATGTGGATACAGAGAATACGTCATATAATGAACTTCCTGATCTGCCGTTTCATTTGGTTCTGTTCCAGATTTGAGCAATGTGATTGAAAGCTTTTTATCCAATGCTGAATAACCATACTTACAATCATTCATAAGGCTCACTCCGTATCCGTTTTCAGACATATCAGCCCACTTATGTCCACATGTTTCAAATTTAGCTACATCCCAGCTTGTATTCTGGTGTATTTTTCTAGTAACATTACCAAACTGAATATCAAAAGTAGCTTCATCTGTATGGATATCAAGAGGAAAGTGAACCTTGCACAGATGTTGGCTCAGTTTCCAGTCAATAACTGTTTCAAAATCAATTCTTCTGTCCTTTGCATAAAATCTGATATTCTGTATAAATTCACAATCAAGGAACTTTTTGGTTACTTTAAGAGTAGCTCTTACCGGTCCGTTTTCTATCCATTCAAGCTTTGGTTCTTCATTAACAGGCCATGACTTTTCCTGATAGAATATATCAATGTTCCAGTTGTCAAAACACAGAGGCTTATCCTCGTATACTCTTAACTCATTACCAACCTGTCCGGGCAGGAGTATTTCTCTTTCAGCTTCCTTATCATAGATTGAAGTAAACTGACCATATTCATCAATCTTAATATCATAAAATGGTGTTGCGATTCCCTCAGGTGTAACGCTAAACGGCGTATCTGCCTCTTTTTCAAGATTAATAGGATTTAGACCCTTATATCCCTTTGACGGAATGCCTTCAACAAAGCATATTGCACCATCATCTGTTAGCTGTACAGGATACTCATTAACTCCATCTGTAACATAATTGCAATCCAAATCACCAAGATTGATCACATCATTCCTGACAAATCCAAGTGAATTAAATACTGAAATACCCTCTTTCTCAACAGGAGTGATCATTGCAAGTCTTTCATCAAGCAGTTTACCACTCTCCTGATCAATCTGCGCATATTCTTCATCTGTAACATCATATACTTCATGAATTGCTGATCCAGGCAGAATATCATGGAACTGGTTTCTGAGAATGATCTTCCACATCTCATCCAATTCCGTCTTTGGATAAGCAACTTTATCCCTGGCAAGCACAGACAACAATTCCAGATTCATCATCCTGTACTCACTCTTACGATTCTTCCTCTTATTTCGTCCCATTGAAGTCAGTGTACCTCTATGGTATTCAAAATATAATTCACCAATCCAACTAGGAAGTCTCTTTGAATCTTTTACTCTCTCATACAATTCATCAAAATACGTCTTAGAAGCTTCCTGACGTACTTTAGGAATGCCTATGATTCCTTTCTCCATACGTTTAGAAGTCTCAAGCATCTCCCTTGTAGGGCCGCCGCCGCCATCTCCATATCCGTATGAAATAAGAATATCATTGTTGATTTCTTTGTTCTGATATCTATTCCAGCCACCCATGATAGCATC
This sequence comes from Butyrivibrio sp., assembly GCA_015056495.1. GTDB lineage: Bacteria > Bacillota > Clostridia > Lachnospirales > Lachnospiraceae > Butyrivibrio. The sequence continues at coordinate 92,008 of SVGC01000007.1, forward strand.
CGGATGCAACATACCATTATAGGTTGTAAAAAAGCTTGTTTCAGACTGTCCTACTCCTAGTGTAGTGATCAAATAGGTAAATACTCGCGAGCCATCTATTCCTTCCCACCAGAACGTATCATTGGGAATTTTATTAAATTCATTCCAGGCAAGTTTTGTTGTCATGAAATAGTTTACGCCGCTTTTTTTCATGATCTGAGGCAGCGCAGCGCTATATCCAAAAGCGTCAGGAAGCCATAAAATCTCGTTATCCTTGCCAAATTCATTTTTGAAGAAAGTCTTTCCAACAAGGAACTGTCTTACCAATGATTCACCGGATGTCAGATTGCAATCTGCTTCAACCCACATTCCACCTTCCGGTTCCCATCGTCCTTCTGCAACTCTGTCTTTAATTCGCTGATAGAGTTCCGGATGTCTTTCTTTTACAAATTCATAGAGCTGTGGCTGACTGGACATAAACTTATAATTTGGATATTCTTCCATCAGCTTAAGCACTGTGGCAAAGCTTCTGCAGGATTTCTGTCTGACCTGTGCTACAGTCCAAAGCCATGCAACATCAATATGTGTATGGCCTATGCAAGTAGCAATAACATCATCAAATCCGGAAGTCTCTTTATTCTCATAAAGGTTGATGCGAATATAGTCACTAGCCTTTTTAACTGAATCATAAAAAAGTTGGCTTCCAATCTGTCTCATATCAAGAAGATTTATCGTATCATTTATCACTGTTTCTAGCAGAAGTCTGACTCTGTCATCTTTATCCATCCTGTTAAGTCCCCAGAGTGGAACCTGAATGTCATAATACAGATCTTTTACTGCTTCATTTCTTTCTTCAATATCAACCAATAGCTTGAATTCATTATGCAGAGTACCAGTATATGCCTGAAGATCAACCTGCATTTTTTCTCCAGCCTCGGCAGAGTCAGCAAGTTTGATCTCAAGGTGATTAATATCCAGTCCCTGAGTTGGAACTCCATTTATAAATACCAAAAATTGCGGATTTCTTCCGTCATCCCAGTCTTCAAGCTGAGTTCTTATATGGATCCAAAGATTTTTTCCATCAAAATCTTCAGGGATTATAATCTCTGATCTAAACCAATAGTGCCTGTCCTTTCCATACCATCTATCGTTTTCGGTATCAAATTTTTTCCATTCTTCTTTAGCACTATCTGCTTCTGCTACATCTATGTAACAGCCTTCTTTAACTTTCCAGTCAGTAATCTTGACCTGTTTTGTTATAATATGCTCTTTCAGCTGTCTGCAAATAAGTTCAGCTCTCTCTTTTGCAAATAACATATCCCTTCTCCTTACTACTATTGAAATTCAACCCAGGCAGAACTATGTCCGCCAAGGAAACCTCCATCTATTTGTTGCGTATACTGTTTCGGCAATTTGAATGGCACGGATCTGTGATTTACAACCACCATACCATTACCATAAACACCTACTTCTATCCCCTTTTCCCTAATACACGAATATGGTTCTTGTTTTGAATATAATATATCCCTGATCATAGTACTACCTGATAACACTAATGGATACATCTCTCTATTGCCTTCATCATATGGTACATGTGGGATGTTCTTGGCTGTATATGAGCTTCCCAGCATGAATCCTATTGATACCACCTCACCTTCCCCAACATGTGTAGAAATCACACACGCTTTACCATTTTTATATTTTGCTATTACCTCCGCTTTAACTAGTTTATATGATACAAAAGATGCACCCTGAGGTACTATATATTTTTGATTTTTATACCTAAATGGCATCTTAGTATTTTGTTCTTGTTCTATACCAAAGCATCTGCACGCTAGCTCATCATCCGGGCCATGTATCAATAAACCACCATTACACACAAAATCCTGTATTTTTTTCTCGCTTTCATAGTGCTCCATTGCCCCATACCAGCTGTTGCAAGGAACAATCAAAGCAAAATATTGGTTTAATGCATCTTTTTTTATATCATAAGTGCTTATAACATCCACCTGATATCCAAGATCGCTTACACATTTATACCACCCAAGAAGATCCAGACGTCTAATGCTGTTATTTTCTACTTCAAAACCTTCAAAATCAGACATTTCGAGCGGAAATAGAATCGCAATCTCTTTCTTCTTTTTTCCTTTGCGCTTAGGGACTACATTTGAAAGCCATTCATTTCCTCTTTTTAAAGAATCCAAAACATACGGTTCCACTCTATTTAATACACCGCCGTCATCTAGTCCATTTATACCATATGAAGAGTATCCAAATACTCCCTGTGCAACCATAGAACCTATTATTTCTTCCGGTGTCAGATACTCGTATAGATCTCTATAGATATATCTTCCCCAATAGATTCCTCCAATCCACTCTCTGTCAGGGTTCATCATCCTCATCATGCTATGCTGAAGGGATGTGACATAAGCATCAGGATATCCACTATCTGTAACAGGGACCGTTATAAAATGGCACATATCAACAAAAGGCGCTATCCTGTAATAATCAACTCCTCTTATGGATGTATCCCACAGATCACTATAATCATTATCAATATCTGCCTGACTTTTTCCATCAATGTTCATAAAATATCCCCATTGGGTCAATGTCGGGGCAGTAATTATGTCAGGAACTACTTTCTTTAGCCTTTCCTGCATATTTTTGAAATATAGCTGCAATTCAGTTATTTGAAATAGCCTGTTATCTCTCAATATCCAGTATTTATTGCTTTTTCCTTTTACATCTTGCTCTGTAATCTTTTCTTCGCCAAAAACCAGACTGTACCAATACTCATATGGTGCTATCTCATCAATATTCTTTAGATTTAAACCATACCGTTTATTTATCAGTTCAGTATCATCTTTATATTCTTTTTGCAAAAAAGATCGGTATCTATTAATTCCTTCTTCATCAAAACTAACAGCCACAATAGGATCCCACATGGTGCATATGGGATATCCTGTCTTGCCGTTTACTTTACATTTGCTAAGTCCCTCAGGATATGTTGACAATATTTCTTTAACATGTTCTACCATTACTTCCTGCGTCTTAGGCGACCAATATTTGTAATACATCGCTTTAGTTCCATCAATGTATTCAATTCTCTCTCCTATAACAGGTGGGCTAAATCTGATATGGGGATATAAATTATCCCCATTCAGATATAGCAGTAAAAAGTTGTAAGAAAGCCCTTCAGAAACAACCTCTCTTTCCATGTATTCCTGCATCTCGACATATTGACTTGGTTTTTCTTTTAATTCTATACGTTCACGATAATCTTCAGAATCTTTTGTATCAAGCATAACACTATTGAAGCCAAGGTTCTTAATAAATCTGATCGTATCTTTTACAAATTCTTTGTCGTCATATCCAGGGCAATAAAAATTGCCAAACATCACGTTAATAAATGGTTTTCCTGATCTGCTTTCTATCATATGCCCTCTTACTTAGATGCCATAAATTCATCTACCTGTCTCTGTGCTTCATCTACAATATCTTGCCATCCTGCAGCTTCAAGTTCAGCTTTGATTGCTGGAACAGCCACAGCAGGATCCTGCACACCTGTTGTAACTTCGCTCTTATATCTGAGCCAGATTTCTGTACAGTTAGCAAGTTGATCTGCTACTGCTGATGTATCAAATGTGAATCCCAAAAGCACTGATGGCACTGCATTTTCATTAAGCTCTTTTACTTCTTCCCACTGATTAACTTCATCTGTTGCAAGCTGAGATACTGTAAAGAATGTACCTTGTGTATATCCAGCCATCGTCCAGTCTTCATTCAACTTTGTAACCTTGTCATCTGAATCATACTCAAAGTTTACACCCTCTTCACCGTAATAAAACATATCTCTGAGCTTTGTATCTGTATTTACAAGATCAAGAAACTGTAAGCATTTCTCTGGATATTTTGTATTTGCAGAAATCATGTTAATAGATCCACGTACTGTATCATTTGAAAGAATAGTTTCGCCAATCTGAGATACAACTACCTCCTTGCCCATCTGCGGTCCCCATGAAGTAGTTGCAGCACTTGGCCACCCCTGCGCTACTCTCCACATATTGTATACTCTACCTTCAGTAAGTGTTGAAGCATCCGGATTGATAATACCTGCTTCATACCACTCATGAATTGTTTCAAGCTGTGAATAAATGTCTTCCTGCTCTAAAGTAAAGCATACTTTGGCATCTGCATCATCATATCTGACACCCAAAATTTGTAATCCAGCTCCAAGCTGATCATATACATCAAATATGTAATACAAACCATCATTCTTGACGTATACAGGATAGTCATTTTTATCCTCTTTAAGTTGTGTAAACAGCTCTGTCATGTTGTCCAAAGATTTAGCCATTTCATCGATATCGATATCGTATTCATCAACTAATTCTGCATCCCATATAGCATAGTTACTAAGTGAACTATCCTTATATGTTGGTACACCATATATACTTCCATTAACTGTTACGGCATCCCAATAATCTTCTGGCATGAGCTTGCATAATTCCGGCATATTTTCTTCAATAAGATCTGTAATATCATAGTATGCTCCAAGATTGATATCACTTACATATGTATTACTATTTCCGAAAATGATGTCATAATCTTCATTTGTACTGATTATGATATTTCTTCTGTCATCCCAGTCACCCCAAGAGATGACTTCCATTTCAATGTTAACGCCTATTTTTTCTCCAACATATTCATTTACTTTTGCTACCCATGAGTCATAATTGGATGGCATTCCAGATCCGATTGTAACCCATTTTAAAGTAACAACCTCATCACTTGATGAAGTCGAATCTGATGCAGTTTCTGAACTACTTGTAGTATTGGTCTGAGTACTACTTTCGCTATTGCTGCATCCCGACAACGCTCCTACCATCATCAGTGCTGCCATTCCCAACGATAACAGTCTTTTAACTTTCATTTCATTTCCTCCTAATACCTATAAAGTTTCTTGTTCTATATGAATCTCTTAATAAAAGAGCTTCATCCCTTAACAGATCCGATTGTCAAACCAGATATAAAGTACTTTTGGAAAAACGGATATACACAGGCAATCGGTACAATGATAACAATCGCTATTGCCATACGTACGCTCTCAGTTGGCATTGAAGCCTTGTACTGTTGCAGTGATAATCCTCCATATGGATTATTAGCTATGTACTCAATATTGCTCTGTATATTGTTCAGCATTGACTGCAATGACTGAAGATTAGAATCTGAAATGTAGAGAGATGCCTGAAACCAGTCATTCCAATATCCAAAAGCTGCAAATAAAGCTATTGTGGCAAGTATTGGTTTTGATATTGGTAATACTATCTGACCAAATATCCTAAGCTGCGATGCTCCATCAACTTTTGCAGATTCAATGATTGAATCTGGTATAGTCGTTTTAAAAAAAGTTTTGCATATTACAACATTAAACGACGATACTGCTAATGGTAATATCAATGCCCATATCGTATTTCTTAAATGCAGGATATTACTATTTACTACATAGCTCGCCAGCATTCCACCATTAAATATCATAGGTATAAAAACAAGCCATGTATAAAATTCTCTCAGCTTATAATTAACTCTTGAAAGCACATATCCCATTGTTGTAGTAAGTAAAACTGAAATGACAATACCTAGACCAGTTACTAATATTGATATCCATAATGCGTGAAGTATTGTATCCTTTTCGTTCCATAAGAATTGGTATGCTGCACTTGAAAATTCAGTAGGGATGATCCTATATCCATATTTCTGTAACGCTGATTCACTTGAAACAGAAATAGAAAACACAAATACTACTGGAAAAATGCAAACTAACGATAATAAAATGAAAACAAGATTAAATAAAACATTGGTTGAAAACTTTATCTGATTAAATTGCTTTTCTTTTTTATTTATAACCATTTTCAATTACCCATATTCTTGATAGTCTTTTGAATTTATTAGCATATACATCAAATAATTGTGCTGTCTTTATCAATTTTACTAACAACCCAGTTAGCAAATAGAATAGTGCAACAACAGCAGATTGATTGGAAAAATGAAGCTGCAGCAGTCTTTCCTATAGGAGCGCTAGACTGAATGGCTTTATAAATGTAAGTATCAAAAGTTGATACTGTAGAATATAAAGATTGAGGAATCTGTCCAGTAATCTGATAAAACAAACCAAAGTCAGAATAAAATATTTTTCCTGTATCAAGTATCAGCATCATTACGAGTACTGTCTTAATACTTGGAAGAGTTATATATTTAGCCTGTTGCCACTTAGTTGCTCCATCCATAACAGCTGCTTCATAAAGCGACGGATCTATACCTGTTATTGAAGCTAGATAAATAACCATTCCATATCCTAATCCCTTCCATATTTTCATGAAGGTCAGTATAAAAGGCCAATATTTCGCTTCCTGGTACCACATGATCTTTTGCCCACCTAAAGCTGTTATTATTGCATTGGCATATCCTTTTTCAGGTGTCAAAACCGCATAAACTATGTAACTAATAACAACCCATGACATAAAATATGGAAAAAACATCATTGTCTGGTATACTTTAGAGCCTTTCTTATTTCTGAGATTACTCAGCATTACAGCAAACAACACCGCAAAGAACGCTCCAAGTATTATAAACACTACATTGTATAAGATTGTATTTCTAAGCAGCATTGCAAATGCATTTGATGTAAAGAAGTATTTGAAATTCTTCCATCCTACCCACTCACTATGCAGCAGACTATACAAAAATCCATGTCCCCCTGAAAGCTTGTATTCTTTAAAAGCAATGATGATTCCAAACATTGGTAAATATGAAAACAGAACAAACCATATAACAGTAGGAAGAGAAATTAGTGTTAATTCTGTATCATCTCTGTTCCAGTGCCTTCTTTTTTTAACTTTGTCTTTCTCTGCCATAGCTCCTCCATAGTTATCATTTAAATTAACTTTCGTTAACATTTATGGTAACTATCATTAACATTAATGTCAACGTTTTTGTTCATAAAACTGTCATTTCGTCGATATATACAGATTTAACTCGTACGTTTTTGTGCATTTAGACGGATTGAAAGATTTTTCTAAGATGTGCTATGTTAATATTGTTAATCTAATTATATTAACATTGTTAATACGAATTGTTTACGGAGGGTCAAATGGGAAAGGTTACAATGCAAGATATTGCTGATTCTTTAGATATATCAAGAGTTACTGTATGGAAAGTATTTAATAATCAAAAAGGCGTTTCCCAGTCACTAAAAGATCAGGTTATTTCAAAAGCTCGAGAAATGGGCTACATTATCGAAAACTATCCATCAAACAATTCAAGTCTTGCAAATAAAAATATAGCACTTGTAGTTTCAAGACCCGATTCTTCTACATTTTGGACAAGTATTATTCATAGCATTGCAAAAGAACTGTCTTGTAATGATATAAACATGCTTTATACTTATATTCCGTCTGAATATTCAAACGGTTATAATTTACCTAATACTCTAAATCCAAGTAATATAGATGGTTGTATTATAATTAACATATATGATTCAAAAATATATGAAATGCTCAACTCTTTAAAAGTTCCTAAAGTGTTCCTTGATATCACATCTGACTTCGAGCTAGAAAACGTTACAGGAGATGTATTTTTAATCGAAGGTCTTAGAACTGAATATTCAATAGTCAACTCACTAATAAACAAAGGTATTTCCAATATTGGTTTTCTTGGAGATATTGAATATGCCAAAACAAACTTGGACAGATTTAATGGTTATAAAGCATGTTTACAAGATCATAGCATAATGATTCCGAGTAAGTACGTTCACTCAGGGAAAATAGGAATTAATTCTTATTATGAAGAACTATCAGCATATCTAGACTCACTAGATCTGCTTCCTGAGGCTTTTGTTTGCGTAAGTGACTATATCATTCACTTTATAATCAATTATTTTAACGAACATGAAACAAAGCTAAAAAAACCATTATATCTGACAGGTTTTGACGGGACAGATGAATATGCTAATGTAGACAGGCGTTTCACGACAGCCTATGTAAATACTGAAATGCTTGGAAAAAGATTAGCTATGCAACTTAAATATAGGCTTACTCATCCTAATGCACCAACTGAAAATATTTATATAAATCCAGAAATATTATATAGAGAGTCCATATTAACAAAATACTAATTCAAACTTGCACTGGAACATATTATTCACATCTTCTCAATCCAAACTCCCCCTTGCATGTTTCCAGACATAGTTGTATAATTCAAAATCGCAACACGACAGTTCATTTGTACCTTCCTGTCGCTAAACAAAACCAGGACTGCATGGAATTACTATAGATTTACTATGGATTTTTATGTGGCTCTGCGTCTTGCAGAGCCTTTTTTATTTATCAGGAATCGAAACGCATTTCTAATAAATGAAAACAATATCCCCATTTCTCACAGTGTAGATCTTTCATTCGAAAATGCATGTCCCCGTTTTATCAATATTGGAGTTATAAAAATGCAAAAAGTAATAATTGATTGTGATCCGGGAATTGATGATTCTCTGGCAATAATGCTAGCTTTAAAGAGCCCTGAGATCGAAGTGGTTGGAATCACTATCGTTGCTGGCAATTCGCCTGCTGAGATGGGCTTTAGGAATGCAAAAAAGATTCTTTCATTTATGGGAAGGCTTGATGTCCCAGTATATATTGGCGCGCAGAAGCCAAGAGTAAGAGACTATATCAATGCTCTTGATACACATGGCGAAGACGGCCTGGGAGAGAGTTTTTTGCCTGATGTACCTGATCAGGACATTCCCTCCAAGACTGCAGTGGAATTTATGAGCGAGATTCTGAAGAGTGGGGATGTGTCAGTGATCGCACTTGGCCCTCTTACCAACCTGGCAGAGCTGATCGATACTGATCTTGCAGCCTTCCTGTCAATTAAAAGGCTTGTATCTATGGGCGGTAATTTTAGAAGTCATGGAAACTGCTCTCCTGTTGCTGAATATAACTACTGGGAAGACCCTGACAGCGCAGCACTTGTTTACGATACGCTTTATGAGAATCATAAAAAAATAGAGATGGTGGGCCTGGATGTTACTAGAGAAATCGTCCTGACACCAGAGATTCTGGGGAAAATGAAGGAAGCTAATCCTAAGGTCGGCGGTTTTATTGAAAAGATCACTTACTTTTACTTCAAATTCCATTGGGAATGGGAGCACATCAGAGGCTGTGTCATCAATGACCCGCTTGCGGTAGCTCAATTCATTGATCCGGATATTTTAAATGGACTTGAAGCTTTTACCCAGATAGAAACCGGTGGAATCAGCATTGGTCAGAGTGTTGTGGACTCCATGGGATTCTATCGAAAAGACAGTAACGCTGTAATCTATACTGAGGTTGATAAACAAAAATTTTGGGATATGTTCCTGAAAAGAATAATTAAACTGTGAAAAGAGGAAAAAATTTATCATGAACAACGTTAAGAAATTGACTTTTATTGCCATTGCTGTGGCTATCAACATTGTAGGAAGTAAGCTTGCGCTTTTATTTAATCTTCCGATCTTTTTGGACAGTATCGGAACTATGCTGGCCGGTATCGCGATCGGACCTTTTGCCGGAGCTCTTACAGCCCTTGTAGGCGGACTGATCAACGGTGTATTAGGCGATATTTATGCTATTTATTTCTCACTGAGCGGTATGCTTATGGGTATCATGGCAGGACTGCTTCTTCACAACAGAAAGCATACTATTTTATCAATAGTATGGAAAAACATTTTAATCGTACTGCCTGCTTCTGCGCTCTCAGCTTGCATCGAGACATTCCTTTTTGGCGGTATCACATCAGCTGCTGTTACAACATTTATTGTGCAGGCTCTTGCTCAGACAGGTCTTAAGCTGCTCGGCAGCTCTTTCCTGACACAGTTTGTCACTGATTATATCGATAAGCTGATTGCAATCGTGTTAGTTGAAGCATGTTTGAAGCGACTGCCTTATGAACTGACTAATTTTGCCAAAAAAGATATATCACCAAATGAAATTTGATTTTAGCTGTTCACCATTATCTATCAGAAGATCCTGACCAGTCATACTTGTATTAACATTAGTCAAAAAATAGCTAAATTCAGCAATTTCTTCTGCCTTAGCCCAGCGTTTGAGTAATGTCTCGTCAAGACACTGCTGCATGAGCTCTGGATCATCAATTATATGTGCATTAAGCGGTGTGTAGACGCCGCCAGCTGATATACTATTGGATGTAGCACCGTATTTCGCCAATCGAAGTGCGGTGTTTTTCATATAAGTCACCACTCCACCCTTGCTTGCAGCATATTCTGGAAATTCAGCTCCATTAGAGGCACTTGAAGAAGCCATAAATAACACAGAATGGATTTTATCCTGAAAAGCGTACTTTTCAGTAACAGCAATGGTTGCCTTGAGGTTAGTCTCAATTACATTTGGACCTTCCTGGATTCCTGCATTATTTATCAATACCTCTATGTCACTTATATCCGGGAGCTTTCCTGTGATATCTGTAATGATATGTGTATAAGATGGATTACTATAGTCACTGCCATTTATGTCTAATCCAATGACTTCGTGTCCCATATCAATATATTTTTTGACACAGGCAAGGCCAATGCCCCTGGATGATCCGGTGATAAGTACTTTCATATCATACTCCTTTTTATTTGCCAGTGGGGACGTATCAATTTGACTCATTCAACAATTTTTTTCTTTGTTATTTTTTCAAGAGTCTTAGATAACGGTTTGAATAAAACCAGGCACAGCAGGAAATTACTTATGCAATGAAGTACATCATAAGGTATACCTGCTATCCACCAGTTAAACATCATAACCGGACCACCAATAAACAAATATGGAATTGAACACATGGCTCCAAAAAACAAGCCAAACAGTGCTGATAAAAAACAGTAAAACCAATAGGATGCATGCTTTCTGGAAATCAACACCAATATGATCAAAAGTGGCCAAATGTATAAATACATTATAACCCATGTATGAAGTCCCCATACAAAGGTTTCAAGGAATGTAAATGCAAATGATACAATGATCACTCTTTTGCCAAAATAAAGCGCAAAAACAATGAATAGAAGCGTCACAAGCTCCACGTTGGGGACAAACTCCAACGCGCGCTTGGCCGCTTCTATCACTGCTATCATCATTCCCATCTGAGTCAGATCGATTATTGTGAATCTGCTTTTTTCTGAGGAATTACTGTGCTGCATATACTTCGTAAACAAATGAATATTCATCACCATCTGTTACAGGCTGTGAATCTGCGCCATACTGGCCATATTCACCATTTACATAGATTGACCAATATGCTCCGTCTGTAGCATAGTCAGCTGTGATATCGTTGATTGTTGTAATGTAGAGACCATACTCTCCTGCTTCACCAACGTAGCTGAAATCACCTTCTTCTACGAGCTCATCCATAAGCTCGCTAAGGTACTGTGCATCTGTTGTTCCGTTATAAGTAACTGTAGTTCCCTCTGCATCAACAACGTTTACAGTGTATTCTTTTGATCCGGTTGTTGCCTTTGGCTTAAAGAATGCGTAAACACCTAAAAGTACTGCAATAAGGGCTACTACAACCACTACACTGATAATGATTTTCTGATTCTTTTTCATTATTTTTTTCTCCTCTTTTAATATTGTTCCTTTTTCAAAGCATACTTATAATAACACTTTTTACGAAATGTGTCAGTGAGTCATTGGGGACTCTAATTCTTATAATTCCCATTTTCATTCATCAAAATACTTATTTACATGTTTTATTTTTTATATATTCACAATTATTTTTATATTCATGATAAAATGTTTTAAATTCTATAAAACTTGACGCAAATCTAATGCCTTCTTCATAGCCAAATACCTTTCCATTTGTTCTAGCAGCAGTATTGATCCATAATTCTGTTTCTATAGCTTCGTCTTCAGGTAAACACTCAATTTTAAGTTCAAAATTATACTCGATATTACTAAAAATGATGCTTCCATTATCCAAATTTTTACAGCAATCATATAGTTTTTCCATTTTTTTCCCAAAATCATCAATTTCATACATATTAAGGGCAAAATCAATCTCAGTACCTAGTGTAATGTTTATTGTATTTGATTTTATACTTAATTGCGAGCTCACCCATGTTTCATATGGTGTTTTTCCACATTCGATGACCTTATTTAAAACAATATTAAACTCAACATTTTCATCAAAATTTTTTAAACTTGACATACATTATTTGCACAATCAATATGGCATTGTGCTATATCCTCCATATATGGTGCTGCAGCTGCAGAAGCAACTGTTGTTATCATTTCTCCAACAACTATAGCAGCCGCCTCGATAAATGCATAAACTGCAGGAAGGGCTACTGCAAATTGCCCATTCTGATCGACGTAATCTAAAGGATTTCCATAACAATAGCAATAATGATTGATAGAATCAGGTTTTTGAAGTAGTCCCCTAATTCTATCTTCCCCAGTAAATCTTCCTGCCTGAGGTTCATAGCTTCTTACTTGGGCATAGTACAGGCCTGTTTCATCTTCTCGATAGCCTGTGAATGCAAACGGTTGGATGATGTTGCCTTCTCTTGTGTAGCCCTGGTTCTGCTTGAATCCTGGTGTTCTACGTCTCTTTCCTGTGGTAGGATCAAGGATATTTCCAAATGGGTCATAGGCCTTAGGGCTATATGCTGCTCCATCTGTTCCTGTGAGGTATACGGTACTTCCAAGCTCATCAAGCTGGTAGTAGTTTCTTGTTCCTTCTCTTTCAAAGCTTACTACATTGTCATCATATGTAAAGGAGGTTGTATGCCCGTTAATGTTCTGAGCAAGGAGGTTGTAATGATCTTATGTTATGTCTGTAAGGTATCTTACTTCATCTAATCCATTCTTCTTACTGATACGTTGTCCAAAGTAGTTATAGGCGTAGGTTACTGTCTGAATATCAGCTTCGGTATTTCTTATTAATTGACAAATAATAAAAAACCTGCACCAGATTATATTCTAGCACAGGCATTTTAATGTCATCCTTGCAATATCTATTACTGCATAATTCCAAAGTATTATTATTCAAAAGACAATAGCTCAATCCTTTTCGCTATCCCATACAAGTTGGAATTTAAATCCAGTCAAATTATTATCTTCTACACATTGTTTAAACTCATTTGAGACAAAAACATAGCTTCTAGGTTCATCAACAATTTTAAATATATTACTTTCATATAACTCATCACATACTCTAAATTCATATTTCATTATTTTCATTATTCTACCACTACTCTTAAATAACTTGTATTCAGCATTTTCATAGTCTAGTACATTTAACACATTTATAACATTTATTCCATAATATTTTTTTTCCTTAAAATTCAGATTTAATAGTTCAATTTGCCCCTCCATCAAATATTTCAATGCGTCTACTGCATTCTCGCTAAATACAGGAATAGTGAATCCCGGTGCATCGCTAAGTGGTAAGTTTTCTTCTGGATACATTCTCTTAACGTCCAGTGGTGTCCAATCTTTATGACTCCTTCCATCAAAACTCTGTATTTCATCTCCTGTAAAAGGCACTGTTGGCATTAAAATATCATACTTATCTAATTCAGACTTCAATTTCCATATCTTCATTATTCTTCCTCCATAAATGTTCCATTCTGCAATTCTTCAGCAATATTATTTAAAATTTCAATGCACTCTTCTCTACTCGTAGCTTTATTTAATTCTTTAGTAACCTTATCATAGTAATCACCAGTATGCATACTCGGATGATATGTACCTTCATCAACTTCTCTATTTGTAGGAAGAAATACTCCATTATTTGCATCATTGATATCAATTTTATATTTTTTTAAAATTTCTCGAGCATCTTTTGCACCTTTCGCAGTGCCCGCGACAATATGATGCGCAGCATTTGGATAATTTGGGACTTCTATTCCTGCGTTTATCATGTTATCCCTTAATTTTTTTGAACTAGGAATAGATGAGCCATTTTCATAGTTCAATCCACTACTCATCAAAATGGTTGGTTCCTGCGGAGTCAGCGCAGGAATGGACTCCCATGGCTTTAATAGCTTTGGTACTAACACATCACCACCAGGAATTACTTCAATTGTAGTTTTTTCCTGCGGTTCTGCATATGGTGCTTCAATAGTTGGTGTCTGTACATCACCTTTCGGTATTATGTCTATTGACGGCTCATTACTATCAAATCTTGGAAAAGTGTCCCATAAACTTGGTACTGACACAGGCTGTGGACACATGATTGTGTTAACTGTATATACGTATCCACAATATATACCCAATATAATAATTCCAAATTCTACTAAAGCTAAAGCTGCTTCTTTACCATTTCTATCAACATACTGTCTGGGATCATTAAAACAGTATATATAGTGATTTATTGAATCCGGACAATTAATATATCCTCTGACACAATCTTCACCGGTAAACCTTCCTGACATAGGATCATAATTTCTAGCCTGTGCATAATATAAATTACTCTCCTCTTCCTGGTATCCAGTGAATGCAAATGGCTGAGTTATATTATTCTGTTTATTATACCATCTCTGTATTTTTCCTGTGTATGGATCAATCCTGTTTCCAAATGAATCATAAGCATAAGGGTTATATGCTGCTCCATCTGTGCCTGTAAGATACATGGTACTTCCAAGTTCATCCAGCTGATAGAAGTTTCTTGTTCCTTCTCTTTCAAAGCTTACTACATTGTCATCATATGTGAAGGATGTTGTATGCCCGTTAATGTTCTGAGCAAGGAGGTTGTAATGATCTCTTGTTATGTCTGTAAGGTATCTTACTTCTTCTAATCCGCTCTTCTTACTGATACGTTGTCCAAAGTAGTTATAGGCGTAGGTTACTGTCTGAATATCAGCTTCTGTATTTCTTATGACTGACTTCTCAAGAAGGTTCTGCATGTTGTAGGAGTAGCTCTTTGTAAGGGCTTCGTTCTCATACTCTGCTGTGAGGTTTCCTCTTCTGTCGTAGTCATAGGTTGTAACTGTAGGAACCAGGCTGCTTAAAAGCTCATTTCCAGAAGCTTTCTCTTCCACTGACTTCCTTACAAGTCTGTCAAGAATATCATAGGAGTAGGTTGTCTTCATGCCCTCTGCTGTCTCTGATGTCCTGTTTCCAAAAGCGTCATAGGTATATGCGCTCTGAAGGTTTCCGTTTCTTGTACTCTGTGTTAGTCTTCCAAGATCATCATAGCTATAAGCATATGTTCCGCTTATGTTCTCTAGGTCTCTTCTCTGCCTTGTTATGCTTGTTCTGTCACCTTTTTCATTATAGGTATACTCATACTTATCAAGGATTCCCTTGCTGTCAGTACTAGTAAGGCGCTTTAATAATCCTCCAGGGTAGTAGTCATAGGTTGTTCCTGTTCCGTTAGGGAAGATTCTTTCCTTAAGATGGCCATTTACATCGTAAGTGTAGTTTATGGTATCTGTCTTTCCATCCTTGATATCCCTTAGTGCTTTAAGTCTACCAAGACTGTCATAAACATACTCGGCTCTCTTTCCGTCAGGATAGATGACTGCTGTCTTCTCTCCATTTGGACCATACTCGTAAGATACCTTTTCTCCATCAGGATTTGTTACTGAAACGCATCTTCCAAGATTATCTGTATCTATCTTGGTTAGTCCAAGATGATCTTCTACTTCCTGTAAGATGTTAAGAGCATCGTATTTTAAGCGAACGCTATGTCCATCTGCGTAGCTTATTCCTACGATATTTCCGGCATTATCTCTTGTGAAGATGGTCTCATTTCCGTCTCGGTCTATCTGACTTGCAAGTTCGCCCCTTTCATCGTATGAGTAGATTGTTTTCTGGCCAAGAGCATCTGTTTCTGAGATGAGCTTTCCAGAAAGATCATGTTCGAAAGTTGTTACATGACCTTTTCTATCAATTGAAGGGAATGCAGATTCATCTCGGTTGATAAAGTTCTCTTCTAATGTATCAGTCTCTACATCCTCATCTCCAAATCTCTCAATCCTTGAGAGAAGATCAAGCTCGTTATAAGTGTACTCTGTCCTGTTTCCAAGAGCATCGGTGACACTCTTTATCTTGCCTGTTCCTGTATAGGTGAATCTTGTAATGCTTCCACAGTCATCTGTCTGCGCTACTCTTCCCATTGAATCATAGCTGTACTTTATGACTCTGCCATTTGAGCCAGTGACTGTGCTGGTTCTTCCGGCTTTGTCATAGGAATACTCGATGTAAAGACCATCTGTCTCGGTCTGCTTATTTAATCTTCCACATTCATCATATTCAAAGATATTTACAATGATCTCTTCTTGATCTACTGTGAGATCGTCTGTAGCAGCTTTCTTTGTAACCTTTACAAGCTTTCCACCTTCATAGTAATTTTCTGTGACTACTCCTATTGGATCTGTTGTTGTCTTCAGATTTCCACTTACATCATAGGTATAGGATGTGACATTTCCTTCCGGGTCTGTAGTACTGACAAGTCTTCCCATGCTGTCATAACTATTCTCTGTCTTTGAACCGTTTGCATGGGTTACAGTAATGACGTTTCCATTTTTGTCATATGTATAGGTGGTTGTATTTCCTTCTCCGTCTGTCTCTGTCTTTACTCTGCCAAGCTTATCGTAAGTGTAAGCTCTATTTATGATTGTTTTTGCGTCTGTGCCATTTGGAGTTCCGTTATTATCTGAATCTTTTTCGGCATCTATCACAGCTGCGACAGTGAGTACATTTCCTGCCTTATCATGACTATAACCTGTCTTTCTTCCCATAGGATCTGTTACACAGATCATGTTTCCAAGAAGGTCGTAAGTATAGTGTATCTCTCCTCCGTTTGGAAGGGTGATACTATCTTCTTTCCATGAGCTGTTATAGGTTATCCTTGTGGTATGGTCTTCCTCATCTATATAAAGGAAAGGTTTTCCTATCTCGTTATAAGCCCAGATCTTAGTTGTTCCATCAGGGTTTATGATCTCTTCAAGAAGATTTGCACTGTTATAGGCATATCTGGTCACATTTCCAAGAGGGTCTGTAACTGATGTGATGTTATCTGATTCATCAAGGGTATACTCCGTTCTGTTTCCAAGGGCATCTATTGTTGCTGTGACTCTTCCAAGGCTGTCGCACTCGTACTTGGTTGTAACTCCTGCCTTGTCTGTAATAGAGCTGATATGACCATTTTCATCATAGGACAGGCTTACTTCAAGTCTGTCTGCTGACTTAATCTTAGTTACCTTGCCATCCTCATAATAGTATCTTGTTCTGTTTCCTTCAGGGTCTGTTATACTGTACAGGTTACCTTCAAGATCATAGGTGTACTTATAGGAGTTGCCCTCTGAATCTTTTTTATTTACAAGCTTTCCATCTGCATTGTAGGTATAGCTCTCGTTAAGGCCATCTGGTCCTATTACTTTTGTCAGGTGACCATGGCGGTCATAGAAATACCTTGTGGTGTAGCCGCGTCTGTCTGTTACAGAGGTCTTCTGGTTTCTCTCGTTATAGGTACAGTGCTCTTCTACTACCTTCTCACTGTTATTTACGTCCTGTACTGTATCACCTGGTTCTACTCCCACATATCTTGTTCCGATGTTTCGTCCTCTTTCATCGGATAGATACTCTACCTTAAGACCATTCTGTTCTGTAGCTGTAGTTATATTATTTTCATCATCATAGCTGTAAGACATCTCTCCGCCATCAGGGAATATCTGATGGGTGACACGTCTCTTTTCATCATATTCATTTCTAAGGGCTACGATTCCGTCAGGGCTTAGCACGCTATCAATGAGTCCCTGCTCATTGTAGCTGTATCTTCTTACTGCGCCGTTTGGATATGTTACATCTGTAAGGAAATACTCTTTCTTGCCTTCTATTACCCTTATCTCATATCCATAGCTTAAGGTTCTATCTGTATTATCTATTACCTTTGTGAGATACCCTTCGCTATCATAGAACAGTTCTATATATGAGCCATCATCTGTTACGACCTTTACAGGAAGTGGCTTTACTTCTCCATCTATCTGCAGAGTATCATAGATGATGCTGATATAATCTTTGTCATTTTCTCCCTCGGATCTTAGATATCCTTCCCTGTCATACTCAGTATAAGTACCGTCATCTTTGGTTATCCTATATCCGTTCCTGGATTTTCTAAGAACGCCTTCTTCTCCGTGTATCTCAAGATAGGCTTCTTCTTTGCCATATATGGTCTTCTCATATATGAGGCTTCTTCCATCGAAGGTGGTGATGGATATCTTTCCGTCCAGGTCTTCAGTGAGTCTTGTATCATACAGGCAGCTCCAGCCTCTTCCTAGGATGCCTTTTGTTTCTGACTGAGCATTATAGAATCTTCTGAGGCTTATCTTATGAAGACCTCCTACTGTCAGGTCTACCCTGTCATTGATGTAGTTACCACTGCTCATATTTACAGGGTCATACTTATATACCTGGCATCTGTCTACAAGTCCCTGGAGATAGAGCTGGTAGGTCTTCATGTAGGCAAGATAGTCTTCCAGCTGCTTACCTTCAAGAACATCTGTGATATTTGTCCAGTTGATGTTGCCCTTTGTTCCTGTATATCTTGAGATATCAAAGGTTCCATTATTCATGCCTTCTACTATCTCTGTAAGATTAGATACGATAGTATCAAGGAGAGTCTTAAAGGTGCTTCCATCTATGTCATCTGAATGTTTATCGTGGAAATCAAGGAAGTTCTGTCTAAACTCAGGGACAAAGCCTGATGTCTTATCTGTGCTTACAAAGTCATCCATTGCTGTTACTGTATCAGCCGGCTTTGGCTTGGTATAGCTCTTTCTTGTGATCACATCACAGCCACTGGCTATGGATTCCACATCGCTGTGGATCTGGGTGATAGTAGGATGTATCCCAACAAAGCTCTCATTGTATGAAGCAAAGTCATCAATGATCTTTTTTAGCTGTGCTGTCTTAATGACTGCATCCTCAGTCTCAGAAAATGTATCTATAAAATCGTCAAGAAGAGCTTTCTTATCTTCAAAGCCATCTCCCTGCATCATTCCCTGCAGCAGCTGTATGCAATAGATAGTGTCTTCTACGAGATGTATCTGCATCTCGTTTACAAACTTTTTGGTCTCTTCTGCCTTGGGACCTGTGTGCTGATCATCATTGACATAGTCAAGAAGTGCGTTTACAAGGTCATCTGACATATCCAGAAACGGATTGTAGACTGTGTCAAAGCATGAATCAAAATATGATTTTATCTTACTGTAATGCCATTCAATTGAATCTTCCCCAACGCCTGATTGCGTATTGCTGTCTCCCATAAGTTATTTTCCCCAACTTTATAAATTTTTTAATGGCCTTTGACATTTGATAGAACATCAATTTCGCCTTAAACAGTGTAATTATAAACAATTGCAGCGCTTTATTCAAGTAAAGTGAACAAAAAAGGGCTTGCCTATTCAGTCAGCAACTTTGGCTAACAACCGAATTGTAACGGTGACCCAGATTGGAACATCCTCACACATCACCCATTTATTGACATCACGCCCTATTTTGCATTATATTACCTACTGAACAACTAGGATTTGTATTACCATGAAAATAGAGGATTTATATGATTTATTTAGATAATGCTGCTACAACCAAAATGGATAGCCAGGTGTTGGAAGCAATGCTTCCATATCTTAGCGAAAGCTACCTTAATCCGTCAGCTTTTTATCAGGGTGCTGTCAAGATACGCATGCAGGTGGAAGGTGCCAGGCGAAGTATTGCAGAAAAGCTTGGTGTTCCATCTGACACTATCTTTTTTACAAGCGGTGGAACTGAATCAGATAACTGGGCAATAAGACTTGCAGCGCAGTTACAGTGCGAAAAAGGAAAGCATATAATAACATGTGCTATTGAGCATCCTGCTGTACTTAATACATTTAAATATCTTCAGGAAAACGGTTATGATGTAACTTACGTAGGCGTTGACAGAAGCGGACGTATAGATCTTACTCAGTTAAAAGAGTCTATCCGTGAGGATACGGTTCTTATATCTATAATGCACGCCAACAACGAGCTGGGAACTATTGAGCCAATCGAGGAGATCGGTCAGATTGCCCATGAAAAGGATATTCTCTTTCATACTGATGCAGTGCAGACTTTCGGACACATTCCGATTGATGTAGATGGTTGCAATATAGACCTTATGAGTGTTAGTGGCCATAAATTGTATGGTCCGAAGGGCATTGGTTTTCTCTACATCCGCGATAGAAGGCGTTTTGGAAGACTACACTTTGGCGGTAGCCAGGAAAAAGGGCTTCGACCGGGAACTGAAAATGTGCCAGGTATCATTGGCTTATCTAAAGCTGTTGAAATTGCATATGATCGCTTAGAACAAGATATTACAAGTGTTTCAGCTCTTCGTGATCTATTTGCAGCCGAAATTAAAAAAGCCATTCCCGGCGTATGCATCAATGGGGATAATGAGCATCATCTCCCAGGCACAGTAAATGTTACTTTCAAGGGTATCCTTGGCGAATCACTGCTTATTGCCCTTGATCAAAGCGGCATATGTGCATCTGCGGGTAGTGCATGCAGTGCTGGTGCTATTGAGCCTTCACATGTACTTATCGCCTGCGGACTCACTCCAGACGAAGCCGGCAGGACTTTAAGATTTAGCATCGGCCGAAACAATACTCCGGAAGAGATATTAAAAACAATTAGTGTATTAAAGACTATTTGTCGTGTATAATTGTGATGTCTGATTAATAATGGTCACAATTTTTTATGGAGATTTTTTATTTGATATGAAGAAAAAAGTAGTAGTAGGAATGTCTGGTGGCGTTGATTCATCAGTATGTGCATGGCTCCTCAAGGAGCAGGGATACGAAGTGATCGGTGCTACCATGCAGATATGGCAGGCTGATGAATGCAAGGTTGAGCGTGATGGCAGTTGCTGTGGCATATCAGCTGTCGAGGATGCAAGACGTGTGGCAGAATGCCTTGATATTCCTTATTATGTAATGAATTTTAGAGATACTTTCCAAAAAGAAGTCATAGATAGATTTACAGGCAGCTATCTTAAAGGATTGACACCTAACCCTTGTATAGCTTGTAACAGATATGTTAAATGGGGTGCTTTCCTTGAGAGATGCAGGCAGATAGGCGCTGATTACATCGCAACCGGTCATTATGCCCGCGTTATGCAGCTTCCAAATGGCAGATACACTGTGCAGAAGTCTGTTACTACTGAAAAAGATCAGACTTATGTACTCTATAGCCTGACTCAGGATGAGCTCAGCGCTACTCTTATGCCGGTTGGAGATTATACCAAGCCTGAGATCCGTAAGATTGCAGAAGATCTGAATCTTCCAATTGCTCATAAAAAAGACAGTCAGGATATCTGCTTCGTTGATGATGGCGATTATGCCGGTTTTATCCAGAGGGAAAAGGGTACCCTTGGGCAGCCCGGTCCATTCAAAACACTGGATGGACAAATCGTTGGACAGCATACAGGAACAGTGCAGTATACTATCGGTCAGAGAAAAGGTCTGGGCGTAGCCCTTGGCCACCCCGTATATGTAACTGGCATCAATACTCAGTCCGGAGAGGTATTCCTTGGTTCCAACGAGGATCTCTTCAATGATGTACTCTTTGCTACAGACATTCAGTATATGGGCGTACCTCGATTTGATGAGGATACTGTATATCACGCCAAGATACGTTATTCACAGCAGAGTGTTGCCTGCAAGGTGCACTATGAAAAAGAAGATCTTATCAAGGTTACTTTTGAGGAAAAAGTAAGGGCAGCCACACCTGGTCAGGCTGTTGTTCTATACACAGATGACTGGATCGCAGGCGGTGCAACTATCATTTCAAAAGACAAAAATTTATAATCATAGATTAATGGGGAAAAGCTATGACACTACAGCAGATGAAGTATGTAATCGAGATTGCGGAACGAGGATCAATGAATGAGGCTGCCAAGTCTCTATTTATCTCGCAGCCATCTCTCTCAGGTTCTATTAAAGAGCTTGAAAAAGAACTTGGAATAACAATTTTTTCAAGAAATAACCGAGGAATCCTCTTGACCACTGAAGGCAGGGAGTTTCTGGGATATGCCAGACAGGTTCTTGAACAGTACAACCTGATGGAGAATCATTATCATGAAAAAGCTGATAATGAAAAGAAATTCTATGTATCAACTCAGCATTATACTTTTGCTGTAGAGGCTTTTTCAAAGACACTTCTGAAAGCCGGCATGGATGAGTATGATTTTGCCATCTATGAAACAAGGACACATGAAGTTATAGAAAATGTCAAAAATATGCGTAGTGAACTGGGAATACTCTATCTTAATGATTTTAATGAGCAGATTCTCTCAGCTGAACTGAAGGAATACGGACTCATTTTTACTGAGCTTTTTGCATGCGATACCTATGCATACCTCAGCGCAGATCACCCTCTGTCAGGCAAAAGCAGTGTTTCTATCAAGGAACTCGAGGATTATCCTTGTCTTTCCTTTGATCAGGGCGACAAGAACTCTTTTTACTTTGCAGAAGAGGTTCTGAGCACTTATCCATATAAAAAGCTGATCCACGTTAATGACAGAGCCACAGCTCTGAACATGATGAAGCTCCTCAACGCCTACACTCTCTGCAGCGGCGTTATCTGTAAAGAGCTGAATGGTGAAGGCTACATGGCCATTCCTCTCCAGAGTGATGAAAAAATGCATATCGGATATATCAAGCGTTCCGATATCAAGTTAAGCCCTATCGCCAAGAGTTTTATCAAAGAAATGAAAAAATATGGGTAAATTTCCCATTGCTTTATCAAAAATAGCAGGAGCTGTAGTATTGTACTACAGCTCCTTTTAACTGTTATTATATATTCTTAACCGCTTCAAATCCCTGTTCAAGATCCCAGATGATATCGTCGATATGCTCTGTTCCAATTGAAAGTCTGATTGTATTCTGGTAGATTCCAGCTTCCTCAAGCTGCTCAGGGCTCATCTCAGCATGTGTTGTGTCATATGGATGAATTACAAGGCTCTTAACATCTGCCACGTTGGCAAGAAGTGAGAATACCTTGAGTCCATCGATAAATGCGTAGGCCTCTTTCTGTCCTCCCTTGATGTTAAATGTGAAAATAGAAGCTCCGCCATTTGGGAAATACTTTTTATACAGCTCATGATCAGGATGATCTGGCAGTGATGGGTGGTTTACCTTCTCAACCAGTGGGTGGTTTGCGAGGAATTCAACTACTTTTGCTGTATTCTCTGCATGTCTGTCCAGTCTGAGTGATAATGTCTCAAGTCCCTGTAAAAGTATCCAGGCACTGATAGGTGCAAGTGTCGCACCTGTATCTCTGAGCAGGATAGCTCTGATATATGTTACAAATGCTGCAGGTCCTGCTGCATCAACAAATGATACTCCATGGTAGCTTGCGTTTGGCTCTGTAAACTGTGGGAACTTGCCGGATGCTTTCCAGTCAAATTTGCCGCTGTCTACAATGATTCCACCAAGAGTTGTTCCATGACCGCCGATGAACTTGGTAGCTGAATGAACAACAATATCTGCACCATGTTCAATTGGTCTGATGAGATATGGTGTTCCAAAGGTGTTATCGATGACTAGCGGAATACTGTGCTTATGAGCAAGTTCTGCTAGTGTATCGATATCTGGAATGTCCGAATGAGGATTTCCAAGTGTTTCAATAAAAATGGCTTTTGTCTTATCGTTGATGGCGTTTTCAACTTCAGAAAGGTCATGTATGTTAACAAATGTTGTATTGATTCCGTATCCAGGAAGTGTCTGATCAAGGAGGTTGTAACTTCCTCCGTAGATGGTCTTCTGTGCCACTACATTGTCGCCAGCCTTGGCAAGGGCAAGTATTGCATATGTTACTGCAGCTGCACCTGCGGCTACTGCCAGGGCTGCAACACCACCTTCAAGTGCTGCTACTCTCTCTTCCAGAACACCCTGTGTTGAATTGGTAAGTCTTCCGTAGATATTTCCTGCATCTCTGAGATTAAATCTGTCTGCAGCGTGCTGTGCACTATGGAATACATATGATGTTGTCTGATAAATTGGTACTGCTCTTGAATCTGTTGCAATGTCTGCCTGTTCCTGTCCTACGTGTAACTGTTTTGTTTCAAATTTAAATTCATGTTCGCTCATAGTGCGTTCCTCCAATATCTAAAGTATCATTCCAACCGGTTGTTTGCTCTTGTTTTGTTTTGATGAACTTAATTTACACCAATTTGGAAGGCTTGTATAATTCATAAAAAATAGAGTTGGTTATAGGTTTGTTCTATAACCAACTCCACTTTTCTATTTATCTATAATTTACTGTTTTATTCAAAAATCATATGATACGCAGAATATCAGGCCTTTTTGACACTAATCATCATGCGCTGATCACGTATGAACTTATATCCATACGCTATAATAGAAATAAGTACTATGTTGACCAAACAATTAAAGTACCATCTTTCTGCCAATTCATTGATCTCAGCTGAATAGACATTTATTGCATAGTTAAATCCCATGGCGATCATGGTATTTTGGCCAAAAAACTTAAGTACAGCGCATTTAGTCACATAGTTTTTAAAAAACCACAGGATGCAGACGGTCATTGCAATGCTGCCAATAATAAATAGCATCGGATATTTTCCATAATTGCCCAGATTCATGTCTGTTTTGCTATTTTCCAGCGCACATACAACGTATATCACAAATAAAAGAGGCATCATAAATCCGCCCCTCAGCTGATCCAGACGGAAGGAGTACTTTTTTATATAAACTCCTGCAACCATGAAACTCGCCCCGATCAGAGCAATTCCTATATGCCAGGGCAAAAGGTCTGCTTTGAGTATGTTGAGACCTATATTAACCAGCCATGCTAAAGAAAGAGCTGCCAGCTTGTATTCAGCTTTTTTTAACTTAAAGATAAGATATACAAATATAGTGCTTAAAAAGATGCAAGGCAGGAACCACAATGGTGTTGAAGTCCCCATCCGCGCTCTGGTGCTGTAGGAGTACATGTTCCAATATAGGCTCCGCGCTATATTATATATAATGACCTTCTTTGGGACATTGTTTATAAACTCGTTAATGACCTGCATTGCGATATTTATCATGCACAACACGAAATATGGTATCATATATGCCTTAAATTTGGCCTTTATAAGGGCTTTTGATCCTCTTGCCTCCCATTTCTCAGGATCGTACAAATAGCCCGATAAAATAAAGAAAAACGGCATATGAAAGGCATATATCAATTGCGTTAGCAGCTTAGGTGCTCCTGAATGTCCAAGGAGCATCAGCAGTATCACCAAACCTCTTGATATATCAATATATTCTTCTCTTTTTTTCTTTTCATTGTAAAACATACAAAAAATAGACTATCACTTTTAAATCAAAAAAACAAATCCCATAAAACAGACTTTTCCAGCCGGTTCTACGGGATTTGCGATTTTTTTTACCTATATTGCCTTAGCAATTTCAACTGATCTATTCTGGCAGTTATCAGATATTTGCAAAACGCTTTGTACTATCGTTAAGTCTCTCTGTAACACTATTATTAGACTCAACTGCAGAGCTGATACCTGTGATCTCATCAACGATGTCCTGAGCATTTTCAGCTGACTGGTTGATAGCATCTGAAGCTTCCTGCACAGAATCTGAAATAGACATAACTGAACTGGACATTTCAGCCATTATGCTATTGAGGTTCTGAGTCTGCTCTGAGATACCGTCCAGCATCTCATTGATAAATCTGGCTGTTTCTTCATATTTTTCACCAGTATCAACGAATGCATCATAATCACTAAGTACTGTTGTATTGATGAAATCAAGCACCTGCATAGCATTGTCTGCAAGAGATTTAACAGCTGCTGTCACTTCATTACTGATATTCTGGATATTTCCAGCAGTCTGACGTGAATTTTCAGCAAGGGCACTGATCTCTTCTGCTACAACTGCAAATCCTTTTCCTGCCTCACCAGCTCTTGCAGCTTCAATTGAAGCATTAAGTGCA
Organism: Butyrivibrio sp.; assembly: GCA_015056495.1. Lineage (GTDB taxonomy): Bacteria > Bacillota > Clostridia > Lachnospirales > Lachnospiraceae > Butyrivibrio. Next base: position 117,993 of record SVGC01000007.1, read on the forward strand.
AGAAGGTTGGTCTGAGATGCTATATCAAGGATTACATTTGTAAGCTCGTTGATCTGTGCAACTTTTTCACTATCTTTAACTGACTGCTCAAGTACCCCAGAGAGTTCTTCCATTCTTGATCCGGTGTTGTCTTTCTTGTTCTGAGCATCATTTTTGATCTCGATAGCCTCTGCTCTGATTTCCTCAGCCTTGGCAGTACCATCTTCTACGCCATTATTGATATTTCCTGTTGCATTATTGACATCATCCAGCTTGCTGTTCATTACCTGCGCTGTTTCTGATACATTCTGCATGCTTGCAGATAACTCTTCCAATGCAGCAGATGTATTTGTAATATTATCACTTGCCTTCTCTACCATGCCTGTCATGTTTTCAGCAGAATCTGATAATGTTTCGCTTCCATCTTTTACATCTCTAAGTATTCCCTGTAATGTCTCAATGAAATGATTAAATCCATCCTTGATATGTACAAGTTCTGATGAAGTCTTAGTTGTAACTCTTACCGTCAGATCACCCTTACCATTATTGATATCTCTGATAATGTCATTGATCTCATCAGCTATCTGATTAACCTTACGGCCTACTGTACGGTTATTCCAGATAAGGAACGCTATTATGCTCACAACGTATACTATTACCATGATGTTAACAACTCTTACAGCAGAATTTGCACTTGCCTGAACCCTTTGCTGAGCACCATCTTCAAGAACCTTTAATTCTGCATTGAGTATTTCCAACTGTTCTTTCATTGTAGCAAGCTGTGTTGAAGCATCTCCGTATACTACGCCTACAATTGTATTAACATCGTTGGTCTGTGTAGCGGTCACAACGTTTTTATAACCCTGACTGTATCCTGCAAAGTTCTCCTGTAATAACTGGATTGCATCCTTTGCTTCCTGATTTTCAGATATAGCTGATATGATCGTACTCATCTCTGTACAGGCTGCATCCATTTCAGTCAGACATGTATTCATCTCTGTAACTTTAGTTTCAAGCTGTCCGATTGAAACAATTGTGTCATACATAGATGCAAGCGCAAAACCATCATTATCAAGTATTCGCATGTCTACTTCAAATACTCTTATGTCTTCCATGACTGTCTCTATTGTCTGTGTGGTCTGAATTGAAGTCTTGGTTATACTCATGACCTGAGTTGTAATTATTGCAATAGATACAATATAAATCACAAGAAGAGCTGCATAGGTCATGGCACTCATACCTGTAACTGTCTTAAAGAAATTAATCTTTTTAAATCCTGCGCTACTTGTTTGTCTTTGTTCACTGTTTGCCATCTTATGTCTCCTTCTTTTATAAATAAAAATCACGATACACATTTATTTTAGCGCAGTGAACGTTTTATAGTATATAGGTTTATGTTTATTTAATAATACTTTTTTCCATAGTTTATAAATTATGTTTTAACCATAAATCTTCAAATTCCTCAGCCGGTATCGGTCTTCCAAAATAGTATCCCTGAATCTGCTGGCACCCCAGTTCAACCAGAATATCCAACTGTTCCTTTGACTCAACACCTTCCGCTATGGTTGCCAGCTCCATTCCTTTGGCCATGCTGATTATGGCTCCTACTATGACTTTGGCATGATTATTGGATGCCAGGTCATCTATGAGCTCTTTTGCTATCTTGATCCTGTCAAAAGAAAAGTTCAGCATATTTGAAAATGCGGCGTATCCGGTACCGAAGTCATCTACTGAAAAAGATACTCCGGCCTCTTTTAATCTCTCTATTGTCCTGTTATTTTTCTCGTTTCCGTTAAGAGCTATTCCTTCTGTAATCTCAATATCAACCCATTCCGGATGCACTTTGGCAAGCTTCATGGAATTGACAAAACGGTCAACAAAGGAATCTTCCTGCATCTGTATTGGAGAAACGTTTATTCCTACAGTCAGATTTTTGCCATATTCTTCATTCCAGGTATTGATCTGTTTCAAAGACTGAAGGCTGATCCACTGTCCAAGACTGGACATTACGCCCACTTCTTCAGCTATTGGTATGAATTCAGCAGGTGATATAAAGCCCAGATCACGATCCACCCATCTGACAAGGGCTTCCATGCCTATGAGCTTACCTGTTTTGGCATCAACCTGCGGCTGATAATACATGAAAAAGTCTTTATCAAAATCTGCCTGATGCAGCTTTTGTTCCAAAGTCAATTTTCTCTGTATCTTTGGCATATTATCAGCATTGAAAAACGCATAAGCTGATTCCTTACCATTGTGTTTAATGGTGTTTTTGGCTGATTCTGCGTAATTGAGCAGTTTTTCCAGACTGTTGGTATTTTCAGGATAGATTGCAATTCCGATTGAAACATCGATCTGAATATTGCCACTTCCTGTCTCAATAGGCTCTTCAAATGTCGCTATCAAAGAATCCGCCAAGGCCTCTACATCACAATTTGTGCCTTTATCGCAATACGCCACTAAAAACTGGTCTCCACCAAATCTAAATATCTCTATATTTTCATCCTGGAGATTCTTAAGTCTCTCGGCTATCTGCATCAGCACCTGATCTCCAGCTGTATGTCCGTATGTATCATTGATGACCTTAAAATAATTAACATCCAGCGAATAGAGTATGATCCTTCTGTTTTTATAATTTTTTGCTTCTTTACTGTATGTTTTCCAATAACTGCGATTATGAAGCCCTGTCAGCATGTCTCTTGTTGTAGCATCTTCCAGCTTGGCATTCACGTTGGACAATTCTTTTTGCTGTATGGCAACTTTGTTTTGCAGTTCTTCTTTTTCTCTTTTTTGGTGTGCAATGAGCTTCTTATTCAGGTCATTGACCTGTACAACCTTGATGACCAGGAAATATGCAATGGTAGATATGAACAATATCAGGAAATTACTCTCTCTCATGGCTCCTGCCACAAAGAGCAACAGTCCAAATACAAACATAACAGTTGATACGACAATTCCCAGACTTGCGTCTCTTTGTGTATAATCAGTTTTTTCTTTGAAAATACCAGATTCTGAATACTTATTGGCAAATGCAAAGCCCATTAAAACAAGGCTCACCAAAAACAACGTGTCTACTACAGTTGAATCTGCTTCGATTCCTGCCGCATCGATATATGTATAGCGGATGTCCAAAAGGCCATATATAGCCAGGCTTACCAATATGCAGATGCTTGTAAGTGTCTGTTTTTCAACACCTTTTTCCACGACTATCATCAGCATCAGCACAAGTATAAGCATTGCTACAAATATGTTTATGACATTTTTCAATTGTAATAATTTGATATTAAAATTCCTGTGCAGAAAGGCACCGAAAACAGACGTAGTAATGACATATACGCCAACAGAGTATAAAAAGGCATTTACAGTCAGACTTATCTTACTTTCGTTTTTATATTCAACCCAGATAAAAGATAGGATTCCGATAAGATAAACATAACTGGTATTTTCATACATACTAACTGATAGTTGGTCTATGATATCGACTTCACATATGCCCTCATAGTACAAGCCATAAAAGAAGTCTCCGAGAAACCAGAATAAAGCGCCCGAAGCCAGGAATAAAATGCTCAATCTGTATTTCTTATTTATGCCGGCTACTGAGAAAATAGTGAGCATTACTGCCACACAGCATAGGGGCGAAAAAATGTCTGCTACAATATAAACTTCCGCGTTGATGCATATCATATAGCCTAAAAGACATATGACTGCTATGAGCATCAATACTTTTCTGATGTTCCTATACAATACACCGTCAGCTGTAGCTTTCATAGGCATCCCCTCATGAGACAATAGGGAGTCAGAGGGGACGTATCAAATTGACTCATTGTGCACAATGAGTCAATTTGATACGTCCCCGGTGACTCATATTCTATTGTATTTTACCATATTTTATAATTCAAAATGTGGCATAAGCTCGAGTTTATGAAGGTTTAATAAATGCATTCTATCTATTTTAGATTTTGTTGCCTCATCCTCGCAGATTCCTGTAGCAATGTACTTATCAAGAGTATCATATGTAAAACCGATCTTGTCTTCGTCAGTGAGGCCGCACAGACCATCTGATGGTTTCTTGTGAACCAGATTAGCCGGAAGTCCAAGATAATCGCCTATCTGTCTGACTTCCTCTACCAGAAATCCTGCCAGCAGTGATACATCTCCTGCACTATCACCAAATTTAGTGCTATATCCAATATAGTCTTCTGATCTGTTGCAGGTATTTATGACTCTTCCGCCTTCCTTCAGTCCCTGTGCTACTGCATAAAGTGTCGTCATACGTACTCTTGGAGGGATATTGATCCTGACATCATCAGTGATTTCACTTCCACCCTCTGTAAGGTTGTTTATAAGTGCTTTGGTGGTATCCCCTATGTTGACGATCTTGTGTTCAATGCCTGTAACTTCCACAACCTGTTTGGCATCATCTATATCTGCCTGTTCTCCATTAGGCATAAGCACACCTACTACTCTGTCTGGTCCAAGTGCTTTTGCAAGAAGTGCTGCAGTAACAGTTGAATCTTTACCACCTGATATTCCAAGTACTGCTTTGCAATTCTTTCCATTTTTTTCAAAATAATCCTGAGTCCATTTGATCAGCTCGTTAACGGTCTTCTCTACGTCTTTTAGCATATTCTCATCCTCTTTTCATGTATTTGATCATTCGTGATTCATACGCCAGTCAATACATCTCTGCAGATAATCTACATAATCAGGGTTCTTGCACATTCCTTTTCCTGCAACATCTGATATCTTGGCAACGTCCTGTCCGTTACATTCTGTTGTCTTCATTACGATATTGAGGGCAGGAACCTTGGTATCATTGGCAATATATGTGCCGATACCAAATGCAACCTTTGCTCTTCCTTTAAAATACTCATTGATCTTGTGTGCTCTTTCAAAATCAAGGCTGTCGCTGAAGAGGAGTGTCTTGGTAGTGGCATCAAGTCCCAGCTTGTCATAATGTGCTATCATCTTGTCGCCCCATTCCATTGGATCTCCGCTATCATGACGTACGCCGCTAAAGAGTGTTGCATAAGTGAGCTGGAAGTCTCTCAGGAAGCAGTCTGTAGTAATTGCATCTGTAAGAGCAGTTCCGTTTAATACGCCATACTCTTTTACCCATGCATCAAGTGCATACCAGTTGGAATATGCAGGATTGTGCTTGTGATTACCCTGGCCAACGCACATGATCCATTCGTGTGCCATTGTGCCAACAGGCTTAAGGCCATGTTTTTTAGCAAGATAAACATTTGAAGTTCCTACAAAAAGTGATCCGTCCAGATGTGCCTTTTTGAGCTCAATAACAGCCAGTTCCTGGGCCTGAGCTGATAATCTTCTTCTGATACCAAATTCAGAAAATGCTCCAATCTTGTACTTACCTGTTACAAGCCAGTTGACCTTTTCCTGGAGTTTTTCCTTAAAGCTCTCGTAGAGATCGTCGTAGTCGTACTGCATTCTGAAATAAACTTCGTTTACGATTGCAAGAGTTGGAATCTCATACATTGATGTGTTGAGCCATGTACCCTTAGTCTCAATAAACAGGCCACATTCAGCATCTGTAGTGATCGTATATTCCTCAAATCTTGGGTGCCAGAGTCTTAAGAAATCTACATAAGAACGCTGGAACCATGTGATGCTGCTGAGGTATTCAAGCTCATCCTCTGTGAACTGCAATTCGCAGTAGAGTTTTATCTGTCTCTTGATCTCTTCTACCATTTCTTCTGTGAAATGAACATCTTTATTACGACATTTGAATGACCATGTTGTTGTGTAGCTTGGGAACTGATGATATATAGCCTGTCCCATTGAAAATTTGTAAAGATCTGTTTCTAAAAGACTTGTGATTATCTGATTTAGCATAGTTTTTCCCCTTAAACCTTTTTGATTTTATTTTTTATTCCTGATCATATAGTTTATGATCCAAAATGTACTGCTTAACTGATTCCGGAACCTGCGACAGATCCTGGTCTGTAGCATTCCTGATCATTGTGGAAGAAATATCCTCTCCATGGTATTGTGAAAAATATATTTCGGCCCCGTATTTTTCTTCCAAAAATCGCTTTTTAGCCTCTACTTCTGATAAAGTGTCATTACCCCTTACGATCACAATAAAAGCTATCTTCTGAAGCAATTTTGCAGGATTTTTCCAGGTATCTATCCCGAAGAGTATATCGCTTCCGCATATCCAATATAATTTAGCCCCAGGATACTCTTTTTGAAAAAAATCGATAGTGTTTACTGTATAATTTGGCTTGGTACTTGAGCTCTCAATCGTAGATATTTCCAGGTTGAGGTCCAGATCCGCAACTGCAGCCTCCAGCATTTTGATCCTATGCTCTGCCGCAGTTATAAGCCTGCCTTTTCGTTCTTTCTGATAAGGATGCCCTGTTGGTATGATGATGAGCTTATCCAGTTCAAATTCCCTGTATGCACTTACCATCATATTGATGTGTCCCTTGTGGACCGGATCAAAGGTTCCTCCGAATAGTCCGATTTTTTGGTTTATCTCCATGGCTCCTGTCCCTTATTTATCACATGAATGTGGCAACTTTCCATTGCTTTGATAGCTGTATCATGGCTCTCTGGTGTTACGCCTGCACAGCAGCTTGCATCTACATATATAGGAATGTTTGGATTAAATGCCTTTACAAGAAGTGCATTGCTTATAACGCAGATGTCTGTGCATAATCCGATAAGTTCTACCTGAGTTATGTTGTTTTTCTTGGCCATTTCAGCAATTCTTTCACCAAGAAGTCTGCTACCAAAGGTCTCTTTATCGATCCTGATGGAATTGGTCTCATAATTTCTAAATGCCGGTGAAATGCACCATCCTATTGAATCATGAATGCAGTGTGGAACAGGAAGATTCTTGCCTTCTTCTGTGTTCATGTATTCATCTTCGTAATGTGTATCTCTTGTAAAAATAACTGTGTCATTGTTGTTAAAAGCTTCTTTTACTTTAGAAACGCAGTTATCTACGATCTTCTCTGCCTCCTTACTACCAAGTGCTCCATCAATAAAATCGTTCTGCATGTCGACTACTACTAAGATTTTCTTCTCCATAACTTTTATCCTCATTTCTTTCTTTTAAAAGCTTTTGCAGCCTTTCTTCCCTTTTCAACAACCGTTTCTCCGGTTTCTACAACAAGTCCTGTATTGATATATTTGTTGATGAACTCTTTTCTGAAATTGCCTGCGTCAATTGCCTTGCCCTTGACGGTTTCAAATATCTTTCGAAGTTCGTACATTGTAAAAGACTGATCGTTTTTCAGAAAATCAAATGCATCTTCTGTATAATCAATTCTGTTTCTGAGTCTCATAAGTGCGGTCCTGAGCACTTCTGCATGGTCAAAAGCAAACTCTTTTTCTTTAACAACATTTCGTTCTCCTATCAAAACAAATCCATTGAGATCGTATGTTATTTTAAAAAGCTGCGCGTCTGCTGCATCATCGCCTGCCACAAGATTCAGTTTGCTCTTTGGAACAAAGGCCATATATGCGATGGATATAACTCGCATCCTTGGATCCCTGTCCACTTCGCCAAAGGTCTGGAACTGTTCTATGTGGATTCCCTGTAGTCCGGTCTCTTCTTCCAGTTCTCTTGCAGCGCCTTCATCAATGGACTCGTCCATGTTTAAAAAGCCTCCAGGTATTGCCCAATGGTCTTTATATGGGAAGCCTTTTCTTTTTATCAAAAGGACGTTCAACTCGTTTTTTTCATCCAGAGTAAATATCACAATATCCAATGTTACAGATGGTTTTGGATATTTATCTGCATTATATTCAGCTAAAAATGTTTCTTCCTCTTTATTTTCCGGTTTATACATTATATAATCCTTTCTAAGTGCGTAATAACAACGCTTGCACTTTTTTAAGCAGTTCACGATCCAAGTATTTCTTGGACTTCTTGAAGTGAAGTACTTTTTACTATTTGTAGTATAGTATTTTGTACTATACATGTCAACATCTTTTTTCCCACTAAAGATTTTCTGCGATCAACCCGATAATAGATATGAGGTATAGGTGTTTTTTCGAGGGAATGAGCAGAATGAAAAAGAGTATCACCATCAGTCAAAAGAACGTTATATGCTACAATTCTATTATCGATGCAACGGAATATAAGTATGTCTGGCTGGATTATCAGCCCGATATGAAGACGATCAATTACCTCACTCCTGCTGGTCCTTTTGAATTCTATAATCTCTATCTCGATTATCCTGTTATCACTGACAATCAGGCAGGGCTTAACTATACCATCGTAAACAAGGAGCAGATGGACTATTTTCTTGACTGGCTCCATGATTCACTTCGTACTCTGATTGAAAACAACGCACTTTCCGCAGATTGTCTCCGGCAATACATTGAATTTACTCAAGCTTCTCCTGAAGAAGCCGGTGATTATATAGTTAACGAATGTTTTTCACTATATGAAAAGCGTATTTCAAAGCTTTTTAGTAAAAAAAGGCAGCATACGGCCATGGATGTGCTGGATGAAACCCAGAATTTCATGGATCTTGTAGATGCGCTTCCAAGTAAGACTTCTGAAGCTGACGATCCTATCGTCCTTGGTATCTGCGCCGCTGCTGTATGCATCCAGATAGCTGTTGAGATATTTTTTATGAGTCAGATGCCTGAAAGATAGGCTCTGCCGATGATCCGGGGAGGTATATCATGCCTGTTCAGAAAGTTTATATTGATAATATTGACGGTCTTTGGCCAATAATCAAGAATTGCAGATTTGATGAAAAAATCGGAAGGACACGGTCCAGATTCCTGTATCGTGGTATCAGTAATGCTGATTTCTCAATGACTACGTCTCTTAGGCGTAATTGCAAGGATCAGAGCGCCCGTCTGGAGCACAGTATCCTACGAAATTTTGAAAAATATGTTGCTATATCGGAACCTTATATCAGCGATTCTGAATGGAAGGCTATGGTTGTAGGGCAGCATCATGGTCTGCCTACAAGGCTTATGGATTGGACCTATTCGCCTCTTATTGCTATGCATTTTGCCACAAGTGGTGTTCCTCTGGAAAATTATGAGGAAAATGATTTTGCGATCTGGGAAATCGATATTGTTGAGATAAACTCTCTTTTGCCTATTGCATACAGTAATATCATAAAAAAGCACAGCGCATTTTTATTTACTTTGGAGATGCTTGAGCAGGAAAATATAAGTTTGGAAAAATATGATGCGGATATGGGCGAGAACTCGCTAATAGTAATTGAGCCGCCGACTATAGATCAGCGTATCATGAATCAGTTTGCTTATTTTGCAGTAATTCCTCAAAAGATGGTGCATATTGAGACTTTTCTTGAATTATGTACTACTCACACCAAGAAATATATAATCTCTAAAAAAATAAAATGGGAAGTAAGAGAAATGCTGGATAAACTCAATGCAAATGAGCGAATCGTCTACCCTGGAGTAGATGGCTTATGCATGTGGTTATCCAGACATTACTATGTTACATGACGCTGTTTAAGCTGTCATGATGGCATAGTAGCTCTTTCCACTCTCTGACTGTCCCATAAAGAGCATCTTGTAAGATTTGTCTCCCTGGTAGTACTTGGAAATATGAGCAATATCATATACTTTTGCATCTTCAATAGATGTTATCTGAACATTATTCATGTAATCGTTATAACTGTCGGATACTGATTTTACATATCTCATGAAATCGTCTATATTGTGACATTTTCTCCAACTGTGATTTAAGTCGGTTCTTCTGTAGTTTGGTAATGTAACCATTTTTTCATCTCTCCTTATTAAATCCTCACGCCGTGCGCGGTTGCATTTATACAACATTTACATATCGCGAGAGTGCGCATCCTTAGCCGAGCGTTTTTATCTTATAGGAATTACGAATGAATTTCTTATAAGAAAAAAGCTGCTGGCTAGAGCCAGCAGCATAATATTAAAAGATTCACAGTTCTACTTGTATTATCTGTTTCACATTTTGCAACTGGCTGACTCATAACTTGAGCCCCTCTAGCTTTGCGTCGCCGGATTGCTCCGGTTTTGCTAATTTATTAATTTATTTGCACGATACTTATGATAATACTGGAAACTATTTTATTCAATAGAGTTCACAAAAAAATCAAAACTGGAACTTTTTAACTTTGATACTCATCACATCAGATTCTTCTGAATATACTCTGTTGGCACCAGAACCCTGATATGACTTAATCTTGTAGTAGTATGTTGTATTGTTTTTTACAAATATATCCCAATAGCTACCACCTGTTGACGTTCCTATCTGAGTATATTTTCCGTCTTTGGATGTACTACGATAGATCACGTATCCGTCAGCATTTCTGTCTTTATTCCCAACGCTTTTAACTGTTAAAGCGAGTTTTAAAAAAAAAGTTGTCACACTTTAATTGTGTGACAACCTTTGTCATTTTATTAAGCAACCTTCTGACTTGCCTGAAGATTTGTTAACATCTGTACCATGTACTGTACGTTTTCTTTCTGATTCTGGATTGATCTTCCAGCTTTTTCACGTAAAACCAGTTTGTACTTCTGTTTTCCATAGTTGAATTTTACGAAATGTGATTTAAATGATCCTTTGACATATTTTACTTTTGTCATTTCTGAATAAGGAATTTCATATACTTCCTTGATTGTTGAAGTATTCATTGAGTTAAGTGATACAACTCTAATTCCTTCGTTAGTAGCAATGATGAAGCCATATCTGTGATAGCTTGCTGTAATTGCAGCTCCTATAGCTCCAAAATAAGTGCCTAAGATCATTACCCCGAGACTGTTGTCCATGAGTGCGCCGTATGCTACCGCATTGATTGACTCACCTGGATGACAAACTTGCTGAACCACCTGCTTCTTGATTTCTTCTGTTACTTTTAACTGCATCTCCACTCCCATCGCTATGAGAATTTATTTTTTCTTAGGAGTAGCTGATTTTACAGTTTTTTTCTTAGATGAGGCTTTCTTTACTGCCTTTTTCTCTGGCTCTGTTTTTCTTGAATTTAAAATGTCTTTTAACATTGCTGCTTTGGAAAGGTTACCTTCCCAAATTACTTCGTCCTTAACATCTGCCAGTGACTGTCTTCCGTTAAGCACATTCAGAATAGCATTAGCATTACCTCTTACAAGTACATCCCTATCATAGTAATTATATGGTTCAACCTTAACTGTTCCTTCTGAAAATTCAATGTAGAAAGCTCCTTCGCCTTCACCTTCCACATCTACTTCAACAGCTATATGCTCCTGTACATTTTTATATTCGAGCTCTTTTACTGCTTTTTCAGCACTCTTTACGATATTCTCATAGGTCATAATATATATCCCCCTCGGCTATAAATTATTATAACAAAGTTCATTATACATTCAGTCATATTCACTTGCAAGCATTGAATAGTGTGCGATAAATAGTTCTATTTTTTATTGTCCTCTTCTTTTTCAATGAAGTGCATTTTTTCTTTATGGGTCTTATCTATTACCATAGACATTAAGTGCTTTTCTTCCTTTGGTTTCAAGCTTCTTTCAAGCTCTTTCAGGTCATTACCAACTTTTGAAATACAGTCCTTGCAATAATTTCCTGATAATATCATGCTTCCACAGCGTTTGCACGTGAGTTTGATACTTGAAGCAGGCGTAATTTCCAATCGTTCATTACGTAGCCATCTGACAATCTGTTTATGGGTGGCGCCAAATAGTTCCTCCAGCTTTTTTTCTGAAGCTCCTGGATTTTCCCATAGATAGTCCTTAACTTCTCGAAGCAGTTTTTCTTCCTTATCTCTGCAATCGGGGCACATATCATACATATCTAAATAATCATCGAATACTTTAGCGCAAATTTTACAATGTTTTACCATATTTATTACCATTATTCGAAATCAACAGCTTCCATCCCGATTATTTCGTTAAAATAGTCACAGTTGCCAGCATTTTTATACATATCTCGTATGGCTTGTAGTAACGCTAGTTATTTATTATATGTTAACTATGTTTGGTATGTTATGACTACATTATTGATTCAATTCAAAGAACTGCATTTGTTCATTAAGGTCGTTTGCAAGCTGTTTTAAGGCAACTGCAGCATTGCTGATGACTTCAAATGTATTATTTAATTCTTTCATAGAGTTATTTGTTTCCAATGCTGATGAAGCATTACTTTCTGAAACCTTTGACAGGTCTGTAATAATTCCGGCAAGTCTTTCTTTTGAAGCATTTAGGTGCTTGATTTTTTCAGAAATGCCTTTTGCACCATCTTCTACACTTTCAACATTACCAACCACACCGTCCATGTCGTTCTTGGTGGATGTTAATTGCAGATTCTGTTCGTTCAGGTCATCATTTAAAAGAGCTATTGTGTCTACACTCTTTTGTGATTCAGTAACAAGGTTATTAACTATCTCATTTATTGAAACAGCAGCCTGTCCTGACTGATCTGCAAGGGATCCGATTTCTGTAGCAACAACAGCAAATCCTTTTCCTGCCTCACCAGCTCTTGCAGCTTCAATTGATGCATTAAGCGCCAACAGATTGGTCTGACTGGATATATCTGTTATAACATTTGATGCCTGGGCAATCTCTTTTACCGCATCATTAGTCAATCTGATCTGCTTATCAATATCCTTCATGGATTCTAGTACTGCGTTATTATGCTGCATGAGCTTTTCCAATGCTCCTACTGTACGGTTGGCAGCCTCTTTCATCTCATTTGAGGAATCATTCAATCCATTTACACTTTCGATTATTCCATCAATATCTTCACCTATTTCATTGGTATTATTCACGGAATCTTCAACGCTCTTGGACTGTGATACTGCGCCATTACTTATATCACTTACTGACTGAGTTACCATTTCTGATGCATTTGCTGCAATTTCTGCAGAATCAGATAATTCATTTCCTGAATGAGTTACCTTTTCTGAAAGGTTTAATGTGGTAGTTATAACTTCGTTTAATTTATCTCTCAATTCATGGGATTTTTCCGCTATTACGCCTATTTCATCGCGCCTGTCTAAGGTTTTTTTGCTGAAATTAAAATTAAGATTTCCTTTTGATAACTCCACAAGACCATCGACAATATCTTTCATAGCATCTGTAGATGTCTTCATGATAATAAGACAGATCGTGATTATTATTGCAAGAGCTACTACAGCAATTATGATCATAAGTATAGTAGTGGAATTGATTTTGGAATTAACATCATCCGTTTCTCTTCCTGCAAAAACCATTCCGACTACTGTTCCATCAGAATTTGTGAGAGGAATATAGTATGCATACCATTTTTTATTTCCGATATCTACGTTAGATGCAAGATACTCCTGTCCCTTATTGATAACTGTATCTACTACTGCGGATCCTGCCTTGGTTCCCTCCATGCGTTCTCCTGTAGTTGCATCATACATTGTTGTAATATATCTCGTATCTCCCCAGAACAACGTATATTTAACGCCTGTTTTATCAGTCATATCATCCATCTGTTCCTGATACTCATCATGAACTATATCTCCACCTTTAGTAAGCTGTCCATCTTCTCTCATTTCCCAATCTCCATCATATTCGTGGGAAACTTCATCTTCCAACTGGATAGCACAGGCTCTTAATTCTTCGGAAAAAGAGGTTAAGTAAGCATTCTGTACTCTCAGAATTCCAATTGCCGATAAAACAATAGCCAATACTAACGTTGCAGGAATTACTATCATCATTATAGATGCTACTAATTTGTGATTTTTCTTCATTTTGCCCTCTCATAAGAAACAGTATTTCTATCAATATTATCTTGAGCTTCTTTAGAAATTGAACTTAGTTAATCCTTATTCACAGAAATACAAGAACGTTATATGGTTAATTGTTACACTTTATAGTATAAGTAATTTGTATATTTTTTTGCTAAACTTATAATAAAAAAATTATTAAGTAAGGCATAATTTTTTAACAGTAAATTTATATAATATAGTCTATTATTATTCTCCATTTGGTTTATTATTTACTTAGATACTTTTCAATTGGGGACATGTATGAACTACATATTACATTATGACATAGCCGGATTGGTTATAATCGTTCTGACTATTGTATGTCTTGCACTAAGGAAAAAAAGAATAAAGCTTGTAGCTACAGAATTGATACTTCTTCTAATCTGTTCTGCATTATATAATGTTCTTGATATATCCACGGCACTTTTGTTAAAGCCTAATATGTCAAGGTTTTATAATCTATGCTCTTTTTTACTGTTTATATATTTTATTGTTCTCATCATTTACCCGTATTTCATTACTGTTTTCATCCAGAAAATGTGTGAACTTAGCTACAGTAAGTTCCTGTTCATGTCTCCTATAATAGTTATTTTTGCTTTGCTATGTACAAATCCATATACTCATTTGTTTTATAACGTAATCCGTGAACCCTATACCTATGTTCACGGGCCTCTGAATCATCTGCCATACTTACTTTATGCCATGTCACTTATCTATGTGATAACGATCTCGCTTATTCATAAAAGACTTCTTGGAAAGATCAAGGTTATAACGATCATTGTCACAATGTTCATCAGTATTATTGTTATTGCCCTTCAGCTAATCTTCGACGGATTATTATTAACAGGTTTTATGATAAGTTCTATCGTCCTGCTCTTTGTTCTTATCTACTATTTCTCAGATGTTTCGCAGGATGAACTTACAGGTCTCAGAAATAGGGTTGGATTTGAGCGTAAATTAAGTGAATTATTCTATTTTAAGCCTAATCCAGACTATATTTTTGGTAGATTGGAAGTCTATAACATTCAGGACGCAAATGAGCGTTTTGGACACGAATATGGCGATATGATCCTTCAATCTATCTCAGAGCAATTAAAAAAAGATTATGAAACCTCAAATCGCGCTTGCTGCCGGCTTGGAGGTAATTCTTTTGGTATATTGCTTGATAAAAATGATATACAAAATACACCTTTAAATATCCATTTAAAGGATCTTGTAAAGAATTACAACGTTCATAATGACTATGTGATTTCTATTTATGTTGGCTTTTGCCCTATTAACCAGGAATACGCAACTGATATCTCAGGAATAATTGAACGCGCTGATTTTGCTCTATCTAAAGTAAAAGGAAACTTTTATAAAAATATTGGATATTTTGATGGTGAAATCCGTAAGGAATATGAACGTCAGAAGGATTTTGAAAAACGTTTATGGAAGGCCATACAAAAAGAAGAATTTAAAGTATATCTGCAGCCAATATATGATACTGAAACCAAGAAATGTGTCAGCGCAGAAGCTCTGGTCCGCTGGATCGATCAAAACAATGTAATAGTTCCTCCAAACGAATTTATCCCTGCATTTGAGGCTAATGGTTTCATTACTGAGCTCGATATGTATGTGTTAGACCATGTATGTCATATATTATCAAATTGGAGATCACATAATAGGCCACTGATTCCAATTTCCGTTAATATTTCGAGGGTTGATATTGATAACCCGGATCTGGTAGATAATATCGTCCAAATAGTCGATAAGTATCAATTACCTCATGACCTTATCAAAGTGGAAATAACTGAGAGTGCCTTTAACATGAATGATTCTCTAATCATATATACCATTCAAAATCTGCAAAACAATGGCTTTATTGTTATGATGGATGACTTTGGAAGTGGCTACTCCAATCTGAATATGTTCAAGAATATGCCAATTGATATCGTTAAAATAGATATGATATTTATGAAAGATATTGAAAGATCTGAAAAGGGTGTTATCATCGTAACTTCTGTCGTTAATATGGCAAAAATGCTTGGCTTAAAGATTGTTGTAGAAGGTGTAGAAACAGACGGCCAGTACAATCTTATCCGCAAGCTGGGTTGCGATATGATACAGGGTTACTATTTTGCAAAACCTATGCCTGTTGATGAATTTAACAGTCTGATGTAGTGTAATACCTATTTACCTCTTGTATCACTTTCTTGCTACGGGTTTCGTGGGAAAGTTATACAAGAGGCAAATAGGCTCTACAACGAAGTCGCCTTCAAATAGCCTATTTGCAGTATTTTTGACACGTAGTGGCAAAAATACATAAATTCTATTTATCGTACAAATTTGATTTCATAGCTAGCATAGGCTGAGCAACTAAATATGATGGATTCAACATTCCTAAAATAATAAGTTGAATTATATAAGCGCCAGAAGCCATGACATATAAGAAACCAAGGTCATTGATCATATTACCAACTGTTGGAACATAACCAGTTCTTCTGACAAAATTACCAATGTATAAAGCTATATCTGCCTCTCTGTCATTATTATACCCGTACATACTTTTCCTCCTCTAAAGAATGGGATTTTTGACTGTTAGTTACAAAAATCAATGGTTATCAAGTATCATAATAGCTATTATAAAGACAGACTGTGTCTAAATTGTATTTCAATTCTTTAAATTTTATTAACAATTCATATAAAATCAAAAATATAGTTTAATTTTTCAAAATTTGGAAATATTGAAAAATAAAAAATAAAAAAAGCTACGAATCTTTCGATCCATAGCTAAATTTCTTTTCATTATTCCTTCAAAACCGAACACTGAATATCTTCTGCATTTCCTTGCTTGCTTCTGTGGACAAGCCCTCGACCTATTAGTACATGTCAGCTGAGTGCGTTACCGCACTTACACCTCATGCC
>SVGC01000008.1 GCA_015056495.1 Butyrivibrio sp.
CGGCACAAGACTATTTGCTAGTCCTGTCCGTTATTACTTTTGGTTTGTTTATACTTATGACTCCCGGCTGGTTGTCACAAGTTGTTCTGAATAAATTCAATGAATTTTTCAGGGTTGCATTACTGTTTATTTGTCAAAGTGCTGTGTAATTAAAATCACCATCAATGATAGTGAACGGAGAAGGCGGGATTTGAACCCGCGCGCCGCTTTTGACGACCTGCACCCTTTCCAGGGGTGTCTCTTCAACCACTTGAGTACTTCTCCAAAATAGTTGATTCATGAAACATGTCCAATCGAACAAAACGCAATGGATTTAGCTTCAATCATTTGCTGTATGACACTTGATCAATCATCAGCGGATCTCTTAATTACAGCGGAGCGAAAGGGATTCGAACCCTTGTGGCGT
The DNA here is from genome assembly GCA_015056495.1 of Butyrivibrio sp. Classification (GTDB taxonomy): domain Bacteria; phylum Bacillota; class Clostridia; order Lachnospirales; family Lachnospiraceae; genus Butyrivibrio. The sequence continues at coordinate 407 of SVGC01000008.1, forward strand.
TGCCGCCAAACGGTTTTCAAGACCGCCTCGTTATGACCGCTTCGATATCGCTCCGAGTGAATAATTATTTATTCATTTGTTTGTCTGCAACTTTATTTGTTCGCCGCAGCGCAAGACATATATTATCAAACCCCCATTGTAATGTCAAGCTAAAAAACAAGTTTTTTTTGAAGTTTTTTTTGTGCACTTATTACATATGTTATATATACGTCTCAATGCATCTTAAAGTACAAAGTAACTCAAGTCCTTGTAATTACAGCATTTGCTCATTATTAAGGTTGATTCTATATTTATATCAAAAAAATGATTTATAAACTCATATAAGTAAAATTTTATGTTTTTACTGTTCTCTCTCATCTGTACTAGTATGTGTATATACCTGCAATAATCCGCAACTAGTGCGGATTTTTGTCTATAGTCTCAAGTATATATATAGTTACTATCGATGCTCTAATATATTTTCTGCAAGAACAATATCATCAGGAGTAGTTACTTTGATATTAGTATAATCACCCTCTACGAGCTTTACTTTTTGATCTGAATAGGTCTCTACTACCATTGCATCATCTGTTATGTTAATTCCATGAGCTATAAGTACTGATTCTTCAGCTATTAGTTTGTCATAGAGTCTTTTTATAAAAGAATATTCAAAAACCTGAGGAGTCTGTACAGCCCAGACTGTACTTCTATCTGGTGTATTAGCTGCATAGCCTTCTTTGTCTGAAATCTTGATTGTATCCTTAACCGGCATTCCAACTACACAGGCTTTATACTTGGACACTGCATCTAATGATCTTTCAAGAATCTGCTGTGTCACAAAAGGTCTGGCTCCATCATGTATAAATACATAGTCGCAGTCACTATCTACTGCCTGTAATCCAAGCTGGACAGAATTATATCTTTGCTTTCCGCCCTCAACAATTGTTCTGACTTTACTAAATCCAAACTTATCTACTATTTCTTTATGAACATACTCCACATCCCCTGGTGATACTACCAGTACGATATCATCAATAAAGCTATGCTCCATAGTATACAGAGAATAATAGACAAGTGGCTTTCCGCCAATCTCCATATACTGTTTTTTTACTTCTGAATGCATCCTGCTGCCGCTTCCTGCAGCTAAGACAATGGCTGTTGTTTTCATATTCTTCATCATAATTGTCCTGTAAACTATTCTGAATCACTTTTATTATCTAATTGGAGCTTAATGCCTTCTTTCCAACTAAGCAGCGGCTTCCAACCAGTATCGCGTGTTATCTTTTCTATAGAAGGCTGTAATCCGATCTTAGGTACATTATCAGGATCAAATGTCAGCTCTGACTTAGATCCATACACTTGCTTCATTTCCAAAATATAATCTTTAAGCGGTCTGATATCTCCGCTTGCTATATTATAGATTTCTCCGTCTCTGCCTTTTTCTCCCAGGGCAATTATTGCTCTTGCTGCATCAGTAGCTTCAAGATAGTCCCAGTTCTGAGTACCTGCTGAAAGGGTCATGGGGGCATTTTTTGACAGATTTAATGCAAGGTCCGGGATTAGTCTGCCATGAGGCTCATATTTGCCGTATAAGCTAAAAATCCTGCCCCATATCCATTCTATTCCAAGCTGTTGTGCTCTGCGCCTTGTCATATATAGGGCTGCCACTTTGGCTGCTCCATAGGCATTTACCGGGTCAGGCAGCATATCTTCTGTCTGCGTGCATGATACAGCACCATATTCTGCCTGGGAACCTGTTGCGACAAATCTCTTACAGCCAAGGGCTGCTGCCGCCTCTACAGCTTCCACACTGTTCATAACGTTAGGGTATTCAACCTGTGGATTGTCCCTGTCTCCATTCCATGCAAGGTGGAAAAAGGTATCCACTTCACCTGTTATTTTTTGTGGTAATGTCTTATATTCATCCATTCCACATTCTATAAGTGTTACATTTTTAAGGTCCCTTAATCTGTCATTATGAGACGAAGAGGCCCTGACCAGTGCCAGCACCTCTATTCCGTTTTTATTTAGTTCTATACATAAATTGGCGCCAGCAAAACCTGCAGCGCCAGTTACTATAACTCTTTTCATATTTTTCCTTAAAAGATTTACTTTTGTGAATTAACATGGAATCTTCTCTCTCGATCACCTAAAGGCAGGTTTGGTACTGCATTAAGGTCCATTCCATGTCTAACACCTTTTTTATATTCATAGTAGCCTGCAGCACCTATCATTGCAGCATTATCTGTGCAGAGAATAGGTGATGGCTTGTAAAATCTTATTCCGTTTTCAGCACAGGCTTTTTCAAGAGCCTCTCTAAGTCCTGAATTGGAGGCAACACCACCTGCTATTGCAAGCTTGTCGTAGCCGTATTCCTTGGCAGCTTTGATGGCATGCTCAGTAAGTACAGACACAACTGCTTTCTGGAAAGAAGCTGCTACATCATTGGTATTAACTTCCTGTCCCTTCATTTCAGCCTGATTCAGGTAGTTGAGAACTGCTGATTTAAGTCCGCTAAAACTAAAGTCATACTGTGCATCAGGTATTTTGGCCTGTGGAAATGATATGGCATCGGGATTACCTTCTTTTGCAGCCTTATCAACCTTTGGTCCACCTGGATATCCAAGACCTATGGCTCTGGCAACTTTATCAAAAGCCTCTCCTGCAGCGTCATCTCTAGTCTGACCTATGATCTCATATTCACCGTAGTCTTTGACTATGCACAGATGAGAGTGACCACCAGAAGCTACAAGACATACAAATGGTGGCTCAAGATCTTTATTTTCAATGTAATTGGCACATATATGGCCTTCAATATGGTGTACGCCTACTAATGGCTTACCTGTTGCAAAACTAAGAGCCTTGGCCTCTGATACGCCTACAAGAAGCGCACCTACAAGACCCGGGCCGTATGTAACTGCTATTGCATCGATATCATCCAGTGTAAGTGATGCTTCTTTTAAAGCAGCTCTAACACAATAATTTATCTTTTCAACATGTTTTCTGGATGCAATCTCCGGAACAACTCCTCCAAATACTGTATGAAGCGCTATCTGAGAGGAAATTATGTTAGATAATACTGTTCTTCCGTTACGAACTACTGCCACTGCTGTTTCATCGCAGGAGCTCTCAATAGCCAGTATTGTTACATTTTCTTTGTCATCCGAAGCCTTTTTTTGTTCATCACCGCTTTTAACGGACATGAATATTACGCCATCATCTTCTGTGGTTTTATTTATTTGAATATTTGTTTCTTTTGTATCCTGCATTTCTTTTCCCTGATCATTCTAACAGCAGGCAATCTGCATGAGAGCATGGTGCTACGGGTATCAATTTGAAGAAAGGACAGTCCAGCCAAGTATTTTCCATCTGGACTGTGCATCCTGTCTCAATACATACTGATACGTCTGTGGTTCAGTAGTAGTTCCGTGTCTGAATGCAAAGTTTACCTGTACATATGCTATATTTTCGCCATTTACTTCCTGTATTGTTATTTCTCCGGATGGCTGAACTGTGTAGACTGAAATCGAGTAGTCGCCTTCTTTTTTGGTGGTTACATCTGTATAGAGCCCCGTAGGCCAATTGCTCTGAGCAGCCAGGAGTTCATCATCAAATATGCCTGCCATAATGGTTGCCATCTGATCAAATTCGGTATCTGTATAGGTCTCTTTATACATTACCTTCATAATCTGACAATAAAGATCCACCACTTCTCTAGGCGTTGGAGGATAGCTGGTTGCCAGATTGATAGTAGTTATCTTCTGTACAGCTGTAAGTACAATATCTTCTTCTGTATTGCTCTTACTTCTGTTTACCAGAAAATATGCCCCCACTATGACTATTGCCAATAAAACTACCAAAACAATAAATTTAGCAAGTCCTGAATTATCTTCGCTTCTACTCATAAAGTCCCCTCTCTGACTATTTAGTCCTACTCTTGAGTATATCTGAGTTCTACAGTTCTTCCGTCTTTTGCTGCTATTGTATTACTAAAGATCTTTTTGGCTCCAGGAAGGTATTCCTTTGGATTGGTAAGGGATGGGCTGTAATGTGTAAGCCACATCTCTTTTACATGCGCTTTGGCTGCCATCTCTGCTGCCTCATACATGGTCATATGCTTATGTTCCTTGGCTTTGATGAGCTTATCAGGCTCACCGTACATTCCTTCACAGATAAAAAGGTCTGAACCTTCTGCATTGTCTACTATGGACTGTGTAGGTCTTGTATCTGTTGTATATGTAAGGTGTATGCCCTTTCTCTCAGGGCCAAGTACCATATCCGGTGTATATACGATTCCTTCCGGTGTTGTGACTGTCTCACCCTTTTGGAGGAAAGACCAGTACTTCACATCTATATTATGCGCTTTTGCAGCCTCAACATCAAATTTTCCTGCTCTAAAGAGTTTCATGCTGTATCCGTAGCACAAAACGTTGTGATTAACTTTAAAAGCTTTGATAGTTAACAGGTCTTCATTTTCAAGTTTGAATTCTTCTTCATCACTTTTTATTTCGTGATATATGATTGGGAATGGAAGTTCCGGTGCAATAACTCTTAATGCATTTACTACCCTTTCAAGTCCCTTTGGTCCTACAAGTACTACGGGCTCAGTACGTTCAGCATTGCCCATTGTTAAAAGCATTCCTGGAAGGCCTGCAATATGGTCTCCATGGTAATGTGTGAAGCATATCATGTCGATCTGCTTTGGGCTCCAGCCTCTTTTTCTAAGAGCACACTGGGTTGCTTCTCCGCAATCTATAAGTATTCCTTTTCCATCATATTTGACAAGCAATGCTGTCAGATATCTCTGGGGAAGCGGCATCATGCCGCCTGTTCCTAGTAAACATACATCTATCATTGGTTTACCTAATGTCTTTCTAATTCGTTTTTATGTCTTCTACATTTCTAAGCCAGTAAATTACAGCATCTTCCTTTGGACTATCATAAAAAGATGGTCTTACACCTTCTGATATAAAACCTGCACTTTCGTAAAGTCTTATGGCTGATGCATTGCCAGCTCTTACCTCTAGTGTAAATGCTGTGCAGCCTATTTCACAGCCTCTTTTTAAAAGGTATGCAAACATGCGGCTTGCTATGCCGAGATTTCGCTTTGAGCTATCTACGGACACATTGGTTATCTCACCATCACCACATATATTCTGAACTCCGCACAAGCCGACAACTTCGTCATCTAATACAGCAACTACGTAGGCTGTATCATTGCGTTCCAAGGCATCCTCCAGCTGAGCCCTGGTCCAGGCAAATTTGCCAAAAGCCTCTTTTTCAAGGTGGGAAGCACGGTCCAGATCTGATGCTGTCATATCTCGAAGAATTATATTGTTTATTGCTTCTGACATCATGAACTCATTTTCCCTTTTTCCTTGGCTTCACGTTCAGCCTGAGATGCTCTGAGATATTCTGGGGCAAAATCATCTGCATGAACGTATTTACCCTGTTCATAATAGATAAAGCCAAGTGCCGCCACTACAGCCGCACTCTGTCTGTTATTAAAAAATGGAGCCTGGGTAAATGGTACTGTAAAGAGTTCCTTTAATTTATCAATGTATACAGGAACGCCATCTCCAAGAAGAACAACTTCTTTTCCATAGGAATTGAGCTGTGCTGCAATGTCTTCAACAGATGTAACAAACTGCTCATGAAGAGTCTTCATAGTGTAGGTAAGCTCTGTATCAGCTCCCTTATTGGATTCGAAGGTATAGATTCCTGTATAAACCTGGCTGCGTCTGGCATCCATCATAGGGCATATGATCTTTTCCTGACCATAGAGTCCATATGCCATGCCATCAACTGTTGGAACAGGAATAATAGGCTTATCAAGTGCCAGTCCAAGGCCTTTGGCTGTTGCAGAGCCTATTCTGAGGCCTGTAAAGGATCCTGGGCCTGCTGCCACAGCTATAGCATCAATTGTATCAAGCTCCAGTCCAAGCATGTTCTTGATGGAATCCATCATAGGCATAAGGATCTGGGAGTGAGTTGTTTTATTCTGTATTGAATAAACTGCTGTTAATTTATCATCCTCAGCAATTGCAACTGTTGCAACAAGTCCTGAGGTATCAAGTGCTAATATTTTCATAATATCTGTTTTACTGCTGTCCTTTTATTTTATCTAAGTGATAATTCGTCGCCGTTTAAATTATACTTTCATAAATGTTTTTCAATAACAAAGCTTGACTTACATTTCTTCAATAGTGATCTTTCTATAATCAAAGCCTTTTTCCAGGTCTTTTTCTATAGTAATAGCGGTTATGTGCTCCGGAATGATCTCTTCAATGAGGCTTGCCCATTCTATGAGGCATACGCCATCTCCATAGAAGTAGTCTTCATATCCAATCTCATCCATTTCACTGACATCACCGATTCTATATACGTCAAAATGATAAAAGGGAAGTCGTCCCTGATCATATATCTGAACAATAGTAAATGTTGGACTGTTTACCGGTCCTTCGATTCCAAGTCCTTTGGCAACTCCCTGGGTAAAAACGGTTTTTCCTACGCCAAGGTCACCATTTAATGTAAATACAGTGCCTTTTTGAACTGTCTGCCCTATTTTTTCTCCAAGAGCAAAAGTCTCTTGTGCACTGTGTGATTCAATTATTTTTATATCTGCCACAATTCTTCCTCTTTTGTTTTCAGATAATTATTTTCTACGATAAATTAACATACCATAGGAGTAATTTTTTTTCAACGAAGAGAGTAGGCAGCTTCATTTAACACATGAGGCATTACCTACTCTCTTGATAATCATCTTCTATCCTGTCCGGTTATGCGTCTTGCTTTCAGTAGACGTTTATTGTAATACATTGCATCATCAGCTTTCTGGGCAACTTCTTCGAAGCTCTTGCCATCCTCCGGATATCTGGCATATCCGCAGCTGATGCTTACTTTCAGTTTTGTTTTTCCTCCGCCAATTACTACGTCACGAGCTACGTTTTCTCTGATACGTAGGATGATGTTGTCGATAAAGTTCTTATTGTACGAGCCTTCAGTAACAACAACGAATTCGTCACCACCTACTCTGTAGGCATTGTCTTTGTCACGGATCGAATTGGCAAGTCTCTTGGATACGATCTTTAACAGTTCATCACCTGCTTTGTGGCCGTAGGTGTCGTTAACATGTTTGAAATCATTCAGATCCATGTATATGAGGCAATAGGGTGCTTTTTTCTTTTTGAGTTCTTCTGTCTTTTCCTTGTAGGAACGAGGATTGAGGAGGCCTGTAAGATTGTCATAGTAGGACATCTTCTCAAGGTCTTTTCCTCTGGCCTTAAGTGATAACATTGAATATACAAGGTATGCTGTCAAAATACTTATGATCAGTACAGCACCTATGATAGTAAGGAGCTCGCGTATCGATACCCAGCCGTCCTTCTGAGTCAGGCTCAATATCCAGGTTCCGCCATCAGGAACGTTTACAACAGTTTCGACTTTGGTATTTTGAGACTCTTCATCAGATTCTATAAGAACAAGACCGCTGTAGGTATCAGTGAGTTTGTAGACCATACCTGTTTCTTCCAGGTCTGAAAAGGCCATTTCATTTAGGAGCTGATTTAGATTGAGGGTTATTACACTATAGCCCCAGAATTCGTCATCAGTTTTATCCACTCCTAAATACAGTCGTCTAGATATGATAATTCCTCTTTCGCCATTTCCCAGATCTACAGGACCATTTATAGCAAGGATTTCTTTGGTGAGTTTATTTTCTGTTATGGGATTATAATAATTCCCAGTTTGAGGATACATGAAATCAATATTATTGTTCCTGATGAGCATGATCCGTTCTATATCAGCATAATCATCACAAAACTGAGTCGCTACAATATTGAAGTTGTCCTCAGTGATATCTCCAAGATATCCTGTAATAAGTATTTCCCAGGTTCTTGTAAGATATGTTCTCGCCAAAAGACGTTCTTCTATTCTGCCTGCAACAGAATCGGAAAGTATCTTTGTCTTGTCCTGTTGGTTTTTCATTTCAGAAGTCAGGATAAAATATGAAAGTACTGTAGCTATTACTAAGACTATTGCAAAAGCTACCAGGGAAAAAATCATTTTGTTTCGTCTTCTCATTGTTACCTCTGTAAAAAAATGAGTCAGTAGACTACACTACCTCTTGTATAAAGAGTCCAGGTGTAGCACTTAGGTCAATGTATTCATCCCCGCATTTTATCGTAGGCCTTGACAGGTATTCACGATTTATAAATATTATCTCCCCAACTTTTCCATTATTAAGCCTCACACTGTTTAGAAGATATGTTTGGACTATATTACTCAAAAAAGTAAGTATCATTTCAGCGTCATAACGCTGGAAGCCTTCATTTTCAAAAGTTGATATTGCCATGAACGGACACAGAGGTCCACGATACACTCTTGCACTTGTCATAGCATCATATACGTCTGCAATAGCAACAAGTTTGGCAAAATCATCTATCTGATTTCCTTTGATTCCTAGTGGATAACCTGATCCGTCACATCTTTCATGGTGCATTAGTATTGCATTTTTGACATGGACATTTAGATCAGAGTTTTTGACCAGGCTGTATCCTTGAGTAGGGTGGGTCTTTATGATACTGAATTCATCATTTGTGAGTTTTGCAGGCTTAGTAATGATCTCTGTGGGTATCAGTATCTTACCTATATCATGCAAAAGGCCAGCCTGAGTAGCAAGTTCTATATCTTTTGGATCCCATTTGAGCCACTGAGCTAAGATATTACTGATCATGGCAACATTGATACAATGAGTGTAAGTTGCATCATCATAATTTCTCAGATTATGTAGCATATCAAAGATGTTATTGGGACCTCGTCCTTTTTTCATGAGTTCGTTGATAGGAGTTGTAAGTTCCACAACATCTATATTGTTTTTACCTGCGATAGCACTGTCTATAACTTGTTTAAAATTCTCTGCGCAACCTTCGAACTCTTTTTTGAAGGCTTGGAATTCTTTTGTCTGGCGCAGTCTTTCACCATAGGACTGACTCTGAACCTCTGCTATTTCTTCAGCTTCTTTGGCTTGCTCAACGTCATCTTCAATAAGGACATTGATGATCGAATAAAAGATAAGCTTGGTAATAGCCTTGTCATTCAGAACAGTTCCTTTGATCAATATCAACTGACCGCTGTCATATGTATATACATTGTCTGCAAGAACCATTCCGGGTTCCAGTTTTTTAGTAATCACTCTCTTCATAGGTGGCCTCAAAATATTGTGATCAAAGCTTTTTCCCTAAAACTTTTCCATAGTACATCTATTTTATAACAATATTTTAAACACGGAATATCACTAATACCATATATAAAGTATAAAAATTCATAAAAAAATTGTCAACGAACTTGACAAATACATTGTGCGCGATATATCATCATTTTGAAAGCAATGTTCTTCGGGGCAGGGTGAAACTCCCAACCGGCGGTAAAGTCCGCGACCCACTATTTGTGGCTGAATTGGTGAAACTCCAATACCGACAGTAAAGTCTGGATGAGAGAAGACTATGCACAGCCATTTTAAATGGTCCGAATTAGACATCAGACAATGCATTTGTTTTTGTGTTGTTTTTAAGCCCCGATCTTATTATTGATTCGGGGCATTTTTTATTGGCGGAAAGAGGGAAAATGAAAGATTTGTTTTTACAGGTTGCTGAGCACGCAGGATACGTACTTGGCTTTGTAGCTATCATAATAGCTGCATTTGTTATTGCTATTGCATTTGAAAAATATGCAAAGAAATTATCCGGGGATACAGATAAAATCCTTACAACAAGGAAAATCGTAGTTATCGGTATTTTTTCAGCAATCGCTGTAGTACTTATGTTTTTTGAGTTTTCAGTGCCTTTCGCACCACATTTTTACAAGATAGGCTTTAGTGATCTTCCTGCTCTTGTGGGCGGATTTGCATTTGGTCCGGTTGCCGGCGTAATGATCGAATTTGTAAAGATCCTGCTTAACCTGTTGTTCCAGGGAACAAGTACTGCATTTGTTGGTGAGCTTGCCAACTTCCTGATCGGATGCTCTTACATCCTTCCGGGTTCTGTATTTTATCTGTTCAAGAAGAATAAGAAAACAGCTATTATCTCTTGTGTTTTAGGAACACTGGTAATGACAGTATTTGGATGTCTGTTCAACGCCTTTTACCTGCTGCCTGCTTATGCACTTCTGTATGGCGGAATACCAGTATCAAGCCTGATTGAAGCTGGTACAGCTGTTAACTCTCATATCACAAACATGTTTACATTTGTAGTATTAGCTGTTGCTCCACTTAATCTTTTAAAAGGAACTCTGGTTAGTGTTGTGACAATGCTTGTTTATAAGCCACTTAGCCCTATCATCAAATTTGGTCAGGTATCTGTAAACAAGAAAAAAAATGCCATTGCTGACAACGATTGATCCTATAACAAGCGCAAAATCCATTTTTACTTCATTTTAATTTTCTATGTTAAAAGAGATTTGGTAATCCGTTACCAAATCTCTTTTACTATTGTCAGTATTTATCTTATTTTGTCTGCTTTTTCAGCTTTTATAGTATTCTTCTTTTCATAAACAAAGAATGAGATCATTGCCACAAAGGCAATCAATATAATGATCCAGCCCCAGAATGGAACATTTCTCAGATTGTAGCATCTGACATTTATCCACATCTGATTGATCTTGGCGTTTACATCAGAATCAAAATACTCCATGATTGCACTTCTGTTTATGACATCTTCCAATGGGTATTGCGCATAGAGTTGTCTCTTAGTCTGTTCTTCATACGTTGTAAGAATATATTCTCCAGTAGTATCTTCTGGATCAAAAAAGTAAGTCAGATCATAATCTACTGCATCTTCCTCGTCCTCAGCTCCATAGTTCCATTCAAGATACTCATAGATGACATCTCCATCCATACCGCCTGATATAACTGAAGTATAACCTATGTAGTACATATTTCTAACTGCATTTTCAGGCATGGAAAGGAAGTTTACAAAAGCTTCTGCAGCCTGCTGTTTGGCACTGTCCTGTCCAATTCCGTTCTTGAGCATTACCCAACCGTCAAACCACATGTTGGTACATTCTTCAGGAACAGCAAACTCTAAATAAAGTCCATCTTCTTCTGCCTGATCCATGGCATATACAGCATCACCTGACCACTGGTAGTTACCAAGAACTTTACCTGTTATCATATCTGCCTTACCACTGTCAGTTTCAAAAGAGTACACATTATTTTTAACATCTTGCAGATAATCCTGAATGCTTTCGATGGTCTCATCTGAAACATCATTCATTTCTGCCATCAGGTTATCTGAATAATTTTCATCATTTATAAACTCATCTGATGTGAGTAGGTCTGCCTTAAGTGCTGCCATTGCTGCAAAATAAGAATCACGCACGTTATCTTTTATGGTGACCTGTCTGTAGAAATCAGGGTTATTTAAAACGCTCCAGGTTGAAGCCTCTTCTCTGGTCATCTCATTAGGATTATAGAGAATACCTGTGATTCCCCACATATATCCGGCCATATATTTATTCCAATATTCGCCGTTTATCTCATGAGTTGAAAGTGTCTCTTCGATGAAAGGAGAAACATTTCTAACGTAGTAATTATTTTCATTAGTCTCATCAAAGAACCCATCTGAGTATGGTACAAGCCAGTCTTCAGACATAAGCTTCATGATCATATATTCTGAAGGACATACCAGATCGTAAGTATCTCCCAGTGTAAGCATATTGTAGAGCTCTTCGTTAGTACCAAAGCAGCTGTACTCGACCTTAACCTTCTGACCATAGGTCTCGTAGTACCAGTCTTCAAAATCCTCATATAAGGCTTTTTCTCCGAAGATATCTCCGCTTTCAAGATCTATTACTTCGTCATCTTCCCAGCCGCCTAGATCCATGTATTCTTCCCAGTTGCATACACGAAGGATTATGGTATCGTCTGCAGCTTCAGCTGTTTCCACAAGATCAAGCTCTCCAGCTATAGGTGAAAAAGCAGTTGTAAGTACAAGTAGAGATGATACTAATGTCTTTGGCATAGCCTTTTTTGCGAAGGCTCTAAAAGTCTTACGTCTATCCGCGGCAGTAATTGTTTTTCCAAAAGAATTAAAAGTTCTCATACTTTTGTACCTGCCTTTGCTGCGTTTTCATCATTTCTAAAAGGACGTACATTCATAAGGACAGCTACAATCATAACTATTACAAAAATAAGAGTAGAAAGTGCCCACAGTGCTGTCTTGATCTGAGTCTGAGAGCCTCTAGTAGCATTAACTACGTATGTACTGATAGTATCAAAGGTCGCAGGCTTGGTATATGTAGCTATAAAGTAATCATCCAGTGACAGGGTTATAGCCATTGCAAAGCCTGAAATGATCCCAGACATGATCTGAGGAATGATAACTTTACGAAGGGCATATGCAGGAGAAGCTCCAAGGTCAAGTGCAGCTTCATAAAGGCTTGAATCCATCTGTTTTAGCTTTGGCATAACTGACAGGTATACGAATGGTGCACACAGTGTTACATGACCTGCGATAAGAGGGAAAAATGTATCTTTTCCTGCTCCAAATACGACTACCAACAATATGCATATAGAAAAACCTGTTACTACATCTGCGTTAACTACAGGAATCTGATTTATTGAATTGATAACCATCTGATTTCTGCGCTTTGAATAGAAGGTTCCAATTGCTCCAAGGCTACCAAGTATTGTGGCAATCACTGCTGCACACAGGGCAAGACCAATAGTGCCAAGGATCATATCTGCCAACTCTTCTGTAGTAAAGAGTGTTATGTAGTTCTGCACTGAAAAGCTTCCGGCAGTACCAATGGTAGTGGCATCTGTAAAGCTGTACACTGCCAGAATAAGTATTGGTGCATAAATAAATAGTAAAACAAGGCACAGTATTATTGTTGAAATCATACCAGTGTTCCTCCTCTTACTCCTGTATCTTCATCGCCATTAGTAACTAACGTGAAAAGACATATTATAACAAGCAAAATAAGCGCTATCATTGATCCGTTGTGCCAATCATATGCTGAGAAGTAGCTTCCGATAAGGCTACCCATGATATAAGTACTGTTGTACATCATATCAAGGACTACATAGTTGGTCATAGCAGGAAGAAATACCATAGATACTCCACTGACTATACCAGGCATGGAAAGTGGCAGTGTCACTCTGTAAAAAGACTGACGTTTGCCTGCTCCAAGATCTGCTGCTGCCTCAAGAAGGCTTCTATCCAGCTTGGAAAGAGTTGTATATATTGGCAAGATCATGAAGGGAAGAAAATCGTAAGTCATACCAATGATGGAATTCAAAAATGGATGAAATGCAAGATTTCCTTCTATAAGTGTCAAAATCTCTTTTAATGCAGTCACACGAAGTGTGAAGTTGATCCACATAGGCATTACAAATATCATGACTATGACAGATTTAAACTTCCAGTTACTCTGTGAAAGTATATAAGAAACAGGATATGCCAGCAAAAGGCATACTACTGTAGTTGCCAGTGCAAGGCAAAAGCTGTACAAAAGCGTTCCAAGAGTATTAGGGTCAGTGAAAAAGTTTATAAGATTAGAAAATGTAAACTGACCTTCACCATTGGTAAATGCATAGTACAGAATGACCAATAGCGGCAACACAACAAATATCAATAAAAAGATAAAGTAAGGTATACCAAGATACTTTCTTGAAAAATTCCTGTTCATCGCATTACCTCTTTACTGTAAACTTCATTTTCTCAACAGGCATGATAAGACCAACCTGATCATCCATATTCCAAAGGTATTCGTCATCTACGATCAGGTCATAGCCCTGTTCTGTACGAACGACGTAACTATAGTGGTCACCTTTGTAAATAAGGTTGATGATCTTACCATTAACAAGACCAGCTTCGATATCATCGCTCATCTCAATATCGCCAGGTTCAATTGAGACTCTGACTCTCATTCTTCCAACATCAATTGCCTCACCGTTGGAATCAACAAGAGTACCGTCCATTATTGAAGAACCAGGAATGATCTTGGTAATATCGCAGTTGATTATCTCTCCATTAAAATCAAGCTGATAATCCTGAGTAATAGTTGTGATAAGGTGTGTAGTATGATCTTCAGCAAGCATGATGTGTATTCCATCAGGATCAAGACACATTCCAACCTTATCTCCAACCTTGGCAGACTTGGTTGTCTGAATGATCATCTCATATTTTCCGGATTCAACAGTTATCTCATAGTGAACGCCCTTAAATATCACTGATGTAACAACGCCTGAAATAGTTCCATTTTCAGGTGTTGTAAGGATAACATCCTCAGGACGGACTACTACGTCTACAAGAGTTCCTTCTGGAACATCATCTACGCATACAAACTCACCACCGCAGAATCTTACCTTGAGATTACCTGTCATGATGCCCTTAAAGATATTACTTTCACCGATAAAGTCAGCTACAAAAGCATTTTTAGGCTCATTATAAATATCTTCAGGAGTACCGATCTGCTGTATCTTACCTTCTGACATGACTACGATCTTGTCAGACATAGTAAGAGCTTCTTCCTGGTCATGAGTTACATAAATAAATGTAATGCCCAACTTGTCATGCATGTTCTTAAGCTCAACCTGCATTTCCTTACGCATCTTAAGATCAAGAGCTCCAAGAGGTTCGTCAAGAAGAAGTATCTCAGGCTCATTTACCAAAGCTCTGGCAATAGCAATTCTCTGCTGCTGACCACCAGAAAGTGTAGTAACTTTTCTATCTTCAAAGCCTTCAAGATCAACCATCTCCAGTACATGCTTAACTTTTCTGGTGATCTCGGCCTTAGACATCTTTTTTAGCTTAAGTCCGAAGGCAATATTATCAAATATATTCATATGCGGGAAAAGGGCATATCTCTGGAATACAGTATTGATAGGGCGTTTATTTGGCGGAAGGTGTGCAATATCCTTGCCATCTAAGAGTATCTGGCCCTGAGTAGGCATGTCAAAACCGGCAATCATACGTAGAGTTGTAGTCTTGCCGCAGCCTGATGGTCCTAAAAATGTAACAAATTCCCCTCTTTTTACTTCAAGGTTGAAATCCTTGACAGCAACGAATCCGTTATCAGAAAAGCTTCTGGTGATATTCTTTAGCTCAATGATATTCTGCTCATTCCCCTGCATTAAAACGCCTCCAATCATGAGAAACGCATAACTGTAAAAAACAGTTATGCGTATTTTAATTTAAACTTCTGTAATTCTCTATCAGTATCGACTTTTTCTATATGAGCTCCAAGATCTTTAAGTTTCATCTCGAAATCCTCATAGCCTCTTTCGATATACTGTATATCCTCAACAGTTGTAAATCCTTCTGCTGAAAGTCCTGCAATAACAAGTGCAGCACCTGCTCTTAAATCCGGGGCACTGATAGAAGCTCCTGTGTATTTTTCAACACCTTCTATTATTGCTGTGCTTCCTTCAACTTTTATAGAAGCACCCATCTTTGTGAGCTCATCAACATATTTGAATCTGTTTTCAAAAACGCTCTCTGTAACTATGCTGATACCAGTTGCAAGTCCAAGTGCTACTGTTATCTGTGGTTGCATATCTGTTGGATATCCCGGATAAGGAAGAGTCTTAATATGTGTATGTGACAATCTCTTAGTTGCTACAACTCTTACTTCATCATCAGATTCCTGTATCTGACATCCCATCTCTACCAGCTTGGCACTGATAGACTCAAGGTGCTTTGGAATGACATTCTTGACTGTAATATCACCCTTAGTAGCTGCGGCAGCCATCATAAATGTACCTGCCTCGATCTGGTCTGGAATGATCGTATACTCTGTACCATGGAACTTGTCAACGCCCTTGATACGTATCACGTCTGTACCGGCGCCCTTGATATTGGCTCCCATACTGTTAAGGAAGTTGGCAAAATCAACAACGTGTGGTTCCTTGGCTACATTTTCAATGATAGTCTTACCTTCAGCCATAGCTGCTGTCATCATGATATTGATAGTAGCTCCAACACTAGGCATATCAAGATAAATATGATTTCCTACGAGTTTATCGGCTTTGGCATCTATATTGCCGTATTCGATATTTACTTCCGCACCAAGTGCTGTAAATCCTTTGATATGCTGGTCTATAGGTCTAAGTCCTATATTACATCCTCCAGGAAGTACAACTCTGGCTCTTTTATATTTACCAAGAAGGGCACCTATAAGGTAATAGGATGCTCTGATCTTCTTGATGCAATCATTATCGATTGTTACGTCTTTTACCTGAGATGCATTGATCTTAACTGAATGTCTGCCGGTTCTCTCGACTATGGCACCAATGCTCTCTATAGCCTGAAGCATTGCATTAGTATCTGATTCGTCAGGCATATTATCTATGTAGACAGTATCATCAGTCATAATGGAAGCCGCCAAAATAGGTAGTGCAGCATTTTTGGCACCACCGATCTCAACTTCCCCCACCAACGGTATACCGCCTTGTATTACGTACTTGTTCATATCTTTTCCTCATAGTCCGGGAATGAAATTCCCTAAGCGATTTTGTAATATCTTAGTCGCTTTTGCTACAAAAAATAGTTATATCATGAAAACTATTTTTTGTAAATGAGACAAAAATTAATTCAGATAGTTAAGCGGATTTACCTGGGTTCCATTTACAAGGATCTCAAAATGGAGGTGAGGTCCGGTACTTACACCGGTATTACCACTAAGAGCTATCTTTTCACCCTGTTTTACAGTCTGTCCAACGCTTACAAGCACCTTAGACAGATGTCCATACCTTGTTTCCTTGCCATCTGCGTGTTTAATGTATACGCAATAGCCATATCCACTTCCCCATCCTGCTCTTGTGACTGTTCCTGAAGAAGAAGCCATAACAGCAGTACCAATAGGTGTAGCCCAGTCGACGCCCTTATGATAGGTGCTGGCGCCCTTGGTAGGTGCCGATCTCTTACCAAATCCAGAGGTAAGACGACCTCCGGAAATAGGTTTTATATATGTAGGAGGTACGATCGTTCCTCTTTCAACGATCTTTGGAACAGCCATGTAAGTAATTTCTTCTTTCTGGATGTCCGTTTCCTCACTGCTATCATTTTCATATGTTACAAGTGCGACTACCTTACGATGTCCGGCAGATGGCTCCTGTAATACTTTGGTCTGAGTAGTGTACCAGCTGTCGTTATCAACATACTGAACTTCTGCTTCGTAGTCTTCCTCATAATAGTTCAAAACAGTATATACAACTGACAACTCAGGTTCAGGAACTGTAACGATGATCTCGTCTTCAGTTCTGATCGTAGATGTGGCACTTTCAATAGAATCATTCATCTGTACCAGATCATCTACTGTAAGTCCGTATGCAAGTGCTATTGATCCAAGAGTATCACCTGATTTGACTTCGTATATCTCGTTGGTCTCTTTATCTTTAGTAACCTCATCAATAGCAGTCTCTATATCTGTAATCTCTTCTGCAGGAAGATAGGACTCTACTATTTCAATCTTGTCTGCAAAATCTATGCTCTGAAGTCCAAGCTCATAGTCTTCAAAAGCCATATCTGTAATAAGAGGCTTGATATCATCAAATAAAGATGTCATATCGGCAAAAAAGCCTGCTTCAGGAAGTCTATTTTCTGCTTCCTCTTCTTTTTGTATCTCTTCTACAGATTCAACAAGTGGAGTAAGCACATTTACTTCTCTGTCTGAATCAAGTACAAGCTGAACATCATAGAGGTTTTCAGTATCGTACTTGGAAATAGATGTCTCAAGCAGTTCATAAACATCTTCTTTTGAGGCAAGGTTAACGTAATACTCGTTGATCTTGACTGTATAAGAACGGTTCAGGGTACTTACAAGATTGTCTTCCAATACAGCTATCATATTCTGAGTAACTGTATCTTCATCATCGATTTCTCCCCAATATACAGATCTTCCCTCAGTTTCCATATCAGCTACAGCCATTGTAAGCTCTGTATCTGATGTAGAGATTGCTCTTCTGGCTTCTCTAAGGCACGCATAAGCAGATTCTTTTGAATCAAGAATTCCAACAGTAACGCCATCAAGCTTTATGGTAAAAATATTGTTTCCATCTTTTTGTAATTTACTAATGCCCGGTATAACCAATAAGAAAATACCCGCCACTAAAAGCGTTCCCTGCAAAAACCAGAGACGCATTTTCCTGGTGTATCTTTTCATGACTTCTTTTTTCTTCCCTGCTTCTTCTTTTTTACTACACTATATCCAAATTTGCCAAGTTTCTGGCCAAGTTCAAAATACTCTCCATGAGAATAAGCTATGAGACCTGCTCTGTGCATGTCAAATCTTCCCTTCTCATCAAGATAAGTATCATCCACATCAACACACATAACTTCTGCAATAAACATATCATGGCTTCCCAACGGGATTATCTGCTTAACCTTACATTCAATGTTGACCGGACACTCTTCGATGCCTGGAGCGCTGACCTTGTTGGACTTAAGCGGTGTCAGGTGCATTTCCTTGAACTTGTCATAATCTCTTCCTGAACGAACGCCGCACCAGTCAGCCTGTTTTGCGGTCTTCTTATTAGTCAGATTGACTACAAATTCACCAGTTTCCTTGATTATGTCATAGGAGTATCTCTCCGGTCTTACTGATATTGAAAGCATTGCAGGGGAACTGCAAACATTTCCTGCCCAAGCAACTGTAATAATATTTGGTGTTTCATTTTCTCTACCACAGCTGACCATTACTGCAGGGATAGGATAGAGCATATTCCCCGGACGCCATATTTCTCTAGCCATAAATTATTCCTTACATGATTCCATAAATATGTAGCAGCATGATTATCAGATTAGCTGCTGCAATAAGTAAAGTGATTATACAAACCGGAAGAACTGCATTGTTCTTGGTTCCAATCTGTACCTCAAGCTCTTCTGCACGTTTAGAGAGCTTTTTAAATTCTTCTCTAAGTGCCTGGACCTGAGCTGTATTTTCATCTACTATTGCCTGTCTGATGCTAGGCATCTGTTTATTTAAGGCTTCCTGAATAGAAGCTTCAACATTTCTCCAGGTACGAACACCTACATCATAGGTTTTTTCATCGCTCAGATCAATTTTCTTAAGGATG
Organism: Butyrivibrio sp.; assembly: GCA_015056495.1. Lineage (GTDB taxonomy): Bacteria > Bacillota > Clostridia > Lachnospirales > Lachnospiraceae > Butyrivibrio. The sequence continues at coordinate 19,461 of SVGC01000008.1, forward strand.
TTTTCAACCTGTTCTGTTAATGGAGTAATATCTATATTTTTTGAAGAATTATCTGCCAGGTTGTCGATTCCCTTTTGCAGATTGTTCATGTTTTCTTTTAACAGTTCTACTTCTTTTTCGTAAATCTCAGCCTGCTTTTTAATGCGATCCTGTTCAGCAGCTTCTGCAGCCTCATTTGCGCGGATCATTTCCTGCGCACTAAGCTTCTGCGCAAACTTATCCATTAAGTTATCCACAAACTTTCCTCCCAACATAAGCTTTCATCCTCTCTTAATTGTTAGTTAATGTAATCCGATGAAAAACCTTACTTTTTTATAAAATGACAATAAGTCTTTTCTTAATATAGCCTAACACTCATTGTATATTTTGCACAAGAATTATTTTATCGTTAACTTTGCTTTGTACATATTTACGTTATGTTAAAAGCTTGTTCATAGTTTGTTCATATTTGATTGGTACTATTTATACATGCCGATGAGATGCACGGCACACTAAATTCAAAAGATAGATAATTTTTTCATAATAGCCCAGGCGTTGGAGACAGCGTCTGGGCACTCCTCATTTTTCGCGTTAAATGAGGCATGCATAAATCATAAAAATAGTTATGCCAAGCTTGCTTGGTAATAACTATTTTTTTATTTATATACGGCGAAGCCGCGAAAGCGAGGAAACAACGTTTCCGAGCTTTCGGCATGCCTCAACCATTGTTCTTTTTCTTCTTTAAACAGCTTTATCCTTCTCTGCTGCCAGAGCCTGAATCTCATCATTGAGGCTCAGCATCTTGGCATCGAGATTGGCAACCATAGTTGCACATTCTAAAAGCTCCTGATTAATATGAGCAGGTGCGCTTCCTTCAAACTTGTACTGTATCTTATGCTCAAGACTTGCCCAAAAATCCATGGCAACAGTACGGATCTGGATCTCACATTTTACATCTATTATCTTGTTAGAGAGGTATACAGGAATTGCAACGATCATATGATAGCTTCTATAGCCACTCTTTTTAGGATTCATGATATAATCCTTGATCGTTAAGACCTGTATATCCTTTTGATTACTTACCATATCTGCAATCTTGTAGATATCGGAAGTAAAAGAGCATATGATCCTTATACCAGCAATGTCATTGACATATCTGACCATATTTTCAAGTGTAGAATCATATCCATGTCTTTTTAACTTTTTAACGATGCTTTCAGGAGTCTTAATCCTGGATTTGGTATGTTCAATAGGATTGTACCTGTGTACCTCCTGAAATTCATCGTTTAAGATCTCTATTTTTGTATTTATCTGTTTTAGTGCAGAATTGTACAACAGCTGCACTTCTTCCCAACTCTTTATATCTCCATCAGAAAGATTTAATTCCATCCTTTAATCCCCCAATCGTAGGTGAATAAATCTTACAGTGATCACTCTACTGTTACGCTCTTAGCAAGGTTACGTGGCTTATCAACATCAAGACCCTTAGATACAGAGATATAGTAACCAATGAGCTGAAGAGGAATAACAGCAAGTGATGTAGCAAAGTGCTCATCTGTCTTTGGTATAAATACTGTAAAGTCAGCTGTATCCTCAATGCTGTAGTTGCCATATGAAGTGATACCACACAGATATGCACCTCTACTCTTAACTTCTACCATATTTGATATTGTCTTTTCAAAGAGCTGTGACTGTGTGAGTACGCCAACAACAAGTGTTCCATCTTCGATAAGACTGATAGTTCCGTGCTTTAATTCACCTGCTGCATAGGCTTCAGAATGAATATAGCTTACTTCCTTAAGCTTAAGGCTTCCCTCAAGACAGATTGCATAGTCAATTCCACGACCAATATAGAATACGTCTTTTGCATTGGCAAACTTACTTGAGAACCACTGGATCCTATCCTTTTCTTCAATAAGCTTGCTGATCTTATCAGGAAGTGTCTGCATCTCTGTAAGAAGCTCTGTTATCTTCTCTTCTGAAAGCACGCCCTTAGCCTTGCCAAGTGCAATTGCCAGAGAATATGCTGCGATCAGCTGTGTTGAATATGCTTTTGTTGTAGCAACAGCAATTTCAGGACCTGCAAGTGTCTGGAATACATAATCTGCTTCTCTTGCAATTGAAGATCCGACTACGTTTACAATACCAAGAGTCTTGCATCCTCTGTTTCTAGCTTCACGAAGAGCTGCAAGTGAGTCTGCTGTTTCTCCTGACTGGCTTATGATCACTACAAGAGTGTTTGGAGGAAGAATAGGATTGCGGTATCTGAATTCAGAAGCAACCTCAACTCTTACAGGAACTCTTGTGAGATCTTCTATAACATACTGAGCAACGACGCCTACATGATAAGCTGATCCGCAGGCTGTAATGATGATATTGTCAAAACCTGCCAGGTCTTCATCAGTAAGACCAACACTTGAAAAATCAAGCTCCGGCTTGCCATTTACGTCTTTAACAACTGAATTGATAGTGTCACGTACAACCTTTGGCTGTTCATGGATCTCTTTGATCATGAAATGCTCAAATCCGCCTTTTTCGGCAGCATCTGCATCCCACTTGATCTCTGTGATATCTTTCTGAACTTCATCACCATCAAGGTTAAAGAATGTAACTTCACCTGCACGGAGACGAGCCATTTCAAGGTTACCAATGTAATAAATATCTTTTGTATGCTTAAGGATAGCTGGAACGTCTGATCCCATAAAGGTCTCACCACCAGTAACACCGATAACCATAGGGCTATCCTTACGTGCAGCATAGATTTCACCAGGATAATCCTTGAACATAACTGCAAGGGCATATGAACCTCTTACACGTACCATTGTCTTGGCAATAGCATCGATAGGACCTACCTGATATTTTTTGTAATAGTAATCAATGAGCTTGATAGCTACTTCTGTATCTGTCTGTGAATAGAATGTATACCCGTGTCTGATAAGCTTGTCCTTAAGCTCCTGATAGTTTTCAATGATTCCGTTATGAACACCTACAACGTTCATGTCATCTGAACAGTGTGGGTGAGCGTTATTTTCTGATGGTTCACCGTGTGTAGCCCAACGTGTATGTCCAATACCACATGTACCCTTAACTGCTGCGCCATCATTAGTCTTTTCAGCAAGGATCTTTAATCTTCCCTTGGCTTTAACTACTACAGGTTCAGCATCGCCATCTCTTACAGCGATACCTGCTGAGTCATATCCTCTATATTCAAGTTTTGAAAGTCCGTCTAAAAGAATCGGGGCAGCCTGAGATTTTCCTACAAAACCTACTATTCCGCACATAATACGCTCCTTATCTAACGTTGTGTATATCCAACGCTCCTTATGTATATCTCTCTTTTTTAAAAAATGTTATATGTAATTACTACTATTTTTATACTGATATGTCAAATCTGCTTCCAATATGTCTTGTTCATGGTGCACAAATTGATAAACCATCCAGGAAGCTTTTTATAGCCTCTTCCAAGCTTATAGCCTATCCATCTGGAGCCACAAAGCAGTACATAATGCGGGATCAGATAATGTTTTCCTATATGAGCAAAATGACTGATGGATTTACGTACCATCTTTACACCTTCACTCTCAGATTTAAGTCCGGCAAATATTTCCGGATGATCTATCTGAGAAACTCCCAGGTCGAAGTTTCTGTGGAACTGCTGCATGCAGGTGTAATTATGAGAATGTACAACTGCGGCATCTGCTGCATAGTAAATAGCATAGCCTGCCTGCATTGCTGTACCTGCATATATCATATCTTCATTAAATATGGTCTTATCAATAAATCCGCCCAGCTTATTAAAGATATCCTTTTTGTACATAGCACATACATTAGAACAAAAATATGTCTTTATACCAAGCCGTTCCTTGTCTGCCTCTGTCTTTTTCATGGACTCAGCAGGATAATTGAACTTACGGTTATATCTCTCGGTAAGATTGCATTCAGGTCTTGGATATTGTCTTGCATAGGATGCTGCAACATCTTCATCAGCAAAAGCCTTGGCCAGATTGGTTATCAGCATGCTATCCTTTGGTATCGCATCCTGTGTCATCATCAAAAAGAGGTCTGTATCAGACATGGATGCTCCTATATTTCTAGTGCCTCCATGATTAAATTCTTCTTTTGATACGTGTTTTACTATTACATTATTGTATTTTTCCTCAAAACCGGGATGCTGCTCTAAAAATGCATCAAAATACTTCTTTTCAGTATTAAGAATGATTATATGCTTAGGAGCATATAGCTGTTTTTCAAGCATATCCAGTAGCTTGATAAATTCAGCACCAGGTCGGTATGTAGGAATAATTACATCAACAGTTAACATAAAATATCCATTCCTTAAAAAAGAGGCCAAAAGTATCTTGGCCTCTCATTCTTTTTATTATTGCCTCAATCAGTTCAATGTATATTGAGATGCAACACTCTTGATATGATCACTAATTGTCTGTACATCTGATGAACACTCATAATCTGTCTCATCAAACAAGAACTCATGTAACCACTGAACGTTATCTGTAAGATCACAAGCAACTACACAGCTTCCTGCCTTACCAAGTGTTCCTGTCTTGCGATAGTCTGCATATGGGAAACCATCGTTTCCTGTTACATTGTAGCTTGCGATATCTGACAGAAGCTCTGTTATCTCTGAAAGATCAAGAGATGTATATGTCTCATCAAATACGTCTGCTGCAATATCTGCCAACTTGGAAGGTTTAGTCTTGGCTTTTTCAAGAACAGCCATAAGTACATCACGCTGTCTCTGAGCTCTCTGGAAGTCATTTCCTACATAACGGATACGGCAGTATGCTGTAGCCTGAAGTCCGTTAAGTGTCTGAAGACCAGATGAAGTAACAGGTGTATAATCAACGCCTTCTGTAGCTACGAAATTATCTTCACCAGCTGCGTTTGTACCGCTCTTTTTACCAACCATACTGATCTGGTAGTTATTAAGGTGAGAAATCTCATTTTCCTGAACATTGATCTCTACTCCGCCCAGATCATCGATTACATCAATAAGTCCGTCAAAACCGATAGTAACGAAATCTTCGATATCCATATCAAGGTTCATATTGAGCATTGAGATAGCCTGCTGTGGACCACCAGCTGCATATGCTGCATTAGCCTTGGAATATGTATCATTACTCAGATTAAGGTATGTATCACGGTAAACAGATACAAGCTTGATATCATGTGTTTCATTATTGATAGAAGCAATGATGATAGTATCACTTCGTGTGTTCTTGTTGAGCTGGCCTTCACGGGAGTCAACACCGAAAAGTGCGATATTGGTGTAGTCCTTCATGGATTCATTACTCTGTACTGTTTCACTGATACTTTCCTGAATCTCAGTCTCATCAAGTTCTACCTTACCAACCTTGGTAACATTCATCTTGATAAATAATGTGTAAGCTACAAAACCAAGTACTAACAGTACTGCTAATTCTACACATAAGATAATGATACCGCTCTTCTTTTTCTTAGATCTGCCTCTTGAGCCTGATCTTGATGAAGATCTGCTTGAGTTTCCGGATCTTCTTCTATTATCATAATCATAATCGTAATCAGATCGTCTGCTGGAGCTTCCGCTTCTGCTTGAAGAACTCCTGCTTCCTGATGATCTTGATGATCTTCTGTCATCATAGTAGTCGTCATCGTAATCACGACTTCTTCTGTCTGATGGTCTTCTATCAGAATCCCTTCTAGGTCTTCTATCATAGTAGTCATCGTCACGTCTGTTTGACATTGCAACTAGTCTCCTTTTCCCCAATAAAACTTGTGGCACACATCAGCTATTTCATAAATATAACCCATATTGTAAAAAGTAATAAAAATAATTCAAAAAACAAAATGCCACTAAGTAATAATGCCACAAAACACAAAATTATACAAGCTAAAGCAAGTGGTCAATAAATTCAAAAAACTTGTGTTTTCATCAATAGGCGTTTTTGTTTACAAATCCATACCTGAATGTGCCAAGTAATATTTTTAGATCGAAGCCCACAGTCCAATTTTCTATGTAATATATATCATATTCGATACGTTTTCTGATTGACGTATCGCCCCTAAAACCATTTATCTGAGCCCAACCGGTAAGTCCCGGACGAACCTGATGCTTGACCATATATCTAGGAATCTGCTCTTTAAATTTCTCTACAAACTGAGGTCTTTCAGGTCTTGGTCCTACAAGACTCATCTGGCCTATCAGTATGTTGAAGAACTGAGGCATTTCATCAATACTGGTCTTTCTAAGGAAGCGGCCAACCTTGGTAACTCTAGGATCATTACGGGTTGTCCAGCCTTTTTTCTCTGTCTCTTCGGTCTGAACTTCCATAGTCCTGAACTTGTACATCATGAAAGGCTTGCCGTGCATACCGACGCGTTCCTGCTTAAATATGATAGGTCCCTTGCTGGTAAGCTTGATAGCAATTGCTGCATATATCATAAACGGTGAGAATATCACAATTGCAAAAAGAGAACCTACAATATCCATTATTCGCTTGATAAGCTTATTGATTCCACTTGCAAGTGGTACGTATCTGATATTGATAACAGGAAGTCCCTGAATATCTTCAGTATACGGGTTGCTTGGGAACAGGCTGGTATAGTCAGGTACAAACTTGGTATGGATACCTGATTTCTCACACATGGCTACAAGAGTTTCAAGGCTTTCGTACTGATCCAGTGGAAGTGTAATGATAATCTCATCATAGTTGTTTTTATCCATAAGTTCCTGAAGCATATCGATCTTGCCGATAACCTTTACTCCATGATATGAAGTATTTACAGGAACAAAATCATCCAAAACGCCTGTTACATCATATCCCCATGAAGGATTGTCGATCATACGCATGATATAAGCTTCTGCAGATCTTGAATATCCAACAAGAAGAATGTGCTTGATGTTGTAACCTTTTTTCCTTGCATATCTAAGGATTTTTCTCAAAAGGCCTCTTGCCATTGAAGCAAAGACAATGTTTACAATGAAAAAGATAAACATCATCAAACGTGAGAAGTGCAGCTGCTTAACAAATACGTATACATATACGATGTAGCAGATCATTCCCACGATATTGGCTTTGACGAGATTGTTGATCTCCGGAAGCAGCTTGGATGCTCGCTTTGAGGAATACAAGTCAAAGTAATTATATAAGATCAGATAAACAGGTACTAAAAAATACAGTGAGCTGAAGTACTGCTCAACAGACAATCGTCCCCCTATAAGATTAGCGCCCATCAGATCAAATCTGATCCAGAACGCAAGAATATAAGACAGCACTATAATAATGCCATCCCCAATTACATGGAGTGTATTCAAATGTGATTGATTATTTCTGATCATAATCCTGTGATCCTTCTTACGCAGTTTATCCACAATTCAATCTGTAGTAAACAATAATTAGTAATATTGTGGCTGCTTACCCCAACATGTTTTTTGGAATTGGAGGCTATTTTCTTAAAGCCATCCAGCAAGCCAAGAGCATGAGCTCTGCCCAAACCTTTTTTCATAAAATAGACCTGTTTGATGCATATGCCAAGGATAATGAGTGGCAGATTTATAAGGAACATCAATACAGGCATGTTCTTATATATTAAGTACAAATTATTGGCACTTGTCAACTGTACTTTGAAAGCATTGTGTCTCGAACCACTGGTACCGCTTCCTGCGTGATATACAATAGCAGATGGTTCGTAATAGTTTCTGTAGCCGTATATTCTTGCTCTTATACCCAGATCAACGTCTTCAAGATAGCAAAAATGAGCGTCGTCAAATGCTCCGATTTCTTCTAATATACTCTTTTTGTAAATAGCTGCACCTGCACAGGCAGATGTGACCTGTCTCTTCTGAGAATGCTTATCTGATGCAGAATCCTTGCCCAGAGTAAAGGCCCATCCCAGAGCGCAATAATAATCTCCGGTGTCATCTATGAGATGCTCTCCTTTGAGTGCAAGCATCTTGGAGCTGACACTGAAAGCCTTGGGATAACGTTTGATTGCTTTTAAGAGCTTTTCTGAAACGTCTTCCTGGATTACAGTATCATTATTTAGTAAAAAGATGTATTCCGTTTTAGCTTCCTTGATGCCAACATTGACTGCTGTAGCAAATCCGGTATTTTCACCAAGTTCAACAAGTCTGACATCAGGATATTTTTCTTTGATCACTTCAAGGCTGCCGTCGGTAGAGCCATTATCAACTACTACCACATCAGCCGGGACTGTCTGTTTGAAGACGCTTTTAAGGCAATCATCTATGTATTTGATCCCATTGTAATTTGGGATAACAATGGTTATTTCAGTTTTTTCTCTATCTGCGGATCCCATAAGATCAGATATCCCTCTTCTCTAGCAGCTGCGCAAAAGGCTATACTATCTGCAATTATAGATTCGTTTATATATTCATCATTTTGGACGTTGGAATTTTTTACAATCTTGGTACCCTTGTCCGTAATTTTGGTATCTCTTAAAAAAGCCTCATAGGTGTTATTTTTCAACGTAGTATCTCTATAATCTATGCCAAGTACCTGATTATATAAGTCCATGAGCTCTGGCCTTATCTTCATGCAGCGAAGATCAACTGCATCAGTATCCTGTTGCAGCACAGCCCTATGGAGAAAGCCACCGCTGTAGCCCTTCTGCAATCCATTATACAATATTTCCCCGTCAGCTGTATAATTTCCGCCAATAAGTCTTCCTTCGGCATTGATGAGTTTCCCGCCGACTACACCTACATCCTCTCTTGCATCAAAGATATCAGTATCGTAGTCAGTTCTATAAAAGCCTACATGAGGAAGGTCTGAAACGTTTGCAGGGATGCCTTTAGCCTTTAAGAAGTCCTCTACAGCTCTTTTTCCAGCATCATAAGCATATTTCTTGCTGGCAGGATTGGCTGCAGTAGAAGCCTCATGACATCTCCAGTGATATAAAACCTTTGGAATATGGACTATTTCCCCAGGTCCATCGCAGGCCCTCAGGATCAGATCAAAGTCCTGAGCTCCATCATATTCTTTTCTGAATTTCAGCTCTTTTATAATATCTGAACGGATAACCGTAAAATGACATATGTAATTATTGGATAACAGGTAGTCGTAATTAAAATCAAGCTTCTGATTAGGCTCATAGTAATAGGTCTGATTGGAATCACATTTATCCTCATCAGAATAGATTAGCCTTATCTGACAATCTGATATCTTTATTGTGTCTGTATTCATCATGTTCTTTCGGATAGCATGTGCTATTTCAAAGAGAGCATCCGGTGTCAGGACATCGTCATGATCCAAAAGTCCAATATAATCGCCTGTAGTAAGCTCCAAGGCAGCATTAGTATTCTCAGATATGCCTCCATTGGATTCCAGGTGAGTATATTTTATCCTAGGGTCTTTTTCTGTATATTCTAAAATGATCCCTTCCACAGAGCCATCGGGGCTTGCATCAGCAAGGACCAGTTCAAAATCAGGATAGCTCTGAGCCAGAACGGATTCAATCATTGCCCTGAGGTATTTTTCAGGTGTACAAAAACAAGGCACAACAATACTGATGCGTGGTGCATCACCATTTTGAGCCCACTTTTTATAATTTTGCCTCTGCTGAGCCAAAAGCTCATCTGTCGGCGGTACAAACTTGTATATAGAAGTCTTTTGCAGCTCAAGACGCTCTTTTGCAGCATAATAGGCTGCTTTTACGCCGTTTCGTCTGGCATATAAAATTGTTTTGATAAATGCTGTTTTTAATCCCATAATATTTATATTATAGCATTATAGTGACTCTAATGTTAGAATAACTGTAGTTTGATTAAAAAATGTTTAAGGATCGTTTATGAAAAAAGTGCTTATGATAGGCCCTGACAGGACTGTTCAGGGAGGAGTTTCCGGTGTAGTAAACAATTACTACAAGGTAGGACTTGATAAAAAAGTAGAATTGAAATATATCGGTACAATGGTTGATGGCAGCAAATTTACCAAGCTGATCAAGGCTATCACATCCTATCTGGCATTTAGAAGTTGCCTGAAGGATTACGATATTGTTCATATACATATGGCTTCGGATGCCAGCTACTATAGAAAGAGCTTTTTTATAAAGGCTGCTGTAAAGGCCAAAAAGAAAATCGTGATACATCAGCATGGCGGCGATGTCCAGAATTTCTATGGCAAGATGACTGGCAAAAAGAGAGCTAAAATGGCTGCTCTTCTTAATAAGTGCGATGCATTTATTGTTCTGGCGCCTTTTCTCTACGACTTTTTCAAAGATATCATCGATAATGATAAATTGCATATCATTCCAAACAGCGTTGCAGCTCCTGATTTTGATATGGACAAAAAAGACTATGATAATCAGAACATCCTGTTTCTGGGAAGGATCTGTAAGGCCAAGGGTATAAACGAGCTGGTAACTGCTGCTGAGCATCTCCATAAAAAATATCCTGATATGAAGCTTACGCTTGGCGGATTTTTTGAGGATGAAGACCTTAAAGAAAAATGCCTCTCACACCCTGATTACATTGAATGTCCTGGTTGGATAAAGGGCAGTGATAAGGATAAGCTATTGAAGGAAAGTTCAATTTTTATTCTTCCGTCCTATTTTGAAGGTATGCCGCTATCTCCAATTGAAGCCATGTACTTTGGATGTGCCAACTGTAACAGTGCCATAAGTGGTACACTTCAGATATTTGATTCTCCTCTTATGGTAAGCGGAGATTTTGCTGATAGCGATAACAGTGCTATGATACAAGACCTGATTACCTCTGAAAATGCTTTTGACAGTGTATTTTTCAATCCTAAGGATGTCGTTTCATTGGAATCAGCATTGGATCTGCTTCTTGGCTCAGCCGAGCTTCGCAAAAAAATTGGTACCTGCGGTAGGAAAACCGTTGATAAAAAATATGATCTGAATAAGATTGTTGCTGATGTTTGCAAGATATATGACGAGATCGTATGAAATAACAAAGAATGTCGCTTGCGACATTCTCGCGCCGAGCGCGGTTGCATTTATGCAACATTTACCTATCGCGCGAGTGCGCATCCTTAACTGAGTCACTGGGGACGTATCAATATGACTCATTGTGCACAATGAGTCAAACTGATACGTCCCCAGTGACTCTTTTTTAATTTGTCTTTTTATCGTAGAGCTTCAGTATAATATATGTTATAGCTATATTCATCGGACTGGGATTCTTCATGCATCTATATAACAGCTTGTTAGCTTTTGAAGAAATATCCAACTGAGTATTATAGATCCGCTCTTCTACTTCTATACGCTTAAATACCTTCTGTACTCTTTCAATGCAACCATTCCATCCTGCTCGTAGCTCATTTTTGAGCTCTACAAACAGCATTCTTACGTATTCTCTATCCATCTGACTCTTATAGCCGGCAATTCCTTTGGATTCAAAAATACGGGAATAAGTCACATATTCCATTTCAAGGTTATTAAGAAATTTTTCGTCATAGTTGTGAGCCATAGACTCAGCAATAGTTCTATAGTGATAAAAATATCCATCTTCCAGGATAGTTAATCTATCGCAGTCGAGAATAGCAGGAAGAGTGATATTAAGGTCTTCTGCCATCTTAATGGAAGTGTTGCAATAATGGAGGTTATCCACAATAAGTCGTCTTTCGATCAGCTTCATACACCTTGAGAGGATAACAGGGCGCACTTCTTCGCCAAGCAGCTTATGTCTTAACTCTTCAAGAGCTGCTCCTTCATAGACTCCCGGTTTTGCGCCGTGTCCGGCTTTCTTCTTTTCATTTTTCTTCTCAATTATGTAATTGCTACTGACTATATCTTTTATTTCATCAGCATTTGCAACCCTTGCGTAAAGGGATTCAAGCATATCAAGATCTACCCAGTCATCGCCATCTACAAAGCAGATATACTTGGATGTTGAATTTTCCACGCCGGTCATCCACGCAGCCATAAGACCACCATTGGTTTTGTGGATAACTTTTACTCTTTCGTCTTTTTTTGTGTATTCATCACACATTCCTGGGCAGATGCCGTCTGTTGAACCATCATCCACCAGGATGACCTCTATATCCTTAAAGGTCTGATTTAATACACTTTGTACACAATCATCCAGATATCTGGCTATGTTATACACAGGGATAATAACACTTATTGCTGACATATTTTTCTCCATTAATCGAAAATGAGTCACTTTGATACGTCCCCGGTGACTCATTTAAAAAAGCCGGGAAATAGCTTATTTGTAGTATTTCCCGGCTAGAATCATCTTACTTACCGATAACTGCTTTAACAGCTTCTGTAAGCTGATCTTCTTTGTTCTTGGCATCTTCAAGAGATGTTCCCTTTACGCCCATGTAGAACTTGATCTTAGGCTCTGTTCCTGAAGGACGAGCGCAGCACCAAGCATCATTATCAAGTGCAAAATAGAGAACGTTGGATTCTGGAAGACCTGTCTTACCTTTTTCACCAGTAGCGATGTTAAGAGTCTCACCAGTCTTGTAATCTCTGAATTCTTCTACCTTGAAGTCACCGAATGTCTTAGGTGGGTTGTTACGAAGCTTTTCCATAAGAGCAGCTATTTCTTTTGCTCCCTCAATACCCTTCATAGTGATTGAGTACTGTCCTTCTTTGTAGTAGCCGTATTTCTCATACATATCTAACATTGCATCCCAAACAGTCTTACCCTGTTTCTTGTAGAATGCAGCAAGCTCGCAGAGCATCTGAACTGCAACAACAGCATCCTTATCTCTTGCATGAGTACCAGCAAGGCATCCGTAACTCTCTTCAAGACCAAATACATAGTTGTAAGAATTATTCTGCTCAAAGAGCTTGATCTGCTCACCAATGTACTTAAATCCTGTAAGAACTTCGATATAGTGAAGTCCATGGCTCTCTGCAACAGGCTTAGCCATGTTTGTAGTAACTATTGTTGTAACAAATGCCGGGTTAGCTGGCATTGTACCAGTCTTGATTCTCTCTTCAAGGATGTACTCAGCAACGAGCATACCTGACATATTACCTGTGAACTGTACATATTCACCGCTCTTAGTATCGTAAGCATAGATACCAAGTCTATCAGCATCAGGGTCTGTAGCAAGTACTACATCAGCCTTCTTTTCCTTGGCAAGCTCAAGAGCAAGCTTAAATGCCTTTGGATCTTCCGGATTAGGATAATCAAGTGTTGTAAAGTCTGGATCTGGAAGTTCCTGCTCTGGAACTACATATACGTTCTTAAATCCAAGTTCATTAAGGATACGTCTAACAGGCTTATTACCTGTACCATGGAATGGTGTATAAACGATTCTGAAATCATCTGCAACTTCCTTGATAACTTCAGGATGGATACACTGCTTCTTCAGCTCTACCATGTATGCATCATCAATTTCTTTTCCAATTACTTCATAAAGGCCTGCTGCAATAGCATCCTCTTTTGACATAGTCTTAACATCATGGAAATCTGTGATAGCCTTAACTTCACCGATGATACCTGTATCATGAGGTGGAGTAACCTGTGCGCCATCTTCCCAGTATGCCTTGTATCCATTGTATTCTGGTGGATTGTGGCTGGCTGTTACCATAACGCCTGCGATACATCCAAGCTTTCTAAGTGCAAAAGAAAGCTCTGGTGTAGGTCTGAGTTCATCAAAGATATATGCTTTAATACCATTAGCTGCAAGACATCTGGCTGTCTCATCAGCAAACTCTGGAGAAAAACGTCTGCAATCGTAAGAAATTGCAACACCTTTCTTTTCTCCGCCATTTTTCTTAATATAATTGGCAAGGCCCTGTGTAGCCTTTCTAACTGTATAGATATTCATGCGGTTGGTACCTGCGCCGATAACACCACGCAGACCACCTGTTCCAAACTCAAGCTCTTTGTAGAAACGATCCTCTACTTCAGCTTCATTATTACGGATAGCAAGTAGTTCCTGTTTAGTAGCTTCATCAAAATATGGATCATTTAACCAATATTCTAACTGCTCTGTAGCTATACTCATTTCTTCTTCCTCCCTTATTTTGGACTCTATTTAAAGTTAATCACTAGAAAATAAATATTTCAAGTACCAATATCATCGTTCCGGCGACCAACTAAAAATCTAACAAACCACTGTCAAACTACCTATTTTGCAACCTTATGTCACATATAAAACTATTATTCAAACACTTATTATTACTGATTTCTGAGACTACTATATCCTTCCACATTAAGTGAAAAATCACTTCTATCAAGTGAGAAATTAGGATTGTAGTAAGGATCCCCCTTATCAAGTACCTCTTTCCACTTGGTCCTGAAATGCTCAGACTCTGCATTATATCTCTCAGCATTAGCGCCCTGATCATCAAGGCCTCTTGAAAGTGACTCATAATGATACATTTCAGCAAAAGGAGTAAATACATTTAAGTATCCCTTTTGTCTAAGCTTTAAGCAGAAATCAACATCATTTAATGATACTTCAAAGGTCTCATCAAAACCGCCAACTTCATCCCATTTTGCCTTGGAAACAAGGAGACATGCACCTGTTACTGCTGACATATCCTGGGCATAGCACAGTCTTCCCATATAACCAAGATTCATGCCTTCCTGGCCGTAATGAGAATGTCCTGCAGTTCTGTGAGCTCCAAGACGCAGTACTACGCCGGCATGCTGTATCTTTCTGTTTGGGAAATACAATTTACCGCCAACAGCACCAACATCTTTTCTCTGAGCATACATGAGTAGCTCTTCGATCCAGTTAACTGTAATGACCTGAGTATCGTTATTCAAAAGGAGTACATAATCTCCCTTAGCCTTGCTTACTCCATAGTTAACAACTTTAGAGAAATTAAATGGAAGTCTGTTTCCATTTGAATCCACACCGGATGCGCCTTCGTAGAAATCAACCACCCTGACAACGTCCTTCATAGGACCAGTCATAAGCTGTTCATAGTAGTTCTTGGTCTCTGTACTTGTACTTCCGTTTTCCACAACAATGATCTCGTAATTGTCATATGTGGACTTTTCATAAATTGATGTAATACAACGCTTAAGATCTTCAACATGCTCACAGCTAGGAATCACAATTGATACCATAGGCATGCCTTCAATTTCGTATGTTATCTTAAAAATAGTCTCAAAAGCTCTTGTACTTGTAATCTTGAAATGGTCATAACCATGTCTTCTCAGATGGTCTGCTACTGCTCCTTTTGCAGCATCTATAGCATAAGTCTTGGCTTCAATACCGGATGCTACTGAACCTGCGTGAGATCTCCAATAATATAAAAGCATAGGCACATGAACGATATGCTCTGCTCTGTCAGTAAGTCTAAGGATCATATCGTGATCCTGGCTACCGTCAAACTTGGAACGGAACAACTCTGTGCCTTCAAGAAGCTGCCTCTTGAATACACTGAAATGGCAGATATAGTTGTTGGCTCTAAGGTTATCGATGGCATAATCAGGCTTAAAGTGCATTGTGATCATATGATCAATGCTGTCACCTGAGAAAGTAGCCTCATCACAATAGATATAATCTGCTTTCTGCTCATTTATAGCCTTAACGTAATGATAGAGAACTTCAGGATGAAGAATATCATCATGATCCAAAAGTCCTATGTATTCGCCCTTTGCCAGTTTTAAACATTCATTAGTATTACCTGAAATACCTGTATTTTTCTCAAGTCTTGAATAGGTGATCTCATGCTGTCCGCTGATACTGATGGCTTTGGCCTTTTCAACATACTCTTTTACAATAGTCTCAACATACGCATGTTCCGGATCAGAACCATCAGCAAGACACAACTGCCAGTTGCCATAGGTCTGATACATAACAGACTCGATCATATCCCTTAAGAACTTCTCAGGAGTATTGTATAAAGGTACCAGGATGCTGATAAGAGGTGCATATTCAAACACTGTAAGTGACTGTCTTGCTCTCTCTTCCTCAGATGGAAAACTCTCAGTACCATAATGTGTCATGGCCTTGCGCTCTATCTGCTTGTACTTGACCTTTGCAATAACACCTGATACTGAACCGCAGTTCTTCAATCTATCCTTCTGACGAATCACAAAATGCATAGCATTTCTGGCTGGTGTAGAAGCCTTCCATATTGGATTGTTCTTGATCCTGTCGAGCTTGAACTGGATCTCCTGATTCTTGTCCTCCAGCTCAGCTACTCTCTCTGCTAGCTCAGCGCTTTTGAGCTTTTCCCTCTCATATGCACTTTTATAATCAAATTCCTTGTTTTCTGACATTACTTAATCCTTGTACTTCTTATACAGATGAAAGATCATCTGATATTTATTATATTTGGTACCCAGTTGATGAGCCTCAGCTTTGAAGTCCTGTCAATGGCTACCATTCCTATCTGGTAAAAACCTGGCGGGATAGCATTTTTCTTGATCCTTGCCTTGTAACCAGTCAAATCTACATTGATCTGGTCTGAAAGTCTAGCCTTGATGTCAGGTCTGTACCAAGTGTAGACGCCAAAGCTGTAAACAGTTGAATTTACAACCTGCGCACCACTCTCGCCCTTTTCAACCTGCCTCAGGACTATCTTTCTGTCAAAAAAGGCATTATCAGAGCCAATTACAAAACAATAGCCCTTGATGAAATAGCCATCTTCGGCATTACCGTCTTTAATATCATAGAGCCAGTTCTCCATTGTCTCAGCATATTCAACACCAATCCTGAGAACAGCATCTTCTCTGGCTTGATAGCCATCGTTATGTACTGATACATGCTGATATGGCAGATCTTCATCAGGTGTGTAATCTTCCTTGGTCATTACTGCGCTGACAGTCTCATCCTGCACCAGCAACTTAGAATAGTATGGATCCCAGTTGTAAAAGGCCTTATGCTTGCGCATAAGGATATCATACTCATTCTTGAGCCTCTCCATCTTCCTGGCATCAAGAGTATCAATGCCTCTGCTAAGAGATTCATGATGGAAAAGAGCAATATGATTACAGGTTACATTGTAGTAACCCTTTTCAAAGATCGAATAACATATATCTACGTCATTAAAAGCAACTGCAAGTTCTTCCGGGAAACCGCCAACCTCAGCAAATTTCTGTCTGGAAAGCATAAGGCATGCGCCGGTAACACCAAGCATATTGTGGACACCACGGTTAAATCCAAAATAGTGAGTCCTCTTATCATGCATCCTTGCAAGCTTATGAACAGGGCCGCGTCTTACATTGGTGATACCGCAGTGCTGTATAAGGTCGCTTTCAGGATACAACAGCTTACACCCTACTGCTCCCACATGCTTGAGCTGAGCCTGAGCTACAAGCTCCCTGAGCCATCCTTCTTTGATAGCTTCCACGTCGTCATTGAGGAATAGGAGATATTCTCCCTTAGCCTCTCTAGCGCCCTTGTTGCACATATGGGAAAAATTAAATTCTTCCGCATGATAATTATATTTAATTCCGGTCAGACCATTTTTTCTCTGAACAGAATTGATGTAGGAACCATATTTTACCCTGTTAAAAGCTGAGCTACCATTATCTATGATAATGATCTCGTACTTCAGCTCCGGCTCGCCTGTGGTCTTTATGATCGAATCCACGCACTGCTCAACCAGCTCAGGATGATCCTTTGAAGGAATGATGATACTTACATAGGCAGGTCTTATCAGCATATGCTTGGAATTATGGAAATTACGGCCATAAAACAGATCCTGCTCCCCTTCTCTATGGAAAAGTACTTTTTCAATGTGACCGATTGGGAACCTTATGCCAGTCCTTCTTGCAAAAGCATGCTCGTGGATGGCCAGCATACAGAACAGCACATCTGCTGATAAAAGGCTTGCTTCAAAACCAACTGCCTCAGGAGAATTTTTCTGGACGTTAGTACCACCCAGCATCTTGACAGCATTGTCATAATCTGATGTTGCATCCGCAAAAGTGCGCTCTCTGCAGGCAAATACACTACCGATATAAAAAGCATTAAGATATGAATCAGGAGACCAGTCAGGTTTAAAATACGGCTTTATGAAATGTCCTTTCTCATCCACCTGATCCTCATCAGCATAGGCAACGTTAATATCCTGATTCTGCATGAAAAATCGCTTAAACTCATTTTCAGCAGACTTAGTAAGCTCACCCTTTGGACTAACAAAAATAAGGATCTTGTTAGGCTGAGGCGCACTCGTATCTCGCTTCCAGACATCAGCATAATGAACCACCTCTGTCTCCAAAACTGTGATATCAGCGTCTTCAAAGGTATCCTTAGCGGCAAGCTTTTCCTGCTGCTTTTGCCACTTATCGTAAGGATTACTCTTTTTCTTCAGCTGCCTTTTGTATGAAGTTCTTTGTTTTTTAACAAGTACCCACTTCGCTACTTCTTTCAGCATATCCCCATTCTCTCTTTTTTGTTTTGTAAAAAGACGCCAGTGCTTTATTCATCAAGATCTTCTAAATCAGTTTCTTCATCTATCTTTTTCTGAAGACGTTCTTCTTCATCCTCATCATAATCATAATCCGGATCAGAAGATTTCTTTGGATGCTTGACATTTATTGATTTAATGCCATTTTTAAGCTTATTTCTGACCTTGTCCTTGACACTTATTTTTTCCGGAACAACCTGCTCTTCTTCCTTTTCAACAATAGCTTCAACCATAGAATGAGCTATCTCTTCAGGGATCATAGTCATGACCATCTTTATCATAAGGTGGTTCTTGTCACCGGACATATCCTCTGGAAGACCAAATTCAATATTTGGATCCATAGTGTCAAAAATAATAGTATCATTAGAAGCCCATTTACCATTATGGCTTATGGTCACATCTATATCATCGTTCTCGATAGATATGTCGTTCCACAAAATATTCTTAAATGTCACGATACATCTGTTAAATGCCGGATCTACACGAACGCATCTGGCCTTTGATGTTACTTCAACATCAAGTTTAACCGTCTGATGTTCATCATAGGTCTCTTCAGGGAAAAATGAATCATCTTCTGAGAATCCATCTCCCTTATCAATATATATCTGGATCAGGTCTGTACCCTGAGCACCTCTGTCTGATGCACTAAGTTCTCTAGGAATCTTGGCTGAGCGTCCGATTGCCTTCCATACTTCAACCATAGACATTCTGTTACCAGTAACATATTTCTGGAACTCTTTTTCCTCTTCGATAAGAGCCTTCTGCTGCTCTTCATCAAATCCAAGGAACTGATACAGATCATCAATTCCAAGACTCAGTCTCTTGTTATCTTCAAGTGAGTAACAGTAAAGGGCTCTGAAAGCCAACTCCTTGGCTGAGATGCACTTACCGTAAGTCCACTCATAATCTATTATAGTCCAGATAGGTCCGTTAACTATGATATTGGAGAATATCAAGTCATAGTCTGCAACAGGATACTGCTCATTGTAGCCAATCCTGCGATAATACTCATTAAATAACGTGCGGAATCCTTCTTTATCATCTTTTGCAACGCATATATCAAACATGGTTGAAAGAGGTATTCCATTTACAAAAGAGAAAATAGCACTATTATCTCTTTCATCAAGCTGGCAGTCATTGATCTCCAGATCGCCACCTCTGAAACGAGCCTGCAGTCCTTCATAAGCAGAACGCATATTGCGGATATGCTCTACTGCTGCAGCTGTAAGAGGATGCTTTCTGATCATCTTACGGCCCATCTGATCAAGCTCAATATCTGTACGTATCTTGTACTCGTCAGCACGATCATTGGAATACTTGGAATAAATAGTCGGGAAACCAGGTCCAAGTATTACTTCAAAGGAATTGGCAAATTCAGGATACATGCCATCCTGTACCAGTCCGTCATAGGCCTGTTTTTCATTAAATAAAACAAGTCTGTCTCTATCATAGTTGCGAACATTGTCATAGAGCTCGCCCTGCTTTGGCATATACTGATCTGAATGAAGCATCGTCATGAGCTTGTAATCAGGATATGGATAGTAGAAATGATAATCAGTAATACCACATCTTCTGAATATTCTGATAAGACCATTTCTTGTAAATGTCCTTGCTACGCTATCTTCTGAATAGCCCTCGATTCCTGAAAAATAAGAACCAAGGTGATCCTCTGCGCATCCTGCAAAATACTTAAGACCAGTCCTGTTCTCAATGGCTATGACAATACGTCCACCAGGAGCAAGATGCTTTTTGAGCATCATCAAAAAGTTCTCGTATGGATGCTCAGTGCCGATGTAGCCCTGACCATATTCGAAAACGCCTATAAGAAAAATGAAATTATAATCTTTATCAAGATCAGGCTCGATATCGCGGAAATTACCAACATGGATCGTTACATTGTCGCAATCCTTATTTTTCCAAGCATTGATCTCACTTCTTCTCTTGGACAGATCAACACAGGTAACGCTTCCAGCCTTGGATGCAAGAGTTGTTGTGATGGCACCACAACCAGAACCTACTTCAAGGACCTTTTCATTGCCCTCCATAGGTATCCACTCAACGATATTGCCTCGCTGCTCTGAGAGGTGATAGAGAACCGGCCAGTTGGCACGCTGTTCAATAACCTCCTGATACTGTTCCTTGTTGTATTTCTGGACAATCTCAAGAAGTTCATTCTCTATAGCACCATCGCTGTATAGATCAAGGCCTGAATAGTGCTTAAAGTTAAGATTTACTTTTCCTATAGTCTGTTCTTCCTGCATTTATTATTCCCCGTAAGTCTTCATTTAACTGTAACGACAGACCCCATATCATAATAACCAACAGTATTTTTGTCAGATACTACTGAAATATTTAATGCATCATATAGTCTGTGATATACAGTAAAGTTTTCTTTTTCAAATCCTGTGACTCCAAAGCTGATGAGATACTCGCCGCCCTGAAGAGTCATCTTCTGTTTAAAAGTGATCTCCTTGACTTCATCTTTTTTAACTGAATCAAGGAAGGCTTTTTCAACCATTGAATTAGTACCTGTAATCTCGATACCAAGTATATTTTTGAAGGTAAAAGCAAAAATCGGTGCTGCAACATCACGATTGAACTTAACCTGCATATGAATAGTAAATTCAGTGTCTTTCATGATAGCAGTTGTTTTTTTACCCTTATCATCTGTTACATAAAATTCTGTAATAGTAGCAGAGCCGTCGCCATACTCCAGGAGATTTGGATTGCCTTCTGCTTCTTTATCATCCTTGGACTTATCATCTTTGACCTTGTCCTCGGAACGATTAACATCAGCTTCTGCCGCATTCCTGATATCTTCATCATCCAAAAGGCTCTGGAAATTGTTCTCAGGAAGAGGATACTGGCCTACAAGGACCTGCTTGTAGATATCGATCATCTCCTTAGGAGTTCCTTCACCAAGGAATACACCCTGATTCAGGAGAACTGCTCTGTCACAGTATTTACTGATACTACTAAGGTCATGTGAAACAAAAAGAATTGTTTTGCCCTGTTCCTTGAACTCTTCAAATTTCCTATAGCATTTAGCCTGGAAAAATACATCACCAACTGACAAAGCTTCATCTACAATAAGGATCTCAGGATCAATATTGATAGCAACCGCAAATGCAAGACGTACAAACATACCACTTGAATATGTCTTACATGGCTGATATACATAATCGCCTATATCTGCAAAATCAAGGATGGCATCAAGCCTTTTATTTATCTCCTCTTCGGTAAATCCGATCATCATACCATTGAGGTAGATATTGTCGATACCGTTGTACTCCATATTAAAACCGGCGCCCAGCTCAAGAAGAGCTGATATATGTCCGTCCACCTCTACAGTTCCTGAAGTCGGACTCAAAACACCTGTTATGATCTTGAGGATAGTAGACTTACCGGAACCATTGGTACCGATGATACCTACTGTTTCACCCTTGTGGATAGTAAGATTGACATTATTAAGAGCCAGGTGCTCTTTGTAGATCTTTTTGCCATTTCTCTTAAATCCCAGGGCGTCCTTAAGACGGTCTGTATTTTTATTATACAATTTATACATCTTAGTCAGGTTCGTAACCTGAATAGCAACATCTTTTTCCATGTATATCCTTTCAGTCAGCACCTGCATACCTCTATCTACTGCGTATGCCGGATGCTCCTGCATGAACTTCATTTACAAACAATCACAATACGTCTGCAAAATGTACTTTTGATCTCTTGAAGATAAGAGAACCAATTGAAAACATTACAACTACAACGATCCAAAAATATGTTGAAGAATAAAAATGCTCAAAGAACCATGTCTCGCCATAGATACTGTTTCTATAGCCTTCAACGATATATGTCATCGGATTGAGCTTAATGATCCATTTAAGTCTGTCAGGAATCATTGAAATATTCCACAAAATAGGTGTTGCCCACTGTCCCAGCTGCAAAGCAATACTGATAATCTGAGTCAGATCTCTGAAAAAGATGACTATAGAGCAGGTTGCATAGCTAAGAGCCAGCATCAGTATAAACTCACAGAACATGTAATAAAAAATCTGTATTGTATAAATATTTGGATAGTAACCATATCCGATACCCACGATCACCATAACCAGTGTAAAGAAAAGGTGGATAAAGGTAGCTGCTATTATCTTTATAAGTGGAAGGATACTGATTTTAAATAAAACCTTTTTTACAAGGTAATTATATTCAAGCAAAGAGGTAGTTCCATTAAGAAGTCCTTCTGTAAAATAAAACCAAGGCACAAGGCCGGCTGTAAGGAATAATACGTAAGGAACTTCAAGACCACCAGAGACCATCTGCGCTCTGCTCTGGAAGATGCGGTCAAAGACAAACCAATACATCAAAACAGTGACCACCGGCTGAACCAGTGCCCACACAATACCCATGTAAGAGCCAGCATATCTTTTTTTGAAATCATTTTTGGCAAGTCGCCATATAAGCTTGCGATTGCCCCATAACTCGATTGGAAGGACCAACAGCTTGTCATAAGCAAAAGTAATAATGAAACAAGCAAGTCCTATCAAAATACAAGCACATATCTTCTTTAGCTGCTCAGTTTCCTGGTCAGCTAAAGGATTATTGTGCAATACTATAACAAGCGCAAATGCAAAAGCTATAGCATAAACTATACCGATTACTAATCTTTTCGGCAGGTCACTAAAGTGGATCCTGTCTCCATTTTTCTTTAAATTCAAATCAAATTTCCCCATTCAAGTATATCAGTGAGTAGCTTTATATTCAGCAATGCCGCCCCACTTAGTATCTTTTTCAGAAAATGTGAGTTCAACACCTTCCTGAAGTGGCCATTCTACACCGATTTCAGGATCATTCCAAAGAAGTCCTCCCTCATCATCCGGATGATAGAAATCTGAGCATTTATAAACAAATTCAGCATAATCGGATAAAACTAAAAATCCATGAGCAAAGTTCTTAGGAATAAAGAACTGTTTCTTATTCTCTGCTGATAAAAGAACTCCAAACCACTTTCCAAAAGTCTTTGAACCTGGTCTAAGATCAACAGCTACATCATAAACTTCACCACTTACAACACGTACAAGCTTGTCCTGTGGAAAATTCTTCTGGAAATGAAGGCCTCTTAATACGCCTCTCTTGGAAGCTGACTGATTATCCTGTACAAACTCTACATCGATCCCAGCCTCAGCAAAATCTCTCTTGCTGTATGTCTCCATAAAATAACCTCTGGCATCACCAAATACCTGTGGTGTCAATACCTTAAGTCCTTCAATCTCACATGTCTCAACTGTTAACTTACCCATCTTTACTCCTTGTTCATACCTAGTACATTGTATTTCTGACACCTTCAAAGACCTGATCTAATACGAATTCGATTTTTCCTGGTAAAAAGAATCCATAATCAATCTATAACTATCCTTGCCAGCTTTAATCAATGTGCTACATCTTCAAAATTTATCGAATCAATATCATCAAAGCTGTCATCCGGTGGATTACCTACGCCCACACCAGGTGTTGGTGGCACTTCGCCGCCATCAGGGTACTGCGGGATATTCTCCCCATTGTACATAAATCCTGAACCACCTGATGATGCAACAGCTGCATCGCCATTAGAGGCTCCGTTGTAGGAATTACCGGATACATCACTTTGAATATTATCAACTGTAATTATTACTTCAGGTATCTTTTCGTTCTCGTCAAAGAAATCAGAATCTACCATGTATCCATGCAGATTGTCACCAATCTGTTCAATCTGAACACCGGATGCATTGATCGAAGCATCTGCAGTAGTATCTGACTGTGTTTTGTTTCGGTTAAAAAGCGCATCAAACTTATCAGTGTTTGTCGAATAAACAACCACCAATATCAGGATAAACGCACTAATAATTGTAATGACCGAAAGCCTAAACACTTTATCAGAGCCCATTCGCTACCTCAACAAGATATTTTCCATAGTTGGTCTTCATCAGAGGCTCAGCTAGCTTAAGGAGCTGATCCTTGTCGATGAATCCGCGTTTATATGCAATTTCTTCAATACATGAAATGTATAATCCCTGTCTCTTCTGGAATGTAGCAACAAAGTTGGCTGCATCAAGAAGTGCATCGTGATTACCTGTATCAAGCCAAGCAAATCCACGTCCCATGGTCTCTACCATGAGCTCTCCGCGTGAGAGGTACTCGTTGTTGATAGATGTGATCTCTATCTCGCCTCTTGCAGAAGGCTTAACATTGGCAGCAATATCTACAACCTTGTTGTCATAGAAATACAGACCAGGAACTGCATAATTACTCTTTGGCTTCTCAGGCTTTTCTTCAATGGATATTGCCTTGCCGTTCTCGTCAAACTCTACTACGCCATATTCTCTAGGATCACGTACGTAGTAACCAAAGATTGTAGCACCACTTTCTCTCTGAGCAACAGTTCTAAGAAGCTTGGAGAAGCTCTGACCATAGAAGATATTGTCTCCAAGAACAAGAGCTACGCTATCATTACCAATGAACTTGGCGCCAATGATAAATGCATCAGCAAGTCCTCTTGGCTGTTCCTGAACTGCGTATTCAAAGTTCATACCAAGATTTTCACCTGTTCCAAACAGTTCCTGGAATGCAGGAAGATCTCTTGGTGTAGAGATGATAAGCACGTCTCTGATACCTGCAAGCATCAGTGTTGACAATGGATAATAGATCATTGGCTTATCATATACAGGCATGATCTGCTTAGATACAGCCTTGGTTAATGGATACAATCTTGTACCGGATCCTCCGGCAAGTATAATACCTTTCATTGTAAAAAAGCTCCTAACTTTATTTTACCCTTTTTTGTAAAAAATTATGATAATTTTTTGCTGTACATACCTTCGTAATACTTCTGGTAGTCACCGCTTGTTACATTCTTCATCCACTCTTCGTTTTCAAAGAACCACTTGATTGTCTTACGGATGCCTTCTTTGAACATTGTCTCAGGCTCCCAGCCAATCTCAGCCTTGATCTTATCAGGAGCGATAGCATATCTTCTATCATGACCCTTACGATCTTCAACGTATGTGATAAGGTCTTCTGTTACATGTGCCTTTCTTGGATCATCATCTGAAAGCTCTTCGCGAAGAACTTCAATGATTGTCTTTACGATCTCAATGTTCTGCTTTTCGTTGTGTCCGCCAACATTGTATGTCTCAAAGAGCTTGCCCTTTTCCTGAACCATATCGATTGCCTTGGCGTGATCGTCAACATAGAGCCAGTCACGTACATTTTTGCCATCACCATAGATAGGAAGCTTCTTACCAGCAAGTGCATTGTTGATAGTAAGTGGGATCAGCTTCTCAGGGAACTGATAAGGGCCATAGTTGTTAGAGCAGTTTGTGATATTTGCAGGGAACTTATAAGTATCCATATAAGCTCTTACAAGCATATCTGAACCTGCTTTACTTGCGCTGTATGGGCTGTGAGGAGCATATGGAGTTGTCTCATAGAAATATCCACCATCTTCTGGAAGTGAACCATATACTTCATCAGTTGAAACGTGAAGGAACTTCTTGCCTTCCTTGAATGTTCCATCAGGAAGTTCCCAAGCCTTCTTAGCTGCATTAAGCATTGTAGCTGTACCAAGTACGTTAGTCTGAACAAAGATCTCAGGATTAACGATACTACGGTCAACGTGGCTCTCTGCTGCAAAATGAACTACTCTGTCAATATCGTTCTCAGCAAAAATCTTGTCGATTGCTTCGCGGTCACAGATATTTGCCTTAACGAATGTATAATTATCTCTATTCTCAATATCTGCAAGGTTTTCGAGATTGCCCGCATATGTAAGTGCATCTACATTGATGATGCGGATCTCATTGTCATATTTACGGAACATGTAATGAATATAGTTTGAACCTATAAATCCTGCTCCACCTGTTACTAAATATGTTCTCATTAAAAAAGCCTCCAAAATGAATTTACTCTTTTTACAAATAATCTTTCTAATTAACTAAGCTATTTTACAACCAGAAGGAAATATTATCAATATCCAAGATAACTGATGTTCATATCTACGTTTCCTGAAATGCCTGAAACCTTTCCCTTGGAAGAATATTGCCACATATCATATCTTGTTCTTGTATATGTAGGTGTAGCTGCATACTGTGCAAGCCAGATCCTGTAGCTTGTAAGTGCTGTAGCATTGATGTTGCTGTTGAGCCATGTCTTGTTAGCATAGACACCTGTCTTGTAACCTGCGCTGGCCATAGTGCTGCAGAAGGCTTTGATAACAGCTGTTCTCTGATCTGCAGAGATCTTATCGCCACGTCCGTTACTTGCCTCTACATCAAGGAAAACAGGATATGAAAGGCTGTAGCCCTTACATAAGCTTGCTACCATTGATGCTTCCTCAACAGCCTCTGCCTCATTGATAGCCTGTGTAAAGAAGTAAACACCAACTTTAAGTCCTGCATTTAAAGCACCGCTGATGTTCTTTTTGAACATTGAGTCTTCAATGAGCGCTCCTGCTGATGATCCTCTGTATCCGCATCTGATGATAACAAAGTTAACACCGCTGTTCTTTACTGCTGCCCAATCAATATTGCCGTTCCACTTGGAAACGTCGATACCCATTACACCTGAACCTGTTGAAAGACGTCCGTCTGAGCCAAATGTGTACTTAGCTCCCTGGATGACCTGCTCGCCGGTTACGTAGTTACCATTTTTGTCATAGTAATATGTATAACCGTCGATAACCTGCCAACCTGTGTATGTATAAGTCTTTCCAGCAGTTGCAATATAGAATGTTGTGTAATTGTAATAATCATCGTAAGTAGCTTTTCTGTATGTGCCTGAAGTAGCATCTTTGACATATACAGCGTTGCCGCTCTTATCTACAAGGTATGCACCTGAATCTTTTACAGTGATAGTAAGCTTGGCTGTAATTGTTGTATCTGATGCGCTTGTAGCTGTAAGTGTTGTTGTACCTGCTTTTACGCCCTTAACAGTAACTGTTGTGTCACTGCTTGAAGCAATTGTAGCTATTGATGTATCTGCAATAGCCCATGTTACCTTGGTTGAAGACAGATTAGCTGTTGTTGCTGTAATAGAAGAGCTTGTCTTTCCTGCAACTATTATAAGGCTTGTAGGTGAAAGAGTAATCGTGCCACTACTTGTAACAGTTACCTTGCATACTGCTGTACCCTTATCAGAGAAAGTAGCTGTAATGTTGGCTGTACCAGCCTTTACACCTGTGATAGTTACTGAGCTTCCGCTTGTTGCTGATATTGTAACGATTGAAGAATCGCTTGTTGACCATGTAACACTTTCTTCAGTACCGTTCTTGGTTGCCTTGATAGTCTCTGTGCCCTTAACTGCAAGTGTTGTTGTTTCCTTTGAAACAGCATATGTGTTTTTGGCAACTGTGATTGTCACTGTTGCTGTCTTACCACTGCTATATGTAGCTGTGATCACTGCTGAGCCTTCAGCTACACCGGTTACTGTAACTGAGCTTCCGCTTGTTGCTGAGATCGTTGCAATGCTTGTCTTATCAACAGACCATGTAACGCTTGTAGCTGTTGAATTGTCATAGGCTGTAACATTGGTTGTTGCACCGGCCTTGATGCTTGTGGCATCTGCCTTTACTTCATATGTATGAGCATCCTCAGTAACTGTAACTGATACTGTTGCAGTTCCGTTACTGCAGGTTGCTGTAATTGTTGCTGTACCTGCTGCCTTACCTGTTACTGTTCCGTCGCTTGATACTGTCGCTACACTGTCATTGGAGCTTGACCAAGTTGCGCTTGTAGATGAACCATTATCTGTTGCGCTTACAGTAGTTGTAGCTCCGACCTTAATAGAGCTGCTGGCAATTGTAGCCTTGATCGTATGTGTTTCTTCTACTTCTGTAACTGTAATGGTTGCAGATGCTGTTTTTCCACTGGCAAATGTTGCAGTGATAGTAGCTGTACCTGCTGCCTTACCTGTTACTGTTCCATCACTTGATACTGTTGCTACGCTGTCGCTTGAGCTTGACCATGTAACAGTTTTGTCTGAATAATCTGTTGACGCGCTTGCAGTAGAAGTCTCACCAACCTTGATGCTTGATGAACTAAGTGATACTGAATAGCTGTACTCTTTTTCTACTGTACCACCTGAACCTGATGCTTCTGAAGCAGTTGAAGCTGTTGCCGCATCTGTTGCAGATGTAAGAAGCAGTCCATCAAGTGACAAAAGGCTCTTATCCACATTTAACATTGCAGAAGAAGCAGGATCTACGATTGTAGATTTATCAATTGTCTTGTACTCAGTAGAGTTGGCATCTGTTCCTGACTCTGTCTTAGTAGACTCAACATACTCAACTGTGTCTGTCAAAGTAGATTCAACTTCGGTCTTAACCTGTGTATCTTCCTTGGCAACGTTGACTTCAGACTCTTTTTTGATCTCGTCTGAAACATCAACTGTCTTATATTCAATAGTATCTTTGACTGTGATAGTCTGACTATCAGTGCTGATAATATACTGTTCATACTTGGAATCTGTGATCAGATTCATGGAAACAGTGTATTTACCTGCGCTAAGTCCCTTTTTATAGATAATACCGTCCTGGTCATCATCTTCATAAGTAATGGTGCTGCCGTCCGGTGTCTTAACTGTAACTGTAAATGGTACGCTGGCGATCAGCTTTCCAGTGCTGGAGTTGTTAAACTTGATCTTAAGATCGCTCTGGATACTGGAGAGGTTCATCTTGACTGTGATTCCAGTCTCCTCTTCTTCCTCTTCTTCAGATGAGCTCTCAGTTGCGGCTATTGATACCTTATTAGCCTCAGCAACTGCAAGGAGTCCGCTCTCACCGATTATCTCAACTCCATATATATCTTCTCCAAGGCTGGCAAAAGAAGCTACTGCATCATTTTGTGTCTTGGCTGAAGCATACAGAGTGCTGACACCTACTATGCCGGCAATAATAACTGCTCCGATGAACATAGCTGCTTTTTCCATGATTCCCATTTTGGAGAAAAATAGTAGAACTCCGCCCTTACGATCATCTCGTCTGCCATCACGACTGCTGCGACCTCTACTATAGCTACGGCCTGCATAAGGATAATCTTCATCTTCCTCATCTTCATAGCGGCTGCTGTAGCGATAGTCATCATCCTCTTCGTCATCATAGCGGCTGCTGTGACGGTAATCGTCATCCTCTTCGTCATCATAACGGTCAGAATAACGATCTTCAGGATCATCATAGTCTTCATCCGCCATGTAATCTCTGTCGTAGCGATCATCGTCGTCAGCGTATCTGTCGTCCTCTTCATCATCGTAACGACTGTCATAGCGATCATCTGCATAACGGCTATCATTGCGATCATCTGCGTCGCGATAATCTATATCATCATCTTCATCATCGATCTCGTCATCATAGCGACTGCTGTAACGATAATCATCTCTGGCATAGCGATCGTCATGATCTTCTATATCATCATCAAAACGATCTCTGTCTCTGTCATAATCGCCGTCATATCTGTCATCATCTTCATCGTAACGACTGTCATAGCGATCATCTTCTTCGTCAGCATAACGACTATCATAACTGTCATCTACATCATCCACGCAGCGGCCATCATATCTTCTTTTGTCTGACTCATAATCATCGTCATACTGAGAATCGTTTATATACTCGTCTTCCCTGAAACGGTCATTCTGACGGCCACCGATCTTGTAATCATCACGCTGGTCATCAGCTCTCCACTCAGGATCAACTTCATCTTCTAATTCTTCGTCATAAATGTCGGCATCATCTTCAATATCCCCATACTCTTCTGAGCCTTCATTTCTTCTATAATTGTCTTCGAAATCGTCTGATTCCTCATCAAAATCGTCATCATAATCAAGGATATCATCCTCTTCATACCTGTGACGCTTGTCTCCCCTACGACGCTGGTTGAATAAATTAAGTCCTTTTTTCATTCAGTTCTCCTCCCACGCGCTTTAAATCCGTGAATTTACACATACATAATAATTCTATCATTGCAAGGATTATCATGCAACTTATGCCGAAGCCTCAAAAGCAATAGAAAACCAATATCCCGGCCAGTATCAGGACCATGCCGCAGATTTTTCTCAAGGTTATTTTTTCCTTAAAAACAAACCTTCCAAGGAACATGACAATGATATATCCCAAAGGCTCCATGACTACAACGCCCATATATGGCAGCCCGCCATAGCATATGATGCATAAAAGCATTGAAACGACTAGCATTCCATAACCTGCTATGACCAGGACATTGAGATATTCACGTATCACATTTGAATAATGCTTCTGAGCACTTTTTTTCAAAAGAATCTGTGATGAGGAAGCAATAAGCTCTGCAATCACCATCAGGATTATATAAAAGATCATTTTGCCTCCTTATCTGCAGCCGCCTCGGTCTGTATTGTTTCAGTATCAGCTGAAGATTCTGTGCTGTCTTTACTATCGCCGCCGTTGATCACAATAGTGCCAATAATTACAAGGATAACTCCTGCTATTTTAGGGAGAGTTACGCCTTCGTGGAATATGACAATGCTCCATAACAGAGACCACAGCAGGGTCATAGCCTTATTGGCATAGGCAATTGAGAGTTCAAAGCGCTTGATAAGCTGCTGCCAGAAGATGGCATAGACTCCAAGGACGCAGAACTCAAGGAAATAAAGCATTAAAAATTTAGGTGATCCAAACACTTCGTTAGATACGAACTTGGCTACTACAGTGTTTATGCTGTAGATCATGACCGCAAACTGCAGGATCAGTATCTGTACTATTTTGTTGTTCAATCAGGGTTCCTCCAATTATTCTTTTTTATAATGAAAATTACTTAGCGACTTCTACTACATAATGTCCGGCGCCAACTTCAGTGCCGTACATGTCGCTGCCTTCTATCATCACAGTTGCTGTGGTGTTGGCAGGCACTGTAAACTCATAGGTTATCTTATCATCTGAAATAGTCCATGAGCTCTCAATCGTGCCATACAAGGACTTATAGCTGCCTATGGCAAAAGAAAGGCTCTCATCAATATAAGGTTCTATATAAAAATGCTTATAGCCCGGAGCCTCAATATCAGGCTTAATTCCAAGCACATACTCATAATACCACTGCCCTACTGAGCCAAGGGCCACATGATTGAGTGAACCTGAAACCACGTATTTGCCAATATCATCCACCATGTATGCTTCCCAGGCCTCGGTAAGAGTAGTACTGTTTTGAATAATGTAATTCCAGGAAGGGTACTCTTTTTGCTGGATCACTTTATAGGCAGTATCCGCATGGCCGTATTCACATAGCATCGGCAGTAAAAAAGGCGTTGCAACATAGCCTGTATTTGGATGAAATCCCGAGTAGGAAACAGATGCATCCAAATAATCTCCAATAGCACTCTCACCTCCATCAGGGCACAGGTCAAAAGCAAGCATCATTACATACTCAGCCTGCAACCAGTTAGTTGTGCTGCCATCCTCGTTTACATATTTTCCTAAAAAGGCTGTTTTAATAGCCTCATACTCATCATTATACTTTTGATACTCTTCACTGAGCCCTGCAATGTTGCACATAGTACTCAAGACCTTGGCGCAATAAGCTGTCTGGGCGGTACTTGCAAAATCATCTGAAAGTCCTGATACAGCCCAAAGGTCAGCATATCCCTGGTCATAACGGATATTTTCCTCGCAGGATTTATATAGGTAATCCATGTATTGGCACATTGAATCAATATTATCAGTAATGAGCCTAATGTCGCCGTATTGCTGATACAACTTCCAGACAAGGAGTATTCCCGCATCACTCCAGCCATTGGCACCTCCTGAAGGTGATACAGCCGGCACCAGCTCAGGATATATACCACTGCCAATCCTTGATCTATCCAGCATAGACAGATACTGCTTCAAAAAATTGTATGTATCATAGTTGTAGCTGCCTGTGGTTGCAAAAACCTGCGCATCCCCAGCCCAGCCAAGGCGTTCATCTCTCTGCGGACAATCCGTTGGAATATCCATGTAATTATCCTGCTGAGTCAGCACAACGCTTTCGTACAGGGCATTCATATCAGCATCACTGCACTCAAAATAGCCGGTTCGCTCAAGATCAGTTGTCAAAAAGATTCCCTGGACCTGCGATGGAGCCTCACTGACTCCTGATACCTGCACATATCTATAACCTCTTGCCACCATGGACGGTGTGTAAGTCACCTCTCCATCTTCGGAAGCAACGTAATAATCTGTATTATCTGCTGTAAGAAGATTTCTCTGCCATACAGATCCTATAACGTCATCACGGCTGTTTTCAGACATAGCTTCAGAATTGACTTCCTCTGCATATCTGATAGTAATCACATCACCTGCGTTTACAGTTGCTTTAACGCTGGCTATGCCGTTGATATTTTTACCCATATCATATACATAAGTGCCATTTCCCAGATCAGTCACGGAAACAGGTTCAATAGTCTCTATGGCATTGATAACTTCTGTCTTAGAAGAAACTATGCTACATTCATCCGGCACCTGTCTGATCAGAGCCGCCTCCCATCCTTCAAGAGCCGCTCCCGGGGTACTCCAGTCTGCCTGGGCAAAAGAGGCATTGTAAAATTCACCTGAGTACATATCATCATTTCTGATGGGGCCATTGTTGTAGCTACTCCAATCAGAATCTGTATAAACATCCTGACTTGTGCCATCCTCATAGACTATATGTAATATGCCTTTTGCAGCAAGGCCATCGCCCCAATCCTGCTGCATCCTGTCATATCTGCCATGTCCAAGCCTGATTCCAAGAGCATTAGTTCCCTCCTGGAGGCTACTTGTCACATCAAATCCGCGATAATAAACTTCCGTATTGTAAACTGAACAGCCGGGATCAAACCAGCCATCTGACACTTCACTTCCATTGAGCTCTGCCTCGTAAATCCCCAATGATGACAGGTAGAGCATTGCTGAATCCACTTTTTTGCCTACTTCAAACTCATATCTGAGCATAGGAGAAGGAATCTCCCAGCCGGAAGAAAGGATATATCCGGCCTTCACCCTCAGCCAGCCATCTTCCACGTAGGTATAATATGGTGAAAAAAATGATCCTTCATCAGTATCAAAATTCTCTGAAACAACAACAGAGCCGCTTTCATCAAGTAACTGAAGGTTATCCACATAGCTATAATCTTCACACCTCACTGACCACAGGCCTGCTGTGCATATCTCACCATAATGATCCAGCTCATAGGAGAAGGGATCATTCTCATCAAGAGCTAGCTGCACACTATTATCATCAACTTCAATATGCATCTGGTGCTCTGCAGCGTTATCCCAATCAGATGATATTTCAAAAGTCTCTGATGACAGGACTTCAGCACCATCTTTTTCCTCAATAACAATCACAGGTGTGCCATCAATATCGTCAATGCGGCATAGAACATGCCTTCCATACTCACCGCCAAGACCATAAGTCCATACAAAGCCGCTTCTGGCAGCGCCAAGACTCTTAAACTCATAGTCTGCCGTCAGACCATTGCCATACTTCCAGACATAGCTATCCTCATCAGTCTGACTTTTGGCCACATCAATGCTAAGGGGCTGCGAAGTTATCCACTGGGCCTTGTCCCAATCCTCATCAGATGGACCGGTATAAAAAAAAGCGCTCTCAGATTCTACTTCTTTTCCATCCTTATCCCAAACAAAAACCTTCCAGAAATAATCCTGAAGGTTTTCAAGTTTTTCCCCTGTATAGGAAACAAAGGTAGAGTTGTCATCCTCTACCTTTCCGGAATCCCAAATATATTTTCCTTTTTGCAGATTCTCTTCAGAATCTGCCATCACGATCTGGTATGCGCTCTGACTCTGATCCTGAACCTCAGACTCCATGCGCCATCCAAAACATTCAAGCTCATCCACTGTTGATCCGATGCCCATATTATTAATTTTGAGCTCAACAATGGCTGTATCCACATGGGCGCTGTTTTGACATGCTGTTATCCACAAAGGCGCCTGTGCTAATAACGCCGCCCTTACCCAATACTTCTTTTTCATACTTATCTATACCCCAAATACTGAAAATAAATCTTATTCTCCAAACAGCAATTCCTTGAAATGCTCCGCTATAAGCTCTACGCAGTCATCACTTAAGTGGATGGTATCCACAAGAAGTTCACTACTGTTGCTTTCATCAACTGTTCCATAATAGTTGTCAACGAATGTGACACCAAGTTCTTCGCAGGTATCGATTATATGCTGCAGATACGTTGGCAGCGCACCATTACCAAAGTCATAGGTATCACCGCTGACAACACCTTCTGATGTGTAGGCGTAGCACAGTGTGTGGCTCATTACAACGATCCTTATATATGGGAAAGCCTCTCTAAGAGCAGTAAGTCCTGCATGATAAGCACCCATGAATGTGATAGGATTGTCAGCATCGTTGAAATCCCTACCAGCTCTCTGGTTGAGGTAATCCTGAGCATCATACATTATGACGATCATGTCAACTGAATCCATATCTATATTCTGAAGCACATCTACTGACTGTGAATAAGTGCTGTCATCCATTGCTGCTGCAGCTGCTTCCATGTCACTGAAATCTCCACTTACCATGGCCTGTGTGACATTATAGAAACTGAACAGGTCCATAGGATAAGAGCTGTCATAAGTTGCAGTACGCAATGATACGCAGCTTAAAGGAAATGCAGCATTGTAAACTGTTGAATCTGTAAGAGCTGCGATCCTTGAAGCAAGTCCCTTATCACCTGAATTGTATGTAAATGCATCATTTCCAAGACACAGGATCGTATTAACGCCGTCATCTACGTGACCTTCAAGATCTTCTGATGTCAGGTAAAATACGTTATCCAGTCGCTCAGTCTCATACTGAGACATATCATCTGTCTGTGTAAAAGTTATCTTCTCGCCAGTGTTCCATCTGTATAGCGCCCAAGCTGACGCTCCAATGATAAGAGCAATTGTGCCTAATATTGCTGCATGTACCCACCATGGAAGATTGGCAAGGTCTATACGCTTGCGGCGACCTGGCTCGTCATCGTAATCTTCATCATAGTCTTCGTCGTAAGGCTCGTCATCGTAGGGTTCGGAGGCTCTGTCGTATGGGGCCTCATCGTAGTTTTCGGCGTCTCTGGCGTATAGGGCTTCATCATAGTTTTCGGCGTTTCTGTTATATGGGGATTCATCAGCTTCATAACTACTATCTGACTCTTCGCGGTAATCTTCTGATTCAGAATCACCATAATCTTCTGTATCTACATCTACTTCGCTGTCTCTTTCAGGCGTATTGAAATCGTCCTCATATTCCATTTCTTCGTCTAAATCAATGATATCATCCATATCATCATTGAAATGTCTTTTATCATCTCTATTTCTAGCCATTAATAAACCTCCATTCATTGACTTTTAGCACTGATTTCGTGATTCAGCTAGTGGGAACTATTGATTTTTAGCTTTTTAGCTTTTTTGTTCTTTAGCCTTTCACTTCCACAACTGGTTTTACCTGTTGTTTTCATGCATTTATCATTTTCCAACAGGTATTTTATTCATGCATTACCTATTGCTTTTTTACTATTTCCTTTTTCCAACAGGTAATTTTAGCATGTTTTACCTATTGTTTTTTCACTTTTCTAATTTTTCAACAGGTAATCTTAGCATGATTTACCTATTGCTTTTTCACTTTTCTGCTTTTTCAAAAGGTTTGCCTGCACTGATTTACCTATTGTTTTTCAACTTTTTCTACTTTTCAACATTTCTTCGTCCGCTGATTTACCTATAGCTTTTTAGCTTTTTCTCTTTTCCAACAGGTTTTACCAGTCGGTTGCAAAAAGGGTCTCATAATCATAGTCATCAACAATCTTCCTGAGGTCTGAGATCACATCAGCCATTTCTTCGCTGGACTCAACTTCCCAGGTGCCATCTTCAAAACACTCAGTCATGTAAGCATTGACCCATGGAGCATAGTGAAGCTCATCAGCATACTGATTGAGGTCAGTCACAACATCATCCATAGTTATAAAGCTAAACAATCTAACATTATCGTACGTAAGCAACACATCTGCAATCTGCTGATACTGAGCCAATGTAGCATCAAGATGCTTCTCCACAATGCAGTCATTCCAGTACAGAACGCTGTAAGGTGCATAGAAACAATAAAAAGTAGTATCAGGATGATCAATTATGTAAGGCAGTATATTGGTCTGGAGGTTCTGCACAGTCTTAGCAAGATAAGCATCAGCACTAGTCTCCTCCTCTGCCTCTTCAGGATAGGTGTAGGTATGCATTACCCACTGGATGTTATAATAATCCGGTGTCCACCAGCTACTATATACATAACTCAGATCAGTCGGCGAATTATTGATCACCGGTCTCAGAACGTACTGCAGCAAAACGTCTTTATTGAGAAGATACTGCACATCATTGGTAACACTCTTGTCATAGAGATAAGAAGGTATTGGATACTTGGTATCCTCAAGGCCTGCAGTATATTGATAAGGGTCTATGCATAAAAAGACAGCATCAACACCACCATTTTGCATAGCCACTGTGTCATCTTCGAATACAATACTCAAAATATTAGAAATATCATGAGGCATGGCTCCGTTGTAGGAAAGCTTAATTGTATCAAGCCCCAGATTAGTCTGAAAATCGTCGGTATCAAAATTAACAGTCATGGAAGAGCCAACTATTACGCTATCGTAGGACATATGCCTTGCCATGCCAGGGTTCTGAGTCAGCTGGTTATCCACCACATAGGGGAAGCCTTCCAGTGGTTCATGATATTGAAAAAAAGGATCCACATAAACAATGGCAGCTATGCAACCACCAAACAGTATCGCTATAGTTGCAAAAAAAGTGATCAACACCCTGAAGATATGAAATTTACTCTTATTCTCACTCTCGTTATTACTCAAATCTCTAAACCTCAAAAAAACAAAAACTTCTTTATAATCTATCTCCCCATCAGAAGCTCAAATAAATGTATGTGCTGACACCAGACAAGCTCAGGACTCCCCATACAAAAAGGATTCCAGTTACAATTGCCACTGGCTTACTAAGCTTTATAGTGCTTGCAATCTCATAGGCACTCTTTCTAGCGCCCCATATGACGATCACAGCCACCAGAAGAACGATCCACATGCAGAGGTATCCTGCATAGGTCCATTTAGCGATAGGTGTTACCTTGATCACATACCAGATTTCATCCAGGTAAAAACTGTCTGCCAAGCCATACGTAATGTGGAAGCCACTGAACGGCTGCAGAATCTTTCCAAACATATCCAGAGCCTCGGTTACACTGGCTGCTCTGAAAAAAGTAAATGAAAATGCCCAGTACAAATGGTTAAGCAGAATGCATATTGCTGAAAGCGACTTTTTAAAGAATGCTGTTCTCCATGATATTCCACCATTATTCTCTGTTGCACATTCTGTTACATTCTG
Organism: Butyrivibrio sp.; assembly: GCA_015056495.1. GTDB lineage: Bacteria > Bacillota > Clostridia > Lachnospirales > Lachnospiraceae > Butyrivibrio. The sequence continues at coordinate 57,166 of SVGC01000008.1, forward strand.
ATTGTTGAATTCACTATTATTTTCATTATCACTTGAAATCTCAACTGCATTTTTACTACCAACGGCAACACTCTTTTCTTTCTCAATTGTAATGCCCTTTGAATTGGCAGTTACACTATGTACCTTCTTCTTACCGCCATTGATAAGTCTGTAAATCAGATATAGTGCACCTTGAGTGAAGCCCCATACAAGGAAGTTCCAGCCGGCGCCGTGCCACATGCCGCTTACAAGGAAGACGATCATGAGGTTAATGTACATGCGCACAAGTCCCTTGCGGTTTCCGCCCATAGGGATATATAGATATTTGGTAAAAAAGGCTGTCAAAGTCATATGCCATTTTTTCCAAGTCTCTTCTATGTTTCTAGCCTGATATGGCAGATAGAAATTGTCTGGAAGGTCAAGTCCCATCATATTGCAAACGCCGCGGCCCATATCACAATAGCCGCTAAAGTCAAAGTACAACTGGAAGGTATAACCAATCACAGTTATGATAGCGTCAAGATTGGTCAACGCAGCCAGGTTGTCGAATCCATAGTCAACTCCTGCGCCGATAGTATCTGCCAGCAAAACCTTTTTTGCCAGACCAATAGTAAATAAAATGATGCCGCGCATAAGTGTTTCGCTGTTAAGTCTTACATCAGCTATTCTGTCAAACTGGCCCTTCATATACTTGTAGGAAACTATAGGTCCCTGAAGGATCTTTGGAAAAAAAGTTACGAACAGTACATAGTCAACGAAATCAACCTCCATGTCGTAGACCAGTTTTTCCAGATCAGCTGTATCAATGCCTTGGGCCTGACGTTCCCTGAACTCAAGGTATCTGTAATTATCCACAAGATAAGATATCTGACTAAAGGTAAAAAAGCTAATACCAATAGGCAAAATGATATCTGATAAAACAAAGCTGCTTCCGGACACAGCATTGATGGTATCCACAAGAAGTCCTGTGTACTTAAAGTACAGCAGCGCTCCTACGTGAAATACAATTCCTGCTGTAAGAATGAGCTTTTTCTTTTCAGGTCTGGGAACCATGAACTTGGCCAATCCAAAACCAATGAACACATCCAATACAAACCAGAAGAGATAATTTATCCCAAAAGCGCCATAAAACCAGAGAGACATCGCAATAAGCCACACTTTTGGTAAGAGTGGCATCCCCGAAATCTTTCTGGCTCCATAAATCACTACATAATATCCTACTAAACAAATTGGAAGAAAAAGTAAAATAAAATCATAAGAATTAAATAACATCGAATTAATCTTCCTTTAAATTCTGTAAAAACCAAAATATACATCAATACTCTACACTACTATCATAAAATATCTGATAACCGTCAATGGTATCAACCAGCTTAAGTCCGTACTCTGTCAGGTCACCGTCAATTGCTCTTGTTTCATGGAGCACAATATACTTGCATTTGGTCTCTCTGGTAGCTGTAAGAAGGTCTTCGCAGCTAATAGTCTCAGCCTTTTCCATAGCTTCATAAACAGCATTGTAGTAATACCACTGAGTTACCACCATCTCTCTGCCGTAAGGCATAAGGATATTTGTATTGTACTGTCTTACGTAATGCACAAGAGAAGCTGGAAAAGCGACTCTTTCTTTGCCAGTTGAGCCTTCCGGATATATGGAATCAACGATATCAATAGCTGTCTGAGGCAGATGATAAGCATTTTCAGCCTTAGTAACGTTGCTACTGTTGTAAACCAGGCTGCCAGAAGCTATCACGACGATAGTCGATATGATAAGTCCTACTCTCCTATACTCAGCAAAAAGCTTGCAGGTCGCATAGGCAATGACTACGCCCATAGGGATCATCCACAAAATCCTGTAATATGTTTCTCCGTCATCCATAACAGCAACAAACACGATCCTGCTGATAGGGAGCATGAATATTACAAATAAAACTGCAGGTACAAATACCAGCAGGATTTTTTTATGCATTTCTTTTTCACATATAGCAAGATAAATAAGGGCAGCAAGAAACAGACCCACGAAAAAGCCTGTGCCAGCGTATAGTTTCAATATTACCCATATTTCCATGAAGATTCCGTACATTCAGCCATCCTGTTCTGCTACGCTTTTTTTGCTTCAGCAGTTATAAAAGCGCAGCTATAAAACTAGATTCTTAAAAACAGATATAAAAGCACATACACACCACTTGGTATACATACAAGAAAAGTCTTGAATATCAGTTTCCAGTGTCTTGTGTAGATCAGTAGTGCCAATGAAATCAGGCACAGTAGCGCAGTTCCAAGGATTGCACCCATAGAACTAAATATTCCTGAAGACATAGTGGTCAGAGCCAGCAGTATCCAAGGAGTTGCTCTCTTTTGCGAAAGCTTGCCGATCTCATCTTCTGCAATCCACAGCATCAGCCAGATGATCATCGGCATGACAAAATTGCCTGTCATTGATTTTCCCTGCCAGGTCCTGGTAAGGAAAAAAGTCTCTGTTGTATAAATAGACACATTTCCAAACATCTGGATAAGTGCCATTATGATCATAAATATTGGCAGAAATTCCTGTCTTCTGTGAAGGAGTATCCTTCCAATCTCAAGATAAATAACGTATGTCAGCGAGATCAGCACCACAGGAATAATGGTATGTGACATGATGGTTGCGTGGATGCCGCTCATTTTTGCAATAAAAGCGATCCACATGGTAAATACAGCCAGTGCATGTCTGATATCAAGGGATGTAGAGGTTCCGGTGTATGGAAGCACTGTGTTCATTACATCCTGCTGCTGGGCAAGGAGGGACTCTGTCACATAATAAGCATCATCTCCGTCAAAAGACGCTCTTGTGACAGCCATAAATAACTGAAATACCACCAGGCCTATGAATAAGAACCAGTATAAAAGGTCCTCTTTTGAAAAAGACTTCTTCATGCCGGCAATGTCGCGTCTTGGATTCATCATATCCTCGGCACCTGCTCTGAGCTCACCAGGGAAAATAATAAGTGCAACTTCTTTTGCCCCATCCAAAAAAGATTCCTGAATATTGCCATAGGCTACGCTCTTGAGTTCTTTGATGGTGTGGAGCACGTTGACCACAAGGCCTGCAACGGCTATCAGGATTGATACTACTGCAAAAATGGTGCAGCAAGTGCTAAAGGCACCGTATTGAATGGAAATCATGCATGGTATAGAAATTACTTCAAATACTGCAAAAGACAGCAGGTATCCTACCAAAAAGGTGATACCTACCGTCTGCCTTGAAGGCGGCAGAATCCTGCATATTAAAAGTCCCATGCAAAAAGGAACAAGAATAAGCCATAATATTAGGCTTAGCGCTGATAAAACGATCATTGTAGACTCCCCTTTTCCCCAAGGTCTAGTTAGTAAGCTCAAATTACTTGAGCATTGACTTAAGGTGCTCCTCAAGGATATTGATACCTGTGAGGTTTTCGCCACCACGTGGGATTATGATGTCTGCATATTTTTTGCTAGGCTCAACAAACTGCTCATGCATAGGCTTAACAGTCTGAGCGTACTGATTGAGAACTGAATCAATGCTGCGTCCTCTCTCGCTTATATCGCGGCGGATACGGCGCATAAGTCTCTCGTCAGCATCAGTTTCCACAAATACTTTGATATCCATGAGGTCACGCAGCTGCTTGCTCTCAAGGATAAGGATACCTTCAACGATAATAACAGGCTTTGGCTTAACGTGTACTGTCTGATCAGATCTGTTGTGAACTGTGTAATCATAAACAGGTACGTCAATTTCCTGATCGTTCTTAAGTTTCTTGACATCTTCGATCATAAGCTCTGTATCAAATGATGAAGGATGATCGTAGTTGAGTCTTGATCTCTCATCATAAGACAGATCATCATGTGCCTTATAATATGAGTCATGGCTGATAACAACAATGTCATCTCCAAAATTTTCCTTGATGCGATTAACGATTGTTGTTTTTCCTGAAGCAGAACCGCCTGCTATTCCTACGATACATATTCTATCCATAAATCTAATTCCTTTACTAATACTACTAATTAACAGTTCTTGTTTATAGTCGAGATACATTAAACCATCTGTGCCAGAATCAGCAATTATAGTAGCTCTTATACCACTCTACAAACTTGGCAACGCCTTCCTCCAGTGGAGTACTTGGCTTGAAGCCAAAGTCTTTTTCCAGCTCAGATACGTCTGCGTAAGTCTGATATACGTCTCCTGCCTGCATTGGAAGGAATTCCTTCTTAGCTTCTTTTCCAAGAGCCTTCTCAAGGTATCCTACGAAATCCATGAGCTTCTCAGGTGAGTGGTTACCGATATTGTAGACCTTGTAGCGAACCCCCTTTTCAGTAGGCTTTGGAGGATTGCAGAGCATGTTGAACACGCCGGTTACAATATCATCCACGTATGTGAAGTCTCTACGCATATCGCCGTTGTTGAATATCTGGATAGGCTGATCCTTCATGATCTTGTTGGCAAAAAGGAACAGTGCCATATCCGGTCTTCCCATTGGTCCATATACTGTAAAGAAGCGCAGTCCTGTTGCAGGGATGTCATAGAGCTTGCTGTATGCGTGAGCCATAAGCTCGTTGGACTTCTTAGTGGCAGCATAGAGGCTGACTGGCTCGTCTACCTTGTCCTCTGTTGAAAAAGGAACCTTGGTGTTGCCTCCGTATACTGAACTTGATGAAGCGTAGAGCAGGTGCTTTACTGGGTTGTATCTGCAAGCCTCTAATATATTGAAAAATCCGATGATATTTGAATTGATATAAGTATCAGGATGATCAATACTATAACGAACGCCTGCCTGAGCTGCAAGGTTGACTACTACGTCAGGTTTTTCTTTTTTAAACAGCTCATCGATGGCTGATTTGTCTGCAATGTCACATTTAATGAATGTGAATGTTCCGTTATCGCCTACTCCGTTGATCTTCTCAAGCTCTTTGAGTCTGTCTTCCTTGAGGGATACATCATAGTAGTCATTGAGGTTGTCTATTCCAATGACGTTGCCGCCATGCTCCATAATCCTCTTGGACAGGTAAAAGCCGATGAAGCCTGCGGCTCCGGTTACAAGGTATTTGAAATTTTTATTGAAATCGTTCACTTTAATAATTCCTCTCTTAATTTAAGTTCAACTTAAAGCTGTAATTATTGCATATAAATATTTGTGACCTTTTGATCCTGTCATCATTATATGCGAAAGAATACATATTTTATATAATAATACGTTTCAGGATTCATGTCATCCATGGCAAAATATTTGCCGTCGGCTATTATCGTAAGGAGGTTGTTCCCCAAAGTAAATACAGCTAATATGAGTATTGCTAGTACAAAAAGTCTGTAATTTTGTAGTCCAAATCTCTCTGCCAGATCTAATATCACTATCAACGCTGGAATCATCAGGTATATGGCAAAATCAGCCTGATATCTCTGGGATGTTCCAGCTGATAAAATATCAAGGACTATTATAATAGCTCCTAATATAAAAGATACTATGCCTACAGGGATAACTGATGTCTCCTTTTTTTCAGTACCTGATTTCAAATTTTTTCCAAATATTCCAAAAGCAAACACCAATATAGGGCTCAGCGCCAGCAAGCCTCCAAGCATAGGTTCCATGTACTGATCAGCCTGCAAGGTAAGTTCAGAGTCAATTATCTTCATAAAAGGATAAGCACTGACTATGTGAAGTGGCTGTAACAGCTGGATGAACAAGCCCTCAAACAGTTTTGCAGGTGAGCTGTTGAAATTAGTCATATCATTAACTGTCAGCAGATATGTAACACCAAATTCAAAAGGATCGTCGAATCGTATGTAATTGTAATACAGAATAAAAATGCCATACACCAGGAACGGAAGGATCACGCTCAAGGTGTTTATGATACTATTTTTTCCAAGCCTGAAAAACTGACCTTCCTTGATCTCATTCCAGAAAATTGGAAATGCAAGGAATACCATAAATGCATATTGCGGGCGGCATCCGATTGTCAGAGCCAGTAAAACCGCACCTGTAATGAGGTAAAGTCTGCTAAGATGCTCTTCATCACCTGCTTTTAACCACAAAGTGATTCCTGCAAGACCAAGCATCATACCACATATAGCAGGCATGGAATAGGTGGTACCAAAGGCTGTCAGATACAAGGTTCCTGTGCCAAAGGCAAGGACAGCTGACAAAAGCAGATATACTCCAAAGCTGGTCTTTTTAAAAAATCTTTTTGCAACCACATATACAAATCTAAAGGATAATAGAACATACACCAAAGCACAGAACAGAACCGCAATCCAGGTCTGAAGCACCTTACCGGTCACAAGTTCTACCGGCAGGAAAAACAAAAGCTCAGGAGTAATTCCAAAATACACATAGTAATGACCTTTGTAGTATGAAAAATCAGGCAAAACAGGCTCATCATTGACTATTGATTCAATTGACCTGTTTATATAGTCATATGGATTGTCCATCTCCTGCAAAAACTCAGGTGGTTCAGATGTCATCTCCAAATGGCCATCTATGATATTCTTGGCAAGTTCCTCGTACTGCTTGCTGTGAATGCCTATGCCATTCCAATTGTCATAAGGCTTGGCAGATACTGCAGCAAAAAAAGTAACGAGTAGCTGAAGTGCAATAAATAAAACTGCAATGATCAGCTGTCTTCTTTTTTTCAGATCAAGTACTTCTCTATATACAAAAGATCCCGGTCTAAAGCATAAAATAAGAAGTTCGAGAATGATCAGCACCGCAAATCTAATGCATCTAAAGTTGAATGGGACAGATGAATTCAAGGCAAGATTGGAAATGCGTACAAACTCACCATTTTCCAGTATGATGTTGACTCTGACACCTCTGCACAGGCCATCTGTATAGAGTCTGATATATGAGCTAGGCTCTATGCCTTTTATAACTTCAGTCAGTGGCATCGGATGATAATTAAAATGACCTTCATCAGTTACATTAACTTCAATCGTAATAGCAGTGCCATTTTCAGCATCAATATATCCGTCACCAGCTACTCCATCAACGTGTTCCTGCACCTCAAGAGCATCCTCGCCAATGAAATATGCCTTAGACATATCAAGATGTATATTCTTAACATCACCTTCAAAGCCAACCAGCTCTACATAAGCATTTTCAGCATCTGCCACCTGGTAAACGCCATCTGATACTTGCGTAAAGCCTTCACCTATAATCGTATCGTACTCAAGATCTTTGTCATAAGTTTTGGATTCCCAATACCTATAGTTAAAAAAGAAGATCTCAAGTACCAAAGCTATAACCAGAATAACAATTGATTTCTTTGCAAGCCTTATCAATTCACTCTTCACAACAATTCCCCATTCACTTTTTTCATCAAGAACTCATAAAATTTTACGCTCTCAGAAACTCCTCAATCTCTTTATCCATTACTGCAGGGATGTCTCCGCCATTAAAATAACAGTCGGTCCACTCAACTATTTTTTCAATAGCCTCATCTATATGCCAGTGAGGTGCCCATCCAAAGGTAGCTTTAATCTTGGAGCAGTCGAGCTTCAAAAATCCTGCTTCGTGAGGGCCATGGTCACAGACATTCTTCCAGGATGCTCTGACAGCCTTGTCATTTTCTTCATAGAAGCCATTCCACTTTTCACAGAACAGATCTACAAGCTGTCCGGTAGTCACGCAGTCGCAGTCATCAGGACCTACGTTGTAATTGCCTGCAAAAGAAGCATCTTCATACTGAGCTGCTGCCAGCATCAGATAACAATAAACCGGCTCAAGTACAAACTGGAAAGGCCTTGTGGAATAAGGATTTCTAACGATTATCTCCTCTGCCTTTTCCATAGATCTGACGCAGTCAGGAATGATCCTGTCATTGGCAAAATCGCCGCCACCGATGACGTTACCGGCTCTGGCGGTAGAAATAGCGCACTTACGTGCATTTTCATCAGCCTCATTAAAAAATGAATTCTTATAGCTTGATGTTACAAGCTCTGAGCATGACTTTGAATTGGAATAAGGGTCATAGCCGTTGATCTCTTCATTTTCTCTGTATCCCCAGCTCCACTCTTTGTTGAGATATACTTTATCAGTAGTCACGTTTACAAAAGACTTTACGGACTTGGTATTTCTAACGCATTCAAGGACATTCACTGTTCCCATGACGTTAGTCTCGTATGTATAAACAGGACTCTTGTAGGAATCACGGACAATAGGCTGAGCTGCCATGTGGATGACTATCTCAGGCTGCGCCTCGTCAAAAACCTTCTGCATGTGAGCCAGGTCTCTGATATCACCTACAACAGATGTCATGTATTTTTCCACATCAGCCAGCTTGAAGAGACTTGGTTTTCCACAATCTGTTGTGCACGCCTCATCCATTCCGTTATCTCCAGCTTCAAGGGCATAACCTGTAACAATAGCACCAGCTCCTATAAGCATTCTGCACATCCAGGTTCCTTTAAAACCAGTATGGCCTGTTACCAAAACCTTTTTTCCCTTATAAAAATCCATTGAAAAATCGTATTTTGACATTGTTTAATACCTCAAATAATATTTTGACCCTAGAGGACGGGGTCATGGGGTCATTTTTGAAAAAATGAACCGCTGTCCCCGCCCCAGGTCCATTTTAGTCGAAGTTGATGCGACGCTCTTCTACGACGATTGGTCGGTTGATAGCTCTGGTATTGATGTTCAGGATGTACTCGCCAACAAGACCAGTAAATGAGAGCTGGACAGCGCCGATGAGGAACATACCAATGATCATTGGTGCGTAACCAGCGTGGAAGCTGTACCAGTGAGTAAGCTTGAGCACCAAATATACAAGAGCTACGATTACATCAATAAATCCGATTACAAAACCTGCTAATGTTGCAAGACGCAGACCTACTTTGGTGTAGGAAGTAATGCTGAGCATTGCAGCGTCATAGAGTGTATAAAAATTATTATGAGTCTTTCCGGCTCTTCTCTTTGGCTGCTCATATTCAACGAGCTTTAAGTTAAAGCCTGAGCCGTACTCTGCAACGATTCCTCGAATAAATGGTACAGGATCGTGGAGTTCTCTCATAAGCTGGATAAAAGTCTTATCGTATAAACCAAAACCTGTAAAATGCTCGATCATCTGAACTGATGACATATGCTTTATCATCTTGTAGTAGATAGTTCTAAGGAAATAGATAAAACCATTTTCCTTACTTGTAGACTTAACGCAGCTGACTACTCTATGACCTTTTTCCCATTCATGTACCAGTACAGGTATCATCTCAACCGGATCCTGGAAGTCTGCGCACACTGGAATGACGCAGTCGCCATCAAGTGAACACATGCCATGGAATGGTGAATTGAACTGACCAAAGTTAGTCACATTAAAAATGGCCTTGATCTTTTTATTGCCAGCGCAGAGAGCTTCAAGCTTGTCTCTTGTGCCATCTGTTGATGCATTGTCGATAAAGGCAATCTCATAATCATACTGTGGAAGGTCTTTAACAATGACATCCTCAACAGCCTTGCTGATTGCTTCTACATTTTCCACTTCGTTGTAACATGGTATTAAAATACTAATCTTTTTCATAATAAAATCCTCTGTTCAAATTAAAAAAGTATTAATTTACTTGTTTTCGTTAATTTCCTTACTTTTCATACCAAAGAACATAACTATCAAAAATCTTGCAGAATTGATGATCAATAGTCCCCACGCAATGCCCCAGAGTCCAATAAAATATGTCATAGGAACTACAACTATCAAGAACAATACTGCATAAATTATGCTAATAACAAGTTGCAATTTCTCGCCAGTCATCTTCAATATAATGACCATAAGTGAACCAGATATAAAATATAACACCTGACCTAAATTGGCAACAAAAAAATATTCCTTCGCTGTATCAAACACTTCCGGATACATTAGCTTTACAAAAATATAAGATACAACTGTGCTTCCAATGGCAGCGACCAGTGCCAAGCCAGCCAATGCTGCAGATATAATAGCTAGCCTTTTTTTATTTAATTTCAGATCATAACCAGTTAAATAGCTGATGATAACACCATTTAGCGGAGCTGTAAGCATAGCTACCATCTTGCCAACAAGAGTAGCAGTATAAAAAGTAACAACCTCACTGGCACCAACAAACCATCTCACCAGCACTCTGTCAGAGTTAAGTACTATATTGGCGACAAGGTTAGACCCAGAAAGCATAAATGCTGATCTGATATTCTCAGAATAGTCAGCAGACTTCTCTGTAAAAGGGCTCCTGAGAATCTTCCCGTTAAATATGACAAACAGCACGCCCAGAACTTCGCCCATAAGTATAGGTATAGACCAGGCTCCATTTATAAGGCTTTCTCCCTTGGCATTTACTCCGATAGCTGAAACACCAAGTCCTGTAAATCTGCCTATCAGCGTACCCGCCGCATAGCCGACAGCAACTATCATAAAGAATATGAAATACTCTTTAAACCTGATAGTCATCCTGAACTCTACATCACTATAATATCGCACAACTGTGAAAATCATGAGAATAAAGAGCTGGATATAATTGGTCACTCCAAGATTGCCCACCGCAATAAGGGCTCCAGCACTTACAACAACTGATATTACAAAAATGATCACCAAAAATGTGTTGTAATCGCCATTGGCGTGAGTTCTCTCACTCTTAGCCACCATTCGTGAATAGCTAGCTCCGGTACCAAAGCTGGCACCCATTATAGATACAATAGAAAGCAGATATAGCACATTTCCTGCTATATCTGCACCCCACATTTTATTCATCATTGGATATACAAGGAGCTGCAACACTCCGTTGTATATCATTACTGCTAAGATGCTGTATATAAAATCTTTTGATGCTGATCTTAATAACTTATTTTTCATAATACCTTTATATAAAGAAAGCTGTGCGCCAAGCAATCAGCGCAACAGCCACTTATTTCTTTCTAATAGGTTAATCAACTTCCACTTCGTCGTTAGACTCTTCTTCATGATATTCCTGCTCAGTATTGACGCTCCATACAGCAGATCTATCATTGGAATCAGCAAGGATGGCCTTAACTGTTTCGAATGAAGTGCACATTGAATGGTCAATGTTGTTGTATCTGTGCTGACCGTTTCTACCAACGCAGAACAGGTTATCAATGCTGTTAAGATATTCAACCAGCTTGTCCATCTCATCATATGTATCAAAGTAAGCAGGATAAGCTTTCTTAACACGTTCAACGTGAGAATCTATAACTTCGTTTTCATTATCTATAAGTTTTAATGTAACCATTTCCTTGATAGCCATCTTAGCGAAGTCTTCATCAGTCATGCTCCACATTGAATCGCCTTCGTTACAGAAGTACTCAAGTCCGATCCAAACAGTGTTCTCAAGGTCTTTTACAAGATATGGAGACCAGTTGTTGTATATCTGGAAACGTCCCATGGTTACGCTTCTATCATGTACATATACCCAGTTATCCGGAACTATGTTACCGATAGTCTTGATCTTAGTGAGATTCTTGAGGTTCAGGTGAGGAATAAGAACACCTACTGTCATATAATCTCTGTAAGGAAGACCTGCTGCAATTCTTGCAGGGTCTGCAGGAACATCATTCATACCGCCAACAAGGTCCTTAATTGGCATTGATGAGATGAGGATATCTCCATCCATAGTAAGTGTCATACCATGCTGTTCGTATGTAACTCCTACGATATGGTTACCATCTTTTCTGACACCGACTACCTTAGAGCCTGTCAGCACCTTTCCACCAAGATGTCTTACCTTTTCAGCAGTAACATCCCAGAGCTGACCAGGTCCAAGCTTTGGATAGCTGAACTCTTCAATAAGTGAAGTCTCAACCTTGCCGCTCTTCTTTCCAGTCTTCTTCTGAATAGCATTCTTAAGAACTGCCATTACGGATACGCCCTTAACACGCTGCGCTCCCCAGGATGGGTCAATCTGACTTGGATGTCTGCCCCAAAGATTTTCTGTATAGTGTTCAAAAAACATTGAGTAGAGCTTTTTACCAAATCTATTGATATAAAAGTCCTCAAGTGATTTTTCTTTTCTCTTAAAAATAGCTGCCTTAACATAGCTACATCCTGCAACTATTGTTGTACCAAGGCCCATATTCTTGAAAGTCTCAGGCTTTAATGAAATAGGGTAATCAAAGAATTTACCATTAAAGAATATCCTTGATACTCTCTGTCTCTTAAGCATGACTCTGTCAGTTTTCTCCGGATCAGGACCACCTGCCTTAAGAGTAGCTTTTCTCTCAAGCTTTAAGTCGTCATAGGATGGTGCACCCTGAGTAGGAAGCATCTCATTCCACCATGCATTAACTTCAGGCACCTTGGAGAAAAATCTATGACCGCCCATATCCATGCGGTTGCCTTTATAATCAACAGTTCTTGAGATACCACCGAATTTATCAGTTTCTTCAAAAACTACAACTTCAATATCTTTTCCCTTGGTTAAGAGCTCGTAAGCCGCTGTAAGTCCAGCAGGGCCCGCTCCAACTATAAGCACTCTTTTCATATCTCTGCTCCCACTATAAAATAAGGTTAAATGCTATTGTATTTTATCATGCTTCTATTTTAATGTCTAATTAGAGGTTTCCATTTTACATATTTAAATATTTCCAAAAATAGAACCAAGAAAAACAGACCCATTCCATATGCCATATACCTTGGCTGAGGAAAAATCGTTGCACCTACAGACACTGAATTGATCAGTATACCCATCAAGATTATTTCAGCCAAAAGTACAATATCATATTCCTTATCATCATTAGCTCTGCTGTATTTATATATCACAACAAGTCCTGCCAAATAGATCAGATATAGGGCAAAAGATATTGCAACCATCATAAGGCTCGTAGCTCTACAATTGGAATATACCAATCCTTTTACAATGTTATAAAAAACAACCTGCACAAGTCCAATACTCGGATGCTTTATCAGTGCATCGATTATGACGCCCTGGACCTCATCACTTATGACAACAGATTCCGGGTAATCAGCAGAATAGTTCTCAGCCACGTACTCATCCACCATTGGCATCATTATATTATAGCCAATTACATCATAGCTATCTGCATAATGCTCTGTAATATCCAGCCAGTTCATGTCAGCTGTAGTATTTTTCAGAAGGAGTCCCTCTTCATCACAAACAGCGATCATATCAAGAAATAATTGTCTTATGCCTTCATCTGAAATATACTCAGCATAGCTCTCATTCGCCGCATACATCAGCGTACAAAAGGCTGCCTTGTTATTTCCTGTATGAGTGATCCAAGCTCCTCGATGTACATAATTGTATGTACAGTCCATAAGATTTGAAGCTGTCACAACAACAACCATCGCTATCATGGTGATAAAAAAGCTCTTTATGCTTCGGGATTTCTTAAAAAGAATGTCATGTAAAAATGACATTGCCAACATCATCAGAACAGTAATAAGCATCTGCTTTCTTATAGATATCAATACCAAAATAAGCAAAAGAAGGGTAATAAAATACCTATTCCAAAACCTGTTTCTGATATATGTCAGTGCATCTTCTTTACCCGCCTGACTCTTGCGTCTTGCTGCATTATCCTCATACCACTGCCACAGGACTACGCAAAATATCACATACAATGGCATAGCCAGACTCTCAGTCAGTATAGTCTCAGAATACATCGAGCCTCGGTTAGCTATAAAACGATTTATGCAGCTTACTGCTATTTGAAAAAAAGCTGCTACATAACTGTAGATCACTCCGTATTTATAAACCACTCTGCCAACATAATAAGCCGCGAAAGTCCAAAGCATGCTCTGCAGGATCACTGCAACAGTCAGATAAAACGGAAGTCCATATAACTGGATGCTTTCTCCAAATATAGTTCTCAGCATCAGCAAAAAAAGCGGATATACAGGCTCTCTTGTAATATCCATCGATATGTAGCTAGGACTATCTGCCGCTATTACCGGTCCGTCTATAAGGCCGATGGCCATATAAAAAGCCGCTGCCAATAGCGCTATGATAGCTAGATGCTTTTTCTCAATATTACTATCTATCCTATTCAAAATCATTCACCTAATACCACAGAGTTTTTGCCATAATACTCAGCAATTGCCTGGTTGGTCCAATCATCCACACTAACTGTAATATCTGAATGGAATAACAACTCCGGCTGATATTTATGCTGATCTATTACTACGTCAGAAATATCAGCATTCTCCAGTAGTTCAAGTCTAGCTTTATTCTCAGCACTATAGCCTGCTGCCGTTCCACTTGCTATTTCATTTAAAGCCTCGGTTCCCACAAACAGATTCCTGTCAGGAATCACGCACAAAATACAAAAGCAGACGTACATAGCAATTGCTGATACAAATATTCTGTGGCTTGTCTTAGAATCAACATTTTTTATCTCTATAAATTTGCTAGCAAAGCCAACAAAATAACCAATCGCAAGCTCCATCAGCAGTACATACTGTATCCAGAATATACACTGGATCCTGCCAGCACTGATATTACCTGTAGCATACAATGCAGGCGTAATAGTAGCTGCATTAAAGCTCAGTAAAAATATAACAATGATCAGTGGAAATCTAAAGGCAGAGCCCTTATCTTTAACAGCTCTCCACCATAAGGGAATTGAAATAATAAACAATCCACATACAGCCCAGTTTGTCCACTCTGACATAGCAACGCTAAAAACATAGTAATAAGAAATAAGCACTGCCTTAATAGGACTAAATCCACCAAGGTCTGATTCTCTAAGGGCATTTCCCGGTGCCACTACGCTGATCACAAATCCTATGAAAAAGACTATAGCCGGAAGTACATTGTACACACTTCCCTTTGTCAATCTGGCCATATACTTATCCTTCAGATAGCTCCATGGGTCAGTTTCAATCTTTGAACTGCCTGCATTACCTTTTTTAGCAGAAAAACAAATAAATACAATCCCAACTATCACTAATATAAAGCTAAAAATTCCGCAAATAATAGCAGTAAGATAATTCGCTCCTCCCAGAAGGAAAGCCAGCACTGCTGCAATAATCATGTTACATACGATTTTGGAAACTGTTTTTTCAAACATATTGGAAATAGCAATTCCCATAAACAAATAAGCTAGTCCCTGTAAAAATGTATAGTAGATGGTGCTGTTATACCAGTACAGTCCCTCCACACGGACCATGCCCTCAGGCATGCATTGAAATATAATAAATAAAGTCAAGAGACCGACACTTAATATCCTATTCTTGTCCAAGCCAAATACTTTAACGCATAGCTGATACATGAAGTAAAGAATGCCACAGCTAAGCATTGCCATTCCAAGTATTGTCACTATAAAATATCCTCTACCTCCTACTATCATAGGGGTAAAAGACATAAGGAATACTCCGGTGTAATTGCCCTGCCAGGTATTGTACATAGTTGCTACTCTGTTAAAAACAGCGCCCATTACCTCAGCGAAGCTGCCGCCATTTACATATATCTGATAGGATGCCTTGGCAAAAGAGTAATCATCTGCCGAAGGGAAGTTGTAAAAAGAAAGAAGTAGTATAGGGAAGATAGACACCGTAAATAATAAATACTTCATATGTGCTTTTAATTTCATTTTCAAATCGTTCCCTTTCTGGCAAAGTGCGAGATTACTTTTTATCAAACAAACTATAATACACGAACTTGGCATTAGTGATCACATATCTTCTGATCAGTCTCTTCGGATCCTGGAATAGTCTGTAAAGCCACTCCAGCCCAACCTTCTGAACCAGATATGGTGCTCTCTTTATAGTTCCTGCATGGAAATCAAATGCTGCACCAACGCCAAACATAACTGCATTGATCTTATCCTTATGCTCAGCCATCCATTTTTCCTGCTTTGGAGCTCCAAGAGCAACCCAAAGCATATCAGCACCAGAGGCATTTATCATATCAACAATTTCTCTGTCTTCTTCATCAGAAAGCTTTCTAAATGGCGGAGAATAAACGCCAGCAATCTGGATGCCGGGATAATTTTTCTTAAGATTAGTAACAAGCTTATCCAGAGTCTCCGGTGTCGAACCATAGAAATAATGCTTAATGTCAGTATTTATTGTCTCATCAAACATCTGGCTCATAAAATCAGGTCCTGCTACTCGCTTGGCTCCAGCATACCCTTTTCTCTGAATCTGCTTAACTACAGAGTGACCATCAGAAAAAGTATAGGCAGAGCCATTCTGAACAGCTTTGTAATCCTCGTTTTCCCTACTCATTACTGATGTATGAGCGTTAGAAAAACAAATATACCCGCCCTTGATCTCTTCCACATGCTTTTTTACATAATTAACTGCTTCAGGGATGTTGGAAACAGTGTAGTTAACACCCAATACATTGCACTTATTCACAAGAAGGCTCTCGGAAACAAACATGTAATTACCAAGGTTGTAGGTCATGTCAGCGCCCACGTTGTTGCCATCAACATCTAAGAGTCTACTATATGGAACCTTATTTGCCTCAAGCTCTTTTACAAGGGTTCTGCAAGCTTCATCAGGAATCTTATAGAGCACAACCTCTTTTGCATCTACATCATCATAACTACGGACGACTGGTATTCCAGATACTTCTTCAATCTGTGTTGAACACGCTGAATCAGCGTCAAGCAGCACAATCCCGCGAATATTGATCTGTCCAAACTCATTGCCTTCAGCGTCTGATCTTCTGATGCCATTGATATGCTTAACAGCTGCAGGTGCCTCAGAAGAGTATGTTACAAGACATACATCAGTAGCATCATTGATGGTAGTCTGCCATTTGATGAGGTAATTTCTATAGATGATCCTCAAAGCACTATCCACAATAGTGTTCATGACAATAAACATGCCCACGACACTTCTGGATATAGTCGCACTGTGATGAATCAGGAACAGGAAAATAACCAGATATACCAATAGATAGACCTGATTACGTATAGTCAGTACTATAATCTCAATAGTCCCCTGCTCTGCAAAATGCTTTTTATCTTTATTTCTTGTGGAAAAAATAATGATATACAGAAGTACAACAAATAAAAACAGCATTATATACAACTCGCTGTATAGACTGCTGCCAAGAATACCAAGTAGCAGTGTATATCTGATATACGCTGCTACCCAGAATGTAAATGTAATTGATAGAATATCCAGCAGAAGCAAAGCTCCCCTACTGCTTCTCTTAAATCCGTTCAAGGAAAGTTTTCCTTTCTCTTATTAGTTATCGTTTTTTATCTTATGAAGAGTATTAAGTCTTACTTCAAATTCACGCCTATGATTAAGTGCCATGTTGGACAACATCATACCTGCAAAGAAAGACTGCAAAGCTGCCATCATAGTAAATCCGCATACGATCAGAGTTGGGAATCTCAGTACCTGGCCGGTTCTCCAATACTCTGAAAATACAGGAACTACAAATATAATTGCAAGGATTGCCAAAATAGCTGCCATGATTGAGAAAAATCCCATTGGCTTGTAATCTCTGTAAAGTCTGGCAATCGTTCTAAGAACCTTAAATCCGTCAGAATAAGTATTGAGCTTGGAAGCTGAGCCTTCTGGTCTGTCTCTATACTCAATGACCACATTATCTATCTGCATGTTGTTACTTACAGCGTGGATAGTCATCTCTGTCTCAATCTCAAAACCTGTAGAGAGCACAGGAAATGTCTTTACAAATTCATAACTGAAGGCCCTGTATCCTGTCATGATATCTCTGATATTGCAGCCAAAAAGATGATTTATTGAGCTTCTTACAATTGTATT
The DNA here is from genome assembly GCA_015056495.1 of Butyrivibrio sp. Lineage (GTDB taxonomy): Bacteria > Bacillota > Clostridia > Lachnospirales > Lachnospiraceae > Butyrivibrio. Next base: position 74,833 of record SVGC01000008.1, read on the forward strand.
TCCAAAATTGTGGAAAGGTCTCTTGTTTTCAGTAAAATATGTGGAAGAAAGTCTATCACCAACTACCATGTCAGAATTGTAGTTAAGAACCTTATCCACCATCTCAGGTGCTGCATCCATAGGATATGTGTCATCGCCGTCAACCATAATGTAGCATTCAGCATCAATCTCTCTAAACATACGTCTGATGACATTGCCCTTACCCTGCATGTATTCATTGCGCACTATAGCGCCGGCTTTTTCTGCAAGCTCAGCTGTTCTGTCTGTAGAATTGTTGTTGTATACGTATATAACAGCCTCCGGGAGAGCCTTTTTTGCATCAGCTACTACCTTTTCAACTGTCTTTTCTTCATTATAGCAAGGTATAAGTACTGCTATCTTATCCATTCAAACTAGCTCCTTGTGGTAATTATTTTTATATTCAACTCACTCGTTTATTGTACCATATATTACCAAGTTTTCCACGGAGCTTTGCCAGAATCCCACAATTCTTCCAACTTGTCGTGCTCTCTCTTGGTATCCATGCACTGCCAGTATCCGTCATATCTGTATGCCATAAGCTGTCCATCAGCCGCAAGGCGCTCCATTGGCTCTTTTTCAAAAACAGTCTTATCCCCTTCAATATAATCAAATACTTCAGGTTCCATAACCATATATCCGGCATTGATACGGCTTCCATCCATATCGCTCTTTTCTCTAAAGGATGTGATCTGATTGTCTGTAAGCTCAAGAGTACCAAATCTCTGACCGATATTAACGGCTGTGATTGTGGCAAGCTTACCATGTTTCTCATGGAAATCCAGAATATCATTCATATTAACATCACACACTCCATCACCATAGGAGAGCATGAAGCGCTCATTGCCAACATATTTCTGGATTCTCTTGATACGACCACCAGTCATGGTATTGAGTCCTGTGTCCACAACAGTTACTTTCCAAGGCTCAGCCGCACTTCTGTGCACTGTCATACTGTTGTCATCAGCAAAATCAAATGTTACATCGCAGTTGTAAAGGTAATAGTTAGCAAACCACTCCTTGATAACGTGCTGCTTGTAACCAGCGCAGATAATAAATTCATTAAAACCGCAATGTGAATATTCCTTCATAATGTGCCATAGAATAGGCTTTTCGCCAATCTCAATCATTGGCTTTGGTTTTAAATGGCTCTCTTCACTTATTCTTGTGCCGTATCCACCGGCTAATAATACAACTTTCATTGGCTAATCTCCTATTTTGGGACCTAGGGGACGGGGACAACGGGGCATTTTTCAAAATGACCCCTTGACCCCGTCCCCTAGGGTCATTTTATTTAAGTCCGTATAAATAAATAGTATAGGGCGAACTCTCGCTCTTGTATATATTAATGAGTTCAAGGCCCATTTCATCAGCATTTGATAGCTCTATTCTGGAAAAAATATATTTTCCATCAAGCTCTTTGATAGCATCTGCATCAATATAGATATTGGTATCATCAAGTCCCGCCAAACTCTTGGTAGCCATGTTAGGAGAACTGTCTGAGCCAAAATACAGATAGCATCTTGCTCCCCAGTTATCAAAGTACAGCCTTGAGCCTTCTGAGCGTTCAAGGGCCGGTGCAATTATCTTTCTAAAAGCCTCCTTGTACTCCTGGCTGTAGAAACCAAGATAGCCATCAAGAGTTGAGATGCCGTTATATTCAAGTACTGCAGGATATAATCCATAGGCAAGAGCCCAATCGTCAGCTTCATAGCCAATATCTTCTTTAATCTGGGTAAAAAGCTCTGTGGAATAAAACTCGCTGTAACTTAAGTTATCACTACTCTGTCCATTGTGCCTTATCTTGTAGTACTGTCCAATAGCCGAGCTTCTAAGATCGTTGTAACGGTTGTCCTGTAGCAGAATCGTGAAAATGGCAAGTATTGGGATAGCGTAGGCTAGTAATCTTATAAATACATACTTACTCCTTTTTAACCCAACTTTCTGCTCAACGCTATCTACGTTCTCCCCCTCATCATTTTGTGCTGCATATTTATGCCTGCTGCCATATTCAACTATACGCGCACATATAATAAAAAGCGCTGCATACCACACAAAAGGACTAAAGAATATAGTCCTGTTAAACTGCCATCCGGTCAGCTGTGGAACCAGTGAGGACACGATTTCTCTAAAAAATGCACTGTCATAAATTCCATAAACTACTGCGTTGAATACTAATACCAACATGCAGAGATTGAAATAATCATGAAAAATAGCTTTGGAATTCTTTTTCACAATGTAACCAACATTCAGAATGACAAAGTATATCAGGCATACCGGCAAAATCAGGTACTTATGAGCATCATCAGCATGCATCATGCCATTTATAAATACATCCCAAATTTCACTAATAATCTCACCTGCAGACAGGTCTGCCTCTACCATAGTGCTTCTGATAGATACCGTATCACTAAATAGCATCATGGAGAAAAGTCTGTATTCAAAGACTACGCAGCCTATAGCCGTCAGAACCATGCCTATAAAAAGTGATACAGATAAATGCGACTTAAATAGCCTAGGTCCGGCTACATCTTTCTTTATAACTGCATCTCTAATCCACAGCCATATGATAGCCACAAATACATATCCAAGGATAAACATTCCAAAATAGGAAAAGTAGGATACAAATGGATATAAGAATGCTGCAAGATACCACTTCCAGTTTGGATTTCTGTAGATATTCCTAAAGATGTATATTGCAAGTGGAATTGATGCAAATGGAATACCAAAGGTCGGAAAGAGATTTAATATTCCATAGGCAAAACTACAGAGCCAAGCAAGCTTGGAAGTATCATTAACCAGCAGGCTTTCTGTATGTTTTCCTGAATTGCCGGCAGATTTTTTAGAAACTTTTGCATTATTGCCATTTTCATTTTTTTCACAATGCTTTTTCCACAAGCCCTCATGTTCCAAGACATCTCTTGCCAGTAAAAGACTGGACCACATTGCAATAACAATCTTCAGCAAGTACCCTATAACATAAGCCGCAAAACTTGGAAAAATCATATACAATACTGTGTACAACGATAATTCCGATGGCAGACCATCTCGGGTGATTCCATGTAAAAATGGCGCTGATGCTCCTTGTGTAAAGAATATGCTATTATCCTTCATCATCTGGAACTGTGGTGTGAACAGATCCAAATTGTCATGAATGGCGATATAGCTGTCTTCGCCTATAACTATGTAGAAAATAGCAACCGTTGCTAAAAACGCTGCTGTCAGGCATATATGCCAATATTTTTTTATAAAATCACGCATTATAAATCTCATTTCTATAGCTGAATAATTGTGGCAAATAATAAATCTAACAAGACGTTAGCAATTACCACATCTTCATACAAGGCTTATTCATTGGCAACTACTCTTTTATAATCTGAATTGCCCTCTTTTTTACAAATGCCTCTATTTTCTCCAATCTTTCTTCAGGCCAATTATAACGTGAATGTTTGTTAAAACGAAAATCAGCCATTTTAGAAAGCATCTTCTTTTGCCTATCAGTGATAACCATACTAGTAAACTCATCAAAAGAATTGTAGAGAGCCGGTGCGCGGCTACCAGCATATTTATCCAGATTATCAATATCATCTGCCATTCCATAGCAGAATAAAGATAATCCATTATCAAAAACCGGAGCCATGTCAATTATTGAATTGGTATGATTATCTACTAAAAATCCAAAATTACCCAGATGCCTGTCTTCATTGAAGATAAGCGCATCAAAAACAAACATGTCTATCAATGAATCATAGTATTTTTTGCCAAGATCCTTATAATAATCAAGTACAACCTGTATTCCACCTTTTTCTATCAACCTGCCGGCAGAAATAAAGGATAAGTCCTTGTTTGTAAAAAGGCTGCAAGTAGAGCAAATCTTTTCATGCCATCTGCTAAGACCATATCTGACTGATGGAATTCCTAAATACTGTGCAATCTGCGAAGCATAAAATTCTGAATATGGTTCCATTCCTGAATTTGCAAAGCCTTCAGTGCCTGTCTTGAATAAGACAACATCTCCATCTATTCTGCGCCAGCATTTAGCAAGCATACCACCAGTGGTAAACTCCGGAGAAGAACGAAATGTAGATCCGACGTAACTTCCATATCCAGTAAAAGCAATAAATGAAAGCATTCGATTAAACCTGTTATCATATAGATTGTAATCTTCAAACTTCCCATCGAAGGCCGAATCAACAACCCAATAAGAATCATTAAGAGAAAGTCCCTTACATATATCAATAATTCCAGCCGTATCTTTTTCGTTTAAACCATTTCTGGCAAGAAAATTCTGTACGTAAGCTCTATTAGCCGGAATTGTCCTGTTTTTAAGCCACCTGAATAAACTTTTTTCATCTAGAGTGCAGTCCAATGGTAATAGCTTGTCGTTACCAAAATCCTGCAATATTTTAACTGTGACATCATCAACAGTTCTTATAAATTCAAATTCCAACAATGGTACATCATATAGTTTTAATATATAACTCATAAATATATTTCCCCAATCATGTACGAAACGATGTAAAAAAGGTGCCTAGTCTAGACCAGACACCTAAATTATAGCACATATAATAAATCCATCAGCAATAAGTCTTAACAGCCTCAATTATCTTCTCAGCCATAAATGCTAGACTATCCTTGGTCATACCAGGATATACACCAATCCAGAAGGTATCACGCATGATCCTGTCTGTAACTTCAAGATTGCCGATCACTCTGTAGCCTGTGCCTGCAGCACGCATCTCATCAAAGCATGGGTGCTTTGTCAGATTGCCGGCAAAGAGCATTCTTGTCTGGATTCCCTGAGATTCAAGGAATGGCACGATTTTTTCTCTTGCGCTTGCATCCTTGCATGTGATCATATAGCCAAACCAGCTTGGATCTGAATTTTCGGTAGCAACTGGAAGGATCAGCTTATCTGATACTTCTTTCAGAGCTTCTGTCAGGAATGCGTGGTTCTCTTTTCTACGCTCAACAAAAGATGGGAACTTATCAAGCTGTGCGCATCCAATAGCTGCCTGCATATCAGTAGCTTTAAGGTTGTATCCAAAGTGTGAATATACATACTTGTGATCATAGCCAAGAGGAAGTTCGCCGTACTGCTTGTCAAATCTGTGACCACACATATTGTCCATACCGGATGGGCATACGCAGTCTCTTCCCCAGTCTCTAAAGGATCTTGCAATCTTGTTGAGAAGTGGATTATTAGTATATACAGCACCTCCCTCACCCATAGTCATATGGTGTGGTGGGTAAAAACTGGATGTACCGATATCACCAATAGTACCTGTGAACTGCCACTCACCATCTATCATATATCTGCTGCCAAGGGCATCGCAGTTATCTTCTACAAGCCATAAGTTATACTTTGTACAGAAGTCTTTTACAGCCTTAAGATCAAATGGATTGCCAAGGGTATGAGCGATCATGACTGCCTTGGTCTTATTTGAAAGAGCTGCTTCAAGCTGTGTTACATCGATATTATATTCAGGTATTGTAACATCTACAAATACTGGAACTGCTCCATACTGGATAAGAGGTGTTACAGTTGTAGGGAATCCTGCAGCTACTGTGATCACTTCATCACCTCTATTTACTCTTCTGTCACCAAGAAGTGGTGATGTGAGAGTCATAAATGCTACAAGATTTGCTGATGAACCTGAATTAACAAGGCTGCAGTACTTTACATTCAAGTACTTGGCAAGCTTTTTCTCAAACTCAGCTGTGTATCTGCCTGATGTAAGCCAGAACTCAAGACTGCTGTCCACCAGATTTACCATCTCATCTTTGTCATAGACTCTTGATGCATATGGAATCCTGTCTCCTCTTGTGTACTCTTTTTTCTTATGGAACTTGTCACAATACTCTGCAACCTCGCGCAGAATCTGCTCACGAGCCTGCTGCTCATTCATTTCTTCAAACATATTTATTTCCTTTTCAATCACTTCTTACGAAGCTTGTTCTTCTCTTCGCCACCAGTTCTGTGTGCGCCTTCAATGTCGCCTGCCAGAATCTTTTTAACTACCTGCATTCTAAATCCTGCATCAATGAAATCGCAGTGCTTGCAGAATGGATATTCCTGTCTACCTTCTGCAATAGCTCTTCTGGCTTCCATGAACTTCGGACTGGACCATACTTCTTTTAACGGAGTAGTATTGAGGTCACCAAAATCAGTAACTTCAAAGTTATCGCAGCAGCACAGTCCCAGCTTACCGTTTGGCATGATCCAAGCATCTGTAAATGGAAGGAGACATGTCTCTTTGATAACCTTCTCTGTAGCCTTCTTATTTGGTGCGCTTCCTGCTCTATTGGTCAGAACTTCCTGAAGATATCTCATCTGGATCTGAATATCAAGATCCTTATATTCTTCAGGATGTGATTTTACATAATCATAAATTTTCTGAATATTAGGATGGAGCTTCATCTCCATTGAATAGTTATTGATGATCAGCTGATTGATATATGGCTTGATCTCATTTACTTTCTCAAGAGTCAGTATCAGTCCATTAGTAGACATGAAGATAAAACTCTCAGGAAGCTTTTCTCTAGCGTACTTGTGGAACTCAACGATACGTGTATCAAGCCAAGGCTCATTATTACCATAGAGTGTCAGATGTCCCTTGTAGTTCCAATCTGCCAACTGATCAATAATTGAACGATACAAGCCATCATCAATCTTCATCAGCGGTCTCTTCTCAGCATGTACATTAGCTGTACAAAATGCGCAAGTTGAGTTACATCTGTTGATAGTCTCGATGTTGACTACGTTTGGCTGAGGAACTTCCTTGGCATTCATGAAGTACTCTGTGTACTCTCTCTGAGCCTTTCCTCTGGTAAAAAACTGCAATTTCAAATAGGCATTACTTGCAAGGTTAGGTAGGTATTTCCTGGCGTTCCATCCAAGCTTGCCCATGAAGTTATTTATTGTAATTGGCATTACGAAATCTCCACTTTTTCATATATTTTTATGCGTAAGCTATTGTATTATATAATTGTTTTCTTTTTTTCTCAACTAATAGCTCTCGACTATGCACGTTTACTGAATAATCTCAATATCTCTTTATAAATATATACAATCACAAAGGCAGTTACTGCTGTAAAGACAATATATACAAAAGCACCCACTACACCTGGAGCTACGTTTATTAAATATTTAGTTAATATACAAATGATTAACAATCACCAAAATAACAGCTATTATCCTTATATAATCTAAATGACTTAAATAATTACTATTTTGCATTTTCTCTCAAGCTCATTTCAATGATATTAAAAAAGTATCTTCACCATATGAATACTGTCTCAATAAATCTACTACTGTATCATCTAAAGTACTGATATAAATATAATCATATTCATTTTCATTAGTAGTTAATGCTTCTTCAAGTACATCTACATCATAAGTCACTTTACAATCATAATTATCCATAGAATATTTTACAGCATATACCTGTAACCAATATTGATCATATGTCAGCACTTTATCGCCATAACTAATTTCCTCCTCAGGATTCATAATCAAACTATATAATTTTCTGTGCAAACCTCCATTCGTATAGTCAGGTCTAGTAATAACCTTATTGAAATACAACAAACATACACCTGCTGACAAAACAGCTAATACAATAATGATCAATCTTTTATAGCTATTTTTCAAATCAGAATCTAACAGTAATTTTATATAGTATATAATCGAAACAAATAAAAGTAAATTAAACGCTTCCTGGTAACGTACATATTCAGCAATTTCTACAGCTTCATCTCCAGGCATATTAAACATATACATTCCCAGCAACCCCAATTTATATACTAAATATGCTGCCAAATTAGAAATATAGATGATCCATATCTTTCTTTTATCAGAAAGCACTAATAGTACAACAGTAAATAATATTGTAAGAATCAATAAAAATATCCATTCATAAGACTGGTTATTTATGGTAAACCACTTAATAAAGAAATTTTTTATCAAGCTGATCACATCATCCATTGAACGAGCATCAAATATACCCTTCATCGATCCCAACCTCAAACCATGGCGCGTGGCACTGGCTTCCTCATATACCATTGCAATATGTTTCTGCCACAATAAAAATATAAAAGCACTAGTGCCAAAGGCTATCCCTGAACGCCTTTTTATCGATCTTGAATAACAGCCATCCTTGTAATAATGAATAATCAGATATTCAATGATAAGGAAAAAAGAAAAAAGAATACCACTATTTTTTACCATAGTTAATGAGATACAAAAGAATAGTGCGATGTACCAAAAATTTGCACCTATCTCATAAACCACGATCATACCTGCCATTGCAGTTAGTCCTAATAAAGTATCAACTTTTAAAGTATCTAAACCACAGCTGGTACCTACAAGTACATACACAAAAAATACTGAAACGAATAAATCAATAACAACAAATCTTTTCTTATTAATACTGAATAAGGAAATAACACAAGATAATATCCAAAATGACTGCGCAAAAAGTGAATTCATCTCACTATAGCCTATTACCAAATCCACAAAATATATCCAACAAGCAGTTGCCGGAGGATATGACTGGTAAGCAATAGCTGTATTAGTAAAATTGGGCAATCTATTATCCTTTATCATTTCTCGAACAATAATAGCCCAATGATTCATCGTATCCCCATCACTATATACTCCACCCCATAGATACCACAATATGTATATGCAAAAAAAGCTCATGATGATCATCGGAAATACATTTTTAGATATATGATTAGCTATATCTTTAGCAACGTCAAAATACTTATAGAACAATACAAATCCTAATAAAATTAGTACACCTGCTATAATTGGCATGATGTTTAGCAGTCCAGAAACAAGCATTACAGAAGTTATTGCGTTTACTATAATTGCCGGTATTATGTAAATACTCAAATCAAACTTTTTCCTAAGCCATAACACATATCCACAAAATGTAATAGCTAATACTATTATTCTAAACACTCCCAACATAAACACCTACCTAAAAATATTATTTTTCTGCACATTATAACTAATAATAAAAATGCACGTATCAACAAGAACTTTAATCCCAGTCTCAGAAAAGCCAGTCATATTGTAAATAAATGTAACCATAAATGCTGATAAGAGCATATTAAAAATCACCAGGCAATAATACTTTATCACTGTTTTACATATACTATTATCTGACTTAAAAACCACTTTTCTATTTATCAAGTAGTTTACAAATGAAGAAATTACTCTAGCCGAAATAGTTGCAACTACTATGCTATAAGCCAAGCTTACTAATCTGCTAACATTAAGTATTATATAAAACAACAATATATCAATAACAAATGAAGCTAATGATGAAATGAAAAATTTTAAAAAATCTCCAAAAAACAATTTGTATATCTTTAACGAATCTACAAAAGGATTAAAATGAGATGAGCTATTATTATCAATATAAATAGTTTCTATGTCTAATTCTTTAATATCAATATTATTGTTTATACAATAAATCAGGACATTTGTTTCATACTCATACCTATCACCATTAATTTGTATCAGCTCTTTTATCAAATTGTTCTGTATTCCTCTAAGTCCAGTTTGAGTATCTCTAATGTTTGTTTTATACAACAATTTAAACATTTTTGAAGTAAGTGTATTTCCAAATCTGGATCTAAGTGGAACATCGCTGCCAAACATCCTGCTGCCTAAAATCAAAGCATTCTCTTCAGTTTTCACGTTATTGGCAACTTTAATCACGTCATTTATTGCATGCTGCCCATCCGCATCTACAGTTACTATTCCGTTATATATATTTAAATCGAAGTTTTCTAAATAAAAATTAAATGCAGTTTTTAAAGCAGCTCCTTTACCCATATTATGTTCATGCTCTAAAACCACAATTCCTATTAACTTTAATTTCTCAAAATAAGAATTACAGCTTGTGCTACTTCCATCATTAACAACAATTATTTTTTCAAAATAAGCTTTTAACTCTTTTACATAACCAACCAACAATGCCGATGGCTCATAAGCTGGTATTACAACACATATTTCTCTATTCATTGTTGTAGACCTTTCTTGGCAGTGACGTACTTTTTAACCATGATAATTATATCAGAGTACGATTTTACACGCCATAAACAAAATATTTTCAATTTAGCCTCACTACCCAAAACGAGAAAACATAATTTTTTCTTAATATTTTTCATTTATTGGAATAATCATTATTTTATCTGCTAAAATGTTTCTTAGACTGTTTTAATGAAAGAAGGATAATTTTATGAGAAAAAAAACTATTGCATCCTTTTTATGCATAGCATTATCAGTAACAACGCTTTTAGGATGTACATCCGGCAATTCAGTAACAAAAGGCAATGAGTACGTTGATGAAAACTCTTCAATTACTGTATCAAGTGTTGAGGCAAGTTCTTCAGATTCAGCTGATGAAGCTTCGACTGAGGCAAGCATAGCAACAGAAGAATCAAGCGCTGCTTCAGAAGCCACTTCTTCAGAAGATTCTGCATCTACAGATACCTCTTCTGACTCTGATGACCTAGTAGTTGTATATCTGGGTGATAGCCAGATGGACAACGGAAGAGAGGATAATAGTGATATTCCATCATATGTACAGCAGATTCTTGGCGGTACCCATTATAACCTTGGAGTTGGTGGTACTGTAGCCACTAACATAGCTGGAAACGATAATTCGCAGGATGCCAACCTTTTTGGATTCTTGAGTATTTTTGAGGGAAGATATACTGTTGACGAATGTTTATCAACAGATTATGCAGCATATGATATTGTTCAAAATGTAAATCTGCAAGATGTAGATGTATTTGTCCTAGCCTACGGAATAAATGACTTTTTAGCAAAAATGCCTCGAGCATATGATTACGACAATTCTAACTATGCCACATATAGAGGTGGTCTTACATACGGTATTGACAAACTTCGTATGTTATGTCCAAATGCTGCCATTATTGTATGTTCTCCTACATATTGCTACTTCTATGATGTTGTAGGGATAGTTAATAGCGATGGAAATATGGCCGACTTAGGTTATGGACCTCTTGCAGAATACGCATCAACATGTGAACAGGTTGCTGAAGAAAAAGGGTGTACTTACTTAGATACATATTATGGTACAAGATTTGACCTAAGTATATATACATTTGATAAATATACTACAGACGGTATACATCTCAACAATACCGGCAGACAGATCTATGCAACCGTTCTTGCCAGATACATCAAATTAACTCTTGGAACTGCTCAGGGTTCATGGGAATACCCATTAACAATAGATAATTTTGAGTTTGATCCAGATATAGACATTTAAAAAATTTAGCTGTCTGTTTAGCCTTAAGATCTAGACAGACAGCTATTGATTTATACTTAAAACAAGTTCATATCATTTTCTTGATAATCAGTAACACTTCCACTATACCATCATTCCTCATACACCGGCTCTGATGACAGATCCGCTAATACATAGCATTCACCATCTACAATTCCCACCAGATATCTACCTGTCTCCATGAAACTCCAGGAGCTATTTATATATAGTTCTTTTCCAACCAACTTTCCATCTTCCACACTGACAGGATATGAATACATATTGCCTGTTCCGTAGTCTAACACATTGATATAATATTCCTCTGCCTGAATATCGCCTTCTATATCTGCTGCGATATTCCAATATCTGTAATTAGAAGATTTCTCCGACGCTGTAAGGCTCATATGTACATTACTTACAGTCAGACCACTCTTTTCTCCAACAATCATTTTGGGAGCTACATATCTTATGAACTCCGCATCTCCATACTCATCAACAACGCCTGCTGCAATGCATGGATCATAATAATCAGCCAGATAGGCATTCCATGTATCGTTATAGAAAGTATAGATATTAGACCGATTGATCATGGCTGACACAATATCTGTAATCTCATATCTATCAAGATCATCACTTCTGCCTAGTATAAAGTGACCTATGCCTGTAAAAACATTATCCATATAATCAAGTGGTCGTACTGACCAGATATTATGTGTATCGTAGTAACATAATGAACCAAGATCAAGATACACGATATCATCATTAGAATCCATATAATCAACAAGAGATGCTTCGGTTTCACTAGTGATTTTTGCCGCTGGCACTACGAAACTTACGCTATTAACTATAACCGCTACTGCAACTCCCAGCACAACTACATTAGCTACAATCCCATATATTCCCGCAAACCAAGCACCTATTCTCTCAGAAGAAAGAAAGACTTCTTTCTCAGATAAATGAATGCTACTCATATAGATCAAGGAGAATACAGCCATCAATACTATACCTACTGTTACATGCCAGGCATACCGTCCCATTATGGTCAATGTCACTGCAAATCCAATAAATCCAAATGCATTTCCAAGAATAGGCAAAATGCTATTCCTAAATCCATTGATAAGAACTATAAGCAGCACTAACACTGCTACGATTATAAATACTTCTTCATAACCTTCCAAAGAATAGAAATAATCTGAAATCGAAAATACGCTACTTCCTCTAAATGACTTCATTACCCTCAGATCATCAGCACTAAAATGATTTCTGTCAGCTGTAAAACTCTGATTGACCATCTCAATCCATGAACGCTCGATACCAACAGCCTCATATTCATCCTGTGCTTCATCCCAGGACGGATACCTATCCTGATAGTCGTAAATATCCTCTCTCAAGGAATTAGCTACTACGTATTCAATATAAAGTGGATTGATCTTGCCATAAATCTTATGAAGTCCATAGGATCCAAATACCATCACACAAGCAATAGCCATAATAGACAGACTCCATTTAATCTGCGTTCTCTTATTGTCAGTCTCTCCCTTCCAAGCCGTTATCAGAACGTGGTACAAAATAGTCATAACCATGAAAGGCAGGCACATTACAAGAGCTTTCCACCTGATTGCACCAGAAATCAATATAAAAATACTTGCAATAACAATCTCTATTATCTTCTTTTTCTTATTAACTTCACTCAGCGTTGTAAAATAGATAACTGCACCTGCTACTGCAGCTATTGCCGCAGTCTGTGTGAAATTTATATCCTCTTGCAAAATAGCTTTCCAATACAAAAGGCCAAATATTGATGAAATAATAATTCCATATTTCGAAGAAATAACGTTATCAATAAAATGGATAAATATCCAAAAACCTACAAAAGTAATGAATATAGAAAATAAAACCCACCAGTTCGCATATGGAAAGACATTAACAAATATCTTTAATATCCATGCCAATACTGGTGATATAAAGTAAAATCCTACATCAGTATTGGACATCAGATACTCTGCTATTCTTAAATCACCTGCAGTAGATATCGCCGGATCAGAAAATATAAAAAGAATCAATAATAGAAGTGTGTATGCCAATTCAAAAACAATATTCTTATATCTTTTGATCATCTTAAACCTCTTTTTTCCTAAATATCTTAACCACGGCAATTACACATGAAATCATAGATAATAGCGATATACATTCTGCAATACGCCAGTATATTGGTTCATAAAAAGATATTGTTACATTGCCATTAAAGCCACCAGGTATAGTTACTCTCACTCTGTTATTAGTACCAAAGCCTAGATCCAGCTCATTTCCATCATCAGTATAAGCTTTATATCCCTTATACATCAGTATATCAAGATCAGCGTAACCTTCAGTCGCAGATGGATTATCAATATAATACTTATATGTTCCATCTTCTCTACTATTTTCTGTTATCTGAACACCCTCTGATGCATATAGATCAAAATTTTTAGTCTGCTCTCTGTCAGTATCTGACAGTAGATACTGCCTGTCCCAGGTATACGTTCCATAGTAAGCTCCGCCAATTGTAGCTTCATGAGTAGCATTTCCTACATACTGGTATGTCAATACTCCCCATAAAATAATCACTAATACACTTACTCCCAGCATCAGACCTCTTGCTATTTTTTTATTCCAATCTGCGAGATTCATTATTATTAGCACGCCTAATATAGACAAAAACAATGTCGCAAAAATGTTGTATCTCATAGCATACTGTACTGAACTGATTATCTTATAAATCAACGGCAGATGCTCACTGATAAATATATACGGAAAACTATCCAAAACCATAAATGTTGATAATAGTGAAAAAACAGATAAAGCCACTATCCACTTTTTATCACGCCTTATTTTTTTAATGGCGAAAGCTAAAACAGTCAATATGAAAATAATCAATAAAGGAATTCCCGGACTTCTTATCAGTCCAACAGATACACCATTATCATCATAGGATAGCATATCTAGACTGAACAGCTGTTTAAAGCTGATCGCCGATGTCCAAAGCTCGTTTACACTAGTTTTTACTATAAGATCATATGATAAATAATAATCAACCAAAGGAATAATGAACCATGCATTTAGCAGCAATGTTATTACTGCTGCCTTCAATACACACAGAATATTTTTCCTTGTAAAAAAAGCTCTCCAAAATATCAAAACTATAATACACAAGAAAATTGACAATATAACCGTTGTCAAAAGATGTGACTGCAACATTCCAGAATAGCCTACAACTAAGGCTATGGTCGCCTTTTTCTTATCAGATTCATCATGAGTATATTCATACATCGCAAGCATTATAAGCGGTAAAAAGCATAATGCAGTATATTCTCCAACTGCAGCTCTATTGTATACGTCTATAAATCTCCACAAGGAGAGCACATATATAAGAGCGCCCCAAATGCCTATCTCATTAAAGCCAGATATCTTCTTAAAGCTATACCAGGCAATTAAAACAGCCACAATAGTCATGACAAAAATATAGGCCTTATAAGATGCAAAAAGAGGGACTCCTAACATATATAACAGTGCAGGGATGATATAAAATAGATCCGGATAAAACACACTTATGGGGTATCCATATCCATTAAGAAGCATGGACTGCATCCTAACCGGAATCTGGAAGTTCCTTAACTCATCAGCAAGTCCTGCTATTCTTAAAAGATGTATCAGAATATCATCTCCGTGTCCCATATCTAATATAAACAGAGGCAATGCTGATAATGCCATTATTGCTATCAATGAAATGCATGTTTTTCTTTTATTTTTCTCAGCTAAAACAAGGTAACGCACCAATATCACTATTGCATCAATAAGAAGTAATATTGCCAGAATTCTCAGCATAAAGAAGGCTAAAGTCTTATACTTTTCTACGGTAACTGTTATCAACCCTATTTCAGTAGAGACTGTATTATCATCTGTTCCACATAGGACATTAACTACATTGGTGTTATTATAAGCATAAAAAGAATAGTTACTTTCCTTAACATAGAAAAAAAGCGGTGTCTTATCAGATAATTCACCGCTTCCATCTGAATACTGAGCTACACTCCATGCACCGCCATCAGCAATGTTTCCCTGAGAATATAAGATATTGACATTGTATATTCCCATAGGAAATTCCAAGTCTTCTGAAGACCAAATAGTAGTCTGTCCGTCTGTTTCTTCAGTCATATCCAGAACACTAAATACATATTCAGGATAACTAATAGAATTGAGTTTAAAGAATGATACAGACAGAATAAGTAATTCTACTATCGCAACCGCTAAAACAAGCAATTTAGATTTAAATAATTTATTATTCACTCTAAATACTCCCCGTGATAATAATTTATATTATGTGAGTACCAAAAGTAACTTTTGACACCCGATGATCAAGAATCGTTCCTTAAGTAAAGTCATTTTCGCAATTTCAAAAACAGAGGATCAATCTAATTTCTTATCTTTAGCAATATATATAGGCCTATTCTTAACCTCCATATATATACGCGCCAGGTATTCTCCAATTACTCCCAGCAGCAAGATAATCACTCCGCCCAAAAACAAAAGGAGCAAAATAATAGTTGTTGTATCCTGCCATGGTCTTGCTCCAGAAACCGACATTGCAAATAGTTTAATTGCATATATAAATGCAACTAAAATAACCAAAAAGCCAAAATAAATCACAGCTTTCAAAGGCGTAGTAGCAAAGGCAATAATTCCAGTCTTTGCATAATTCCAAAGCCCCCTATAGTTCCACTTACTATCACCTTCTGCGCGCTCAACATTTTCATATTCAATCCATTTCGAATTAAAACCAATCCATGAATAGATGCCTTTGATAAAGCGCTCGTGCTCTCTCATTGACACAATAGCTTCAGCAACCTGCTTTTTCATAAGTCTATAATCTGTCATACCTGATGCCAATTTCATGCCTGTAGCCCAATTGATAGTATGATAAAAAGCATTTGAAAAGAAATTTCTTATTCTGGATTCTTTTTCTCTCTTCACTCTCCTTGCAGTAGCGCAGTCATATCCTTCCTCTTCAATCGCATGTATCATATCTATAAGAAGGTGTGGCGGATGTTGCAGATCTGCATCCATAAGAGCTACATAATCGCCATCAGCATTTTCAAGACCAGCATATATAGCTGACTCTTTGCCAAAATTGCGCGCAAAGGAAATATACCTGACATTACTATTTTCCATATTAGACAGCTTTACTATACGCTCCAACGTATCATCCTGGCTACCATCATCAATATAGAGTACGCTCCAGTCATAAGCGCTAAGTTCCTTTGTAAATAATGCTTTTAAAGCACTATATATAAGTTCTACACATTTAGATTCATTGTAGCATGGTATAACTATATCTATCTTTTTCATTTTATTCCCCAAGTTTTACCTTATTCCATGATTATCCATATTAAAAATGTAAACTGACATTATTATATTTTACTATCATTTTAAGCAAATCGAAACCAATACTACAACTCTTCCTCAAAATCTTTTTCGTAAAACAAGTACTTACGACATGCCAAAAGTATAGTAATACAAACAATTCTAATCAGTATCTCCAAAGGTTCCTCGTGTTCAACTACTAATCCTCTCGCGATGGCAAAAATAAGCACTTCTACTATTGTATTCATAGAATGCTTGATAAGCATCCTGATAAACTCTATAACTATGACAGCATTAAACGCCGTGACCAAAATATCCTCTATGTAAGCATCAAAAGCCAGCTCTTTCTGAGCCACAACATGAATGCCAAGCTGAATACAGCTGTACGCAACACCCACTAAAAGGATTGCTGCAACAACTTTTTCTAAACAGCTTGGCATTTTCAGTATTACATTATGTATCCGTTCCAAATATCTTTTTCTCATCAAATAGACACTTCACTCTCAATAGTTCTCTGCCTTCAGCTGGAAATAGTCTCTTGGATGATTGCACACAGGACATACTTCTGGTGCTTCCTTGCCTACAACGATATGTCCACAATTACTGCACTGCCATATGCAGTCACCATCTCTAGAGAACACTAGCTTGTCTTCCACATTTTTAAGAAGTTTTCTGTATCGTTCTTCATGCTCTTTCTCAATTGCAGCCACGCCTTCAAAGAGCTCAGCAATCTCGTCGAAACCTTCTTCTCGCGCTTTTTTTGCAAAAGAAGGATACATTTCTTTCCACTCGTATGACTCGCCCTCTGCTGCTTCTTTAAGACAATCAATTGTGCTTCCAATGCCTGTTAAGATTTTGTACCAAATTTCAGCATGCTCTTTTTCATTAGCAGCTGTCTCAGCAAAAATATTTGAAATCTGGACATAGCCTTCCTTTTTAGCCTTTGAGGCAAAGAAAGTATACTTATTCCTTGCTTCCGACTCACCTGCAAAAGCTGCCTGTAAGTTCTTCTCTGTCTCAGTTCCCCTTAAATCCTCCGCTCTACATCTCCACTTGTTTTCTGCCATAAAAATCTCCTTTCATTAAATCATCTTTGCATAATTAGCTAATTTAACCTATGTTAATGTGAAAGCTCTACAACACTATATTTCTTAATTCACAAACGCAGCTAGCCCTGGATACTCTTCGAGTCTTTTTCTTACATAACTTCTTTTAAACGCTGCAAATGCTGATTCTCGGCCGAGTATTGCCTTTAGCATCCTTGTATTTCTTTTTGAAGATGGATTATCCTTGTATCTGCTCAGTTCTTTATATAATATATTCATCGCTTCTGATAAAGATTTAATCCTCATGTCACATGCTGCTTCTCTAATGCCCGTATTCATCTTATTGAATGTTTCATACACTAATTCTGCAGTAAGTACACTTTGACTATCATTACTATCAATTGCTTCAACTCTTACATTTCCTTGTATAAAATCAAAACTTACCAGCTTTTCAGGATCTTGCTTGCAACAATCTATAATTCCCGAATTATACTTCTCTGCCTTTTTCACACTATTACAATGCCTGCAAGCCCAGAATAAATTATTCCAATCATATTTTCTGTCACGATATTTTCCATTCATATGTGGTAAAAGATGTTCGACCTCCGGATCTTGTAATTCTTTCAACTCACATATATAGCATTTATCATTAAAATCAGACTTTAACTGTCTGACAACATCAGGCTCATTATAACTACCATTAACCTTTGTGGTCTCTATAGCCAATGACAAAGGTGCCGGGAAACTTCGAACAACCTTAACCATCAAAAGTCCTCCCTGTTGTCAAATTCAGTTTTTAACCTTCTATATTCTGTTGTTACATCCAAAGCAAGATAATCTGGTATTTCATCAAGGTACAATTCTAGCTCTGCAATTGTATTCATATCATCATCTGAAAGATTTTTCTTTGAAACCAAACTCTTATAACTATCAAACTTTTCACGTAGTTGTTTTGATAAATTATCAGCCTGAAAATATCCTGTCACAATTCCATCGTATGGCAAATTAGTAAGTCCATCTGAAACTAATGTCTTATTCTCTAAATCGTATAGCGTAGCATTATTCGCACTACTGATTACAAATGGAGAATGGGTCGATATAATAAACTGAATATTTGGAAAAAGTGCCGTTAATAAGTCCAATACGTTTCTCTGTAATTCAAGATGCAAATGTGTTTCTATCTCATCTATAAGTACAATTCCCGGTAAATCAAAATTGAAAATACCATTATTATGCTTCTCCATTCGTACCATCAAATCTACAACTATATCCAAAACTGCAGCATATCCATCTGATAATTCTTGAAAACTAAATTCTTTATTATCTGATTGTTTAATTGAAAAACCGAACGTTTCCTCGTTAAAACATAATGTAGTACTATCATCTTGAAAAATTTTTTTAAGAACTTTCTCAAAACCAAGAAACCACTTCTGTATTTTTAGCGCTTTATCTTCTTTCTCTGCAGATTTAGCCAAGGCCTCTGTCATCTTCAAATCAAGGATATATTTAACAAAATCGTTGCGCGGAGATTCCGTGATCATATAATTATCTTTAAGATTAACTTTTTCCACATGTGTAGGAATAATCGCATCAAATTTGCGATCTGCTTCATAAAATGCAACTATGAAACTACCTTCGTCAAAATGTGACTTGATACCATTTTCAGGAACATTGAATTCCAAGCTAATACCTTGCAAAGCATCCGCAAGTCTTCTTTTATTTCGTTGTATTCTTTCATTTATATTTGCTAACTCATTATCAGAAGCACCACGTTTCTTCAACATCTGCATTGTTCTTTCAAAGTTACTTATAATCCCCATCAACTCATCGAAATCGCCTTGAGTTGTAAGATAATTCAATTGCTCCGTTATTGCTTTTAATAGACTCGTTTTTCCGCTTCCGTTTTTTCCAGTTATTATTAGATTCTTTTTTCTACTGTCAGAAATAGGTATAGTTACATTTTTCAAATGTCTTAAACTTTCTATTTTAATACTTTTTAGATAAATATCGTACATAACATAATCCTTTCACCACTAGTCTGCCATAACAGCAGGTGGTCGATTTTACATTACAATCATCCTCATTTTCTCGACAATAAACATATATATATTCATCTTTTCTTGCAACATAATTTTAGTAGAGTATTTGCAATAGAAGACAATTGTCATCATATTTTAGTCAATATAATAAAACTTATTTTTTAGAAATTCATTTATTTCTATGACTTGATTAGGTTTATTCATTTCAATTGTATCGCCACATAATAAATAGTCATTCTCAACCTTATGATAAATATATACTTTTTTTAACTCCTCTTTTCCACTAATATTTGAGAATTCTTTTTTCTCATAATAAACTATCGCCTTATCTATTCCATATGAAGAAAATACAAATACTCTTATTATGTATGTTACTACTATCGCTACATACATGTAAAAAGCCACTTCCATCGGATGAATTTCCGATTGATAAAATGAGAAAGTTAACCCTGTTACAGGTAAGACAAAACTATACAGTGAAAGGAATTGGATAAATGAAGACTTCTTTTTACTTTTTTCTTCAGAATAATCTTTATCACCTTCTTTTTCATTCTTATTTCTTACTAAACATATAATGCCAGATATAAAAGTACGTGCAAGAAAAAAAATACAGCAAAGCCCTGCTATTAATTGCGCAATATTCTTTGATACAACAATTACTTCAAGTAATAGGCAAAAACGAACTAATAATATCATTCCAAAAAGCAAAATATTAACAACAATATCATTATATAACCTTTTTTGCTCTTTTTCTTTTCTAGTATAAAGAGCATATTCTAAAACTGTTTCATTTATAAAAACAGTTTTGAACATAGGCGGAATAATAACAGCAATCAATGGTACAACTATCTTCTGTAGTAATATTAGCATACGTTTTCTTGGATAATGCATTCATAACAAAATGCAGCCCTTCTCCTCTATATTCTTTTTGTTGATGTTTACCAAAAATCCTAGTATTTAAGGGATTCTGATAAACGTTTTACAGTTCCGTATATAGTCAAATGTGAACTTTACATAAAAGTTACACTAAATGCATACGATCACCATTCATCATACTCCTCGCCGGCCATAAACGCCAATATTTGCGTTAACGACCGATTACTATTCTGATATGCTTCATACAGATCTATTTCATAAATGTATATTTGAAGCTAATCTTTAGTCAGGTCTGATGTTATGTCGTCTACTTTGTGTAAAAGGATGGAAGATTCATTTAATGTGTCGCCCCTAAATGTCTCCTTAACTCAGAATGAATTATTCTGCTTTACTAATGGTACCACTTTTTCGAATAACGCTACAACACGTTCTTTATCCCCTTTCCGCACTCAGCTTGTGTCTTAGCATTATTTAATTTGATCCATGGTTTACTGCCATGTTTGAAGGTACTGGGGGGTACCATGTACGCATTGCATAGCGTGGAAACACTTCTCTGGATCCCAGATTACTACGATGTCTTCATTTTCATACATTCTATGCATAATATCCCCCTGCTTCTATTAGCTTATTCTTCTACTCATTTTATAATTTTCTCAAAATCATCCTTTCCATGCTTACAGATAGGGCAGATGAAGTCATCTGGCAAATCTTCTCCAATGTATTCATAGCCGCAGATAAGGCACTTCCAGACTGTTTCGCCCTTAGGGGTTGTGCCAATTGGCCGTGGTTTTGGTTTGATGTCGCTCTGATAATATTCATAGGTGCAGGATGGTGTGTCAGAAAGGACTGTCATGAAGGTTGGCTCGCATATGAAAAGAGTGTGTGAACCAAGGTCAACTTCCTTATCAACTTTAAGGGAGAAATACGCATTGGTTCCTGCAGTGATATATGGAATTCCATTATCTGCAGTCTCATATATCTTAGTTTGGGCGCCTTCTTCTAATGCTTTTGATAGGGCATCGATAGCATCCGGTGCGAACTTATCAACTTCTCTTCCGGACTGGAAGCCGAAGTGTTTGAAAAGTTCAAATTTTGCGTCTTTGCTGATAACAGAGATGTTGCAGGCTCCCGACTCTTTGATCATATCGTGAGTAAAGTTAGCCTTATTGATAGCAATAGATATTCTGTTAGGCTCCGATGCAACCTGAACTGCAGTATTGGTGATGCAGCCGTTCATCTTATCGCCTCTGACTGCTGTGCAAACGAATAGACCGTAAGATAACTTGTACATTGCTTTGGTGTTCATTAAAGGCATAGCCGTTCCTCCCTTTGAGAGCGTATTAGTCATACTATTACTATTTGGGTCTTCGGAATTTGCTTTTTCCTTCGGTTTATCATTCGCTTTATCCTGCAGCTCTTTTCTCTTAGACCGGTACTCTA
The DNA here is from genome assembly GCA_015056495.1 of Butyrivibrio sp. Taxonomy (GTDB): domain Bacteria; phylum Bacillota; class Clostridia; order Lachnospirales; family Lachnospiraceae; genus Butyrivibrio. The sequence goes on from SVGC01000008.1 coordinate 96,964, forward strand.
CTATTGGAAGATCTGCAGCAACGAGCATTTCAGTCATGCGTGTTCCTGTAACTTTAGGAAGCTGAGTTTCGACTATCCGCTTGTCTTGTTTTTCGACGATTCTATTAGCCCTGCTGCCAAGCCAGGCTATCATCTTATCAATTGCTCTTATGCCGGTAATCTTATTATAGAACCTTAACGCTATGATGGAATTCTCATCATCAACAGGTATGAAAAAAGCCAGAATCAGGATCTTGTCAGTTACGTGGTTAAGCCACATGTTGGGGAACTTGAATGTAAGATTAGTATCCTTGATCATGCTCTCATCTGCAGATTTAGGAGTCTGTCCTATATCTACCTCGTTATTGGCGCTGGTCTGCATGGTGTTGTCGTCAAGCCAGACAACTTTTGGTCCGTTGCAGACTTTTTTGTTACCTCGTCCGATGGTGTTGTGATGGACGAAGGCCAGATGCGATACGTCAAGCTGATTTTCGATTACTCTTGAATATTGAACTTTCCAGGCATCTTCGGTGTGGTCGTAGGTGTAGGATGAATCTGTTATGACTTTGAAATAGTCAGGCTCATGATCAGGCTCTTTATTTCCATACCAAGCGAAGATAATGCCACCTATCTCTCTTGATGGATAATATATTAAATTGAATCTGGAAAAATCCTGTTTGGATGAAAGTCCCTCAGATGGAATGTGGACGCACTTGCCTTTTAGATCATACTGAATGCCATGAAACGGGCAGGCAATGTTGCCATCTGTAAGGCAGCCTTTGGCAAGGGAGGCGCCCCTATGGGCGCAAAGGCTTGTCATAATACTAACATTGCCGCTGCCTGAGCGAAAAAATACAAGGTCCTTGCCAAAACGGCGCGCACCTAGTATCTGACCTTTCTTAAGAACATGAGAAGATAGTACTGCATACCACTGGTTAGGAATCATGATTATACCCCCCTTCAACACCACTGTTAATTATGAATTATTACTTTCTAAAATCTATTGGATATTTCTATCCCTATACAGCCTTGTCTCAAATATCCTATTAGCCACTTTAACTACATTGTGATCATTTTTTACAAGTCCATACATAAACAGCTGAGCAATCGCATGAGTTTCAGCATAATCCCTGGCAACGATCAAAGCCTGATTATGAAGTAGAACATTTTTTACTTTGTCCTAAAAATCAATCCTAAATTTGTATGTCTCTTAAGCGAATTATTGTCCTTCTCAATATACATCCATGTCTTCTTGAAAGAATCTAAAACCGCAAATTCAGAATTGGTTATAAATTTTATAAATCCATTTATATCATCTTCATACTTTTCTGCAAATTCATCTGCAAGTTCTATCTTTTCAGCGTCTGTATATGATTTAAGCTCACCATATAAAACATGCTCTAAATTACAGGAATTATAATAAATCCTATATTTTATTCCCCCAGCCTTTAGTGAATCACATATATGACCTGTCAGAAACAATTTTTCTAAAGCTGCTTTTTTACGATCATTTCTACTAATTGTAGATTTGACATTATCAGTTTCCATTCTATCTTCAAAATATAGGATTTCTGTAGCAAGCTTATTTTCCTTAACGAAGGTCGAATTCACAAAAGCACCATCAGTATCAGCCAAATGAATAATCTCGATTATGTCATCTGGATCGTATCCATATTTTTCCATAGTTTGTTGAACCAGATTATTCAGTTTAGATACAATATTGTCTACTGAAACAGAGAAGTCTGTGGTGATATCACCACCTATAACTACAAATTCCAGTTTTTCACTAGAGAAATATTCCTGAATAATAGTACCTAACGCTGCTTTATCAGATGCTCCCTCTACGATGAAAACAATAACTTTCTTCTCAAGATTCCCCAATACTCTTTCCTGCCTTTCTAAAAGCTCTAGCAATCTTTAAGCTGTTGGTCTCATCATAAATAACTTCATCCTGTCCCCCCAATGTAAGAGCCTTTATATATTGCTTTCTAAGGTTATTAGACTCTCTTACATTCTTCATTCTTATATATCGATTATCAGGATTTACTGTAGAGAACACGATATTCTCTTTATCAAGCATTTCTAAAGCTCTAAGATTATGAGAAGTAAAAATCAGCTGGCCTTTACCATCCGTATTAAAAATATCAAGAAGTTCGCCCAGCATGTATTCAAAAATTCCAGCATCAAGCTCATCAATAACCAAACATACAGATGGCTGATTATAAGCCTGTATCAATGCGCTAAGTATGGAAATAATCTTAACTATCCCTTCTGATTCCATTCTGATCGGTATTTCAGGCTGATCATCTCTCTTAGACATAAGTTCAACCTTCCATCCATCTTCGCCAGAATCCAGCGCCTGCTTTCCATGCTCTTTTACTACAATCTGAAGCCCTGGAATAATCTTGTTAAGTACGATGTTGATCTGATCTACTATTCTATGTAATAGCTCTTTTTCTTCCAAAGGTAATGTTATAGGTTCTCTCAACAAAACCGGCAAATCGCCTTTGCTTCCGCCCTCATTCTCTTCAATTCTAAATGCCATTGGCAAGATTATCTGCGCTGTTATTACACCAGAATGTGCATTTCTGATCACAAATAGATCCTTTACAGCAAAATGATATAACGTCTTAATAATATCCGAGTAATCCCTAAAGCCATTTGAATACTGCCTACAAAACACTTCTCTGCTGCTCTCACCAAATATATATGAGCAGCGACTCTTTTCTGCCATCTTCTTAGCTACAATTAAATCTGTTTTGTTTTCTTTATTCTCTTCAACCAGTTCCTGAACTCTTATAGCAGGTTTAAATAGCTGTGATGAATCATTCCTGTCAAACTCAATAAAAACAGTTTTATTCGTGCGTTCACCATTTTCATTCTTTGCACAGCTCATTGACTCTTTGTCTATAACAATACTTTTATCTTCTCTTTTCAAAACAACCTGATATGTTACTTCAAAAATCACTTTTTCAATAAAAATATTGAAATCTACTTCAAGTTCTGCGCTTTGAGAGCCTGTAGTCAGGTATTCAGTAATATCCTCATCAAGTGTACTTCCCACTAGAATTTTCTGAAGAAAGAACATAGCATCTACTACTGCTGTTTTTCCAGATCCATTTTGTCCATATATGCCAAGTACTTCTGAGCTATCGTTAACGAACTCTTTTTTTAGGCACGATGGCATAACTATTTTCCCATTTCCAACATTTTTAAAGTTCTTAATGGTAAGAGCTGCTATACGTACGATATTATTCATCTACTACAACCTCCTACCTGTATCATAGCATAGCATCAAAAAAAAGCAAATATTTTTAGCAAAATCGTAATAAAAATACGTTTTCACCAAAAACATTTGCATTTATACCAAAATGTTGTAGACCTTTCAAATTTTAATGATAAACTTCCTACCTTTTTAACTCTCGTCATCACTTCCAGTGAATTCACTCAAAAAATCTCTTAATACAGCGTTGATGTTTTTTTATTCTCCTCATCAACGTCACCATTTATGAATTCTATGATCTCTTTCAGTGACTTTTTGCTCTTTTCGAAAGCCTTTACCAATTCCTTGCTCTCAAGTTCCCTGCGCTTTGTTATGAGCTTGTCCAATTCCTTAAGTTCTGCTTCATATCTATCCTTTGCCTTAAATACTGCTTCTTCCTGTTTCTTGATTCTATCGTCTAAGCTTGTTCTTGCCATGATATCAGTCCTCCCTATCCACATTTGACTTAACAGTTACTTTCTTCAGATCTTCACCAAGCGCTCTTCCCAGTGTCTTTATATCTGCTGCATTCATTCCAAATGCCTTCAGTATCGCTTTCTGGTTAGCACTCACTGAAATATCCCCTGTCAAGAATGAACCCTATATTTTTATAGCCGTAGCCTTCCACTTTTTCCAGCATGTACTGAAGCTGTGAAACGTCATTGATGCTACCCAGATAGTCCTCATAGAAAAGAGGTTCATTGTTTTTCCTATAATAAGCTATGGCATAATTGAAGATTGGCTTATCCTGCTTAACCTTTTCATAACCGATTTTGTCAAGATCTATATCACCTGCCCGGCAGTGCTAATTGGTCGAATCATAAGAAACATAGATCTTGGATCTGTGATCCCTGCTCTTATTCCATTCATTAAGAAAAGCAATTCTCGCATCAGTCACGTCCTGTCCCAAAAAATCGGATAGCTTGGAGTCACTATAGACATGCATCCCTTTTGTAAAGAGAGGATGTTTATAAGCATAGTCGGGATAATATTGACCTGCATTGTTCTCAGTCAGAATACTGCAAGATCAAGAAACAGTCCGGCATCCTTGCCAACAATACGACCTACCATCTTGTCGATATGATAGCTGGCAATGATTTTCCTGATCACAAAAAATGCGCCAACATTCAGGCAACTGCTGCGACTGGTATCCCCTTCCAATTCCTCAGGAATCTCTATATCAGGAAAAAACTTCATGCAGTTGGCATTAGGATACATCATGTCAAGGTGCTCATCATCACGTTTCCCAATGGATGTGGTCTTGGGGACAGAGTACTTCTTATCAGGGTCATACTTTCTCTAATACGCATAGTACACGTAGGTAGTTTCCTTGATGTTTTTTATTGTGATACCGTTTTCCCCAGCTGGTATCTTCACAAGGAATTTCATATACATGGCAGCCTCCATAGAGATGTAATTACTTCTCTATGGAGGCTGCCATGTTTTTTACTCAAAATCAATCAAAATTCGCATAAAATCTGGATTTTATCACATTTTTCATCTCTCATTTTGGCTGCCGAGAGTTAATTATCGCGGAAGTTCACACTAAAGCGTCCTACATGGACGCACTGACTGTCACCAATATTAAAATCTTGGACTGACATTTTGGGTTCTTACTCAGAGGGAGCTATCAATTCCTGTGCTTCTCTTATGATTACAGCTACCCTATCGTGATTGATATGGTCTGCGCTTATTTCGATCTTATAGGCTTCCATTAGAGCAGTGTATTTAGCCTTGTCAGCATCAGAGAGAGCGGAGACTGCAGTCGTTATTGAAGCTTGATTTGGGAATAAAGGATGGATTGCGTTTATCATATGTAGTTTTATTTTCCTTCTATTATCATGGCTTCCTTACAAAAACGACGAATATGATACCTACTAAAATAATCGAATTCAGAATGCGTCCATCCTCCCCTTACTATATCCATTGTGAAAGCAGAGAGATTATTTTGTAAATACTCTTTATAATCTATCTTTTCAAGCAGCAAAAGCAGTCCTGATAAAAAAGATTTGTAGCTATTCTTTATATTCGACTCATCAATATCATGTCCCATTCTTTCATGATATTTCTTAATAAAATCAATATTTTTCTTGTACTTTTCTGAGGCAATTATTTCAGTAATAAATCTATTAGCTTCTGGAACATAGCCATGCATCCTTAGCATCATAGACAATTTTTCTTTAATATTTGAGTCCAACATCATTTCAACAGCATTATTGCTATTACCTCGATGAGAGCCAATTATCCCTCCAGACAGTGGGGTTTCCAGTATTTCATACCCTTTTGATGCAAGGACGCATCTAATATCATTAAATATTACATATAGAAATTCTCGATATCTAATAAAATCAGATCGTAGGGCAGCCTTGACATTACCTTTTAATCTATACGGAATTACCTCATATGCTAGGTATTTAACACTGTTATATTCCACATAGTATTCTCCGACCAAATAATGTTCAATTATGTGTTCATCAGAATTCTTTATTTTTGAAATATCATATGTGCAAACTCGTTCACTATTCTCGATTATCTTTTCATTCCAAACACACTCAGGAAGATTTTTTGATTCTTCATCAGATAATTTCTTTAATAGAATTAGCTTTGAATCAAAAAACTTATTAAGCGGAATACTAATCTCTTCTCCTTCTATATTGTAATAGTTATTAACACTCATTTTATCAATAATATCTTTTTTCTTCTCGTATAGTATATCAGTCTTATATTCGAGAATATTTGACTGAACAAAAGCCAAGAAGAGAATTCTATTTGATATCGACTGATTATCAATACAATAATCTATCATTTTTTTGAACATAATTGCTATCTCATGTTCAACAAGTTTAACCATTGTGTCATGATAATTCTCAGATATTTGATTTCTGCCAACATTCAAAATTTTATCAGCATCATCAGAAAACAAATTAATCTTGAAATCTACAAGCCTTCCGATTTTGGTATTTTCTTCCCATCTATCATGTAAAAAATCACCCTGAGCTAAAACATTTCTGTAAAAAATATTATGTCCATATTTATAATTATGCCAATCTTTGCATCTACCAAATGAAATCCCGCCAGAATTATCTTTTTCAGCTTTATCTGACGTTTTATCTTTTATTTCTTCATCCAAGTCTGACAAAAAATTAGCAGTAAATATACAATTTTTTTCTAAATCATAATATTTATATTCAAAATAACCATTATTAATTGTAATAGCATGATCATTTGAATAATTACTTGCCATATCAGACAGAATGCTCTTTCTTACAAGAACCTCTCTCTCATTATCTTCATCTCCAAGAAATCCCGAAATTTTAGTATCAAAGTAGTCCTCAGTCTGTCTCCTAGCCTCAAACCCTGGAGCCTCTTCCTTTCCAAGGTTATATGCATGTTGGAATAACCAAGTCAATATCATTTTGTGGATTGCAGTTGTCTGGTATATATAATCAGAGCAACCAAAATCTGTCTGAGTGAATTTTCCCGGATCCATATAAACCATGACTTTTGTACCACGATGCATTCGCCTTTTATAATCTTCTACGTAGACTGCACCTGTGGAAGAAGGATCTATCATAGTGATTTTTTTTGCTTTCTCATCATCTGTTTTGGTTATAAAAATCACTTTAGATGCTACTTGAAACACCGATTGTAATCCTATACCAAATGCTCCTGCTGGTTTGAAAAACACCGGCATATAAGCCATCTTTTCTATTAGTGCTGAGCTTTTTCCCTTTAATCCTATTATTGAATCCAACTCTGACTTTGATATACCTGTACCGTGATCTTCTATTTCAAAAATCACAGTTTTCTCATCTTCAGAATCAATATTTTCTTGGGAATCCTCATCAACGGCATAAAATCGTCCTGTTATAGAATAGTTATCAAGGAGCAACCTTTTATCATTTATTAAGCCAAGAATATCTTCTGTAGCTAGATTTTTTTTATTAATCAAGCCATTAGCATCATCACACAGCTGAATCAATGTAGCATCAATGGCATTTTGGATTAATTCTCTTATAAATGTGTGTTTCCCTTTATATAGGTTTGCACCTTCAAATAGTTTAACAGCTTTGTCAACATCTATATGTATTTTCGAATCAGCATATCCGACCCATTTATCATTCCCGCCAATCAATATCTTATTTTCTTTAAGCCTAGGCGGAAGAATTCTCTCGTCTGGTGTTATTTCATCCCAATTAATAACAAGAAAGGAACATGCGTCCTTAATCCAGCCTGTCCATTCACAAAGCGTATGATACACACTATCATCCGAACAATCTGCCCATATTTTAATTATGCCATCCTTAACAAGATAGTGTTCAATGCTTTCATGCTTCCTCTTATGTAACAACGATAATATCGGCATCTTACTCGATGCTCTGAGAATAGCCTCGTCAAATCTATCAGTATCTAAATCCAAAAGATCACCAAGGCAAAGCATCCCTGCAAGAAATCTTGGATGTAGATAATCACCAAAGAAACCATTCTCTTCAAACGGAAAATCCATTATTCTTTCAATACTCATATCATGACTTGCACATATCTTTGCCAACAGCTTAGCACCACGAATACCAAGAAATCCAAATATATCTGCATGTGTACTTATAAACTGAGCACTTCTATCAGCATGTCCTTTTCTAAAAAAATTCTCAATTACAATACTTACATCAGAATATAGTTTGAGAACATCTGGTTTATCAAAACTTTCGACTGATTTTGGAAATTGCAACATCTCATCCACAATCTTATCTAAATCCTTATATCCGGCCGGTATGCTATTCCTTAGTTTATCCGCATAATCTGGGCTCTTAAACAATTCCTCTATCTGATCATGTTCAAGAGCCATGCCGACATCATGAGAATATGCCGCAAGAACAAGAATTACTTGATCACTAACTGACAAATAGCCAATACATTTCTCGCCTATAAGCATTTCTAAATATTGAATTATTAATTCTGAGTGAGTTTCATCATGTCTACTAAAATGTCTAAAATAGAAAGGTATCGTTTTCAGTCTATTCCTTGTCTCTATTATTGCAGAATCAAATCTGGTCAGATAATGTGAATAAGATATGTTATTTTCACAATATGCTTTTATGTTTTCTTGAAATCCCATGTTCTTATCTCCCCTATTTCCTGACTGTTGTAGAAGTCTATAGATATCCACAATACTATATCTGCTGTTACTTCAACTTCATCCCACCGATAATCCGGATCGTATCTGATCCTCTATAGCATTACCAGATTTTCACATAAAGTCCGGTTGTTGCCCAGCCATATGCATGAAAACGTTGTTCTTTCTGACTGTGCATAACATCAGACACGTCCATAGTTTGCGCAGTGAATGGATTACTCTCCTTAATAATGATCTGGAACACACTTTATGCAAACCCCATTCCCACCATCATTCTCAATATATAGTGGGCATCCGCAGTCAGGACAATATCCGAGTTCTCCAGGTAGTTCGAAATCATTTTCCTGTCTATCATAAAACTCAGTTTCTTCAAGCTTTCCTCTGATAATAATTGCTGTTTCAAAACTGTTGTCATCTTCAAAATCATAAACTTTCACAGTGCCTGTCACCAATGTTACCTTTCTTCATCTTTGAATAGTCAGTGAAATATTTTTTAACTCTCTTGTTTGCATAGGTTATTTTCAATAATAACCACCTAATTCTCACTGAGATCAGAAAATGGCAAAAATCCTATACTTCCTTGGTTTCAATTCTACAAGTGTGCTTTTTTCCTAATTTATCATAGCTGATTCCAACTAAAATGACTTCTTTAACATCTGTTTTTTCAGCTACTTTTCCTTTAAATCTCTGAATATAGTTCTTTCATGCATACAATCGTTACCGTGAATCACGGTTATGAGTCCTTTGGCCTTATCATAAGCTTGATAAAAATCTTTAGTTCAGCAAAATGGTATCGTAAATGTTTATGTCCATTAAAAGCTAATTATCGCGGAAACTCACATATGTAGACTTCTTGGTCTGGGATTGTTTCATGATTCTTCAACTATCTCTTATTGACCGTCTTCTGGCAGAAACGTCAAAATATTTCCCACGTCATTTGTAATTTCTATATTCACTGGATATTCATCACCAATAATCGTTCGCATTCGAAGAAGAGAATCTCTTGCCCATATGAGCATTTCTTCAAGATTTCCCCAAAAAGCTTCTTCAAATTCTATGTCTTTATCTGATGGATACTTCCAGAACTGATACTCTTTCTTATCATTGTGTGCATAGATTTTATCTCTTAACATTCGTATCTCATCAATGTAATCATGGTAACTATTATACTGATTCCGGTAATTTTCAAGATAATTTTCTAAAGTCTCTCTATATGGACTCTGTTCAAAAATATTGAATATCTTTCGTAAGCCTATTGCCCCCTTACTCTCATCAAATAATCTCGCTGTCTTCATAATCAATGTGAATCTTAACGATTTCATAACCTCTGCCCAAAAATGGGGAGACTTGTTTATAAATGCTTGATGATTCGCGGTAAACTCCAAAACGAACCCGTATTCTAAAGTTGTATTAAGTGCATCCACCACATCATTCTGAACAATAGTTAATAACCTCTGAAAGTCATCTTTTTTATCCCATGATAATATCTGTCCAGAAAAATGGAATTTTTTTTTCATTCCAATCTGTACTCATTACATTTTCCTCGATATAAGCGTCACCGCAATCAGTTCTACTCAGTTTTATTACCGTTTAACCAAATTACTTATTATATTATATGATCACACCTGTCCATTTTCTCTTTATGTTTACTATTATAATCCAATTGAGCTTCATAATTTTCACAGACATCATGCTCACTTTTATATACAATCAATTTTGATGTTATTTCCGCTGTTATAATTGTTTTTGTATCTGCCGGTCCCACATTCGTATATTAACTTTGATACTCAACCAATTCGCAAAGCCCATCCCAGTCTATTTTTCGAAATTCCCTGGATAAATACAGACAGTCAAACTTTCTTTATTTTTATGTCCTTTAGATACTGCAAGAAAAGACAGAATAATTTGGTTGACTACTACATTTCGAGAAACATCCTTTGATCTTGTTTTACCTGTTCCTATGAAAGGAACAGAATGTGGCTCGCAATTACCATTTCTACCACTCATGAATGCGGGCTAACTAATATACAATTACAATTATTTCATGAATTATCAAATTATATTTTATTATACTACATTCACCAACACGTTCCGAAATGATATATCTAGGCCTATGCTTTACCTCCATGTATATCTTTCCTATATACTCTCCTATGATTCCAAGACAAATAAACTGCATACTATCTCTGGCTTTATTCCTTGCTGAGATATTATTGAATCTAACGTAAATACTATATTATCAAAATTGGAATTATATGTGACCACAAGGACACTCACCGTTACATCCAAAGCCAAATCTTTTCCTTTCATTTTTCCCATTTCAATAAACATATTAAAAAATCATCTAACCATATTTTATATTTATTCAACAGCTTTTATCATATATGTAATAAAACTCAATCCTTTGAATTGTAAAAAAACTATGCGCTCTTATAGCGCATTATAGTAACAGCTACAGTATACTTATAAAGTTTAGCCTTGTCATAATCCAATTCTTTTTGACTCCAGCAGATTCAAAGATATTCATGCCAAGAGCATCTTTGTCTGTGCGCAACTCTTTAAAGGCTTTTCCTATGTAGCATCGCTGTCAAAGTAATAACCCTCTTTTATAAGAATAATATGAAATCATTACTGAATTATTACTTTTGATTGAAAACTTTGCACGTTTATTTATTGCAATAGGATTTTTCGATTTTGTAGTTGAAATGCATATAAAACACACAAAGTATAAATGCTAATATAAACAAAACAACGTCTAGCACATAAGCTAATGAAAAGCGCCTCTCTACAAATATTTTTACACATATGGCCACCAAATATAATAATGGAAAAATCCATTTGTAAATTTTATCCATAAGTTTACTGCAGATAGGATACTCTAGCAGATATGATTTTCCCTCACGATCAATAAACGTTGAATTGCCAACATTTTTATTTAGTTGGTTCTCGGTTTTGTGTATATATTTATAGGTTCTCTCAATAGTAATTGTCGTCTGATAATATCTCATAGAAAAATAAGTTAAAATAACCCAGGCTAGACATTGAATTAATCCGAACTGAATCGCCATATTAATCCCATACATATGTTCAAAAAACGCAAGAATGGCTGATCCACATGTATCTGGACTATACGATAACAATAATAATATAGCCATAGCAGTTATTGTAAAGACAAACATTTTATTTCTAATTCTTATATTTTCTCTTTGTATCTCACAGGTGTCTTTATAATGATCATATAGCAATTCTGTCTTATCCATGTCATTTCACGCCTCATTCAAAGCTTTTATAATTGCATCTTGGGTAAAACTCATCGCCCAGGAAGCCCCTGCATTTTTTAGCTCATCAGGAGATTCATATGACTTATCTATCTTTACTGCTACAATTTTGTTACCATTATCCTTACTTTTTGCAATCTCAAAATTTATCCAATTTTTATATCCGATTTCATAATGGTCCTTATGAAGTTTATTAGCCTCTTTTCCGATAATGACCAATGTATATTCAGTATCATTTATTCGTCTAGTAAGCCCTGATTTAACTACAGTTACTGAATTTGTGTGAATCTCGTCGGATGAACAATCATTAAATGTAAAATCCATATTTTTATTTGCATCCCACGCATCAAGTAAAAACTTGTAATGTCTGTCGTTTTCATAGTCAAATGAAACAAATACTCTTTTTTTTGCCATAACCATATCTCCTCCATCGAAACTGTGTTAGTATTATTATGTGCTTATTATATACTATAAAACAATAGATATCAAATATTTTAGTAAATTTTTTTACCACAAAGGAGACGCCATATGTCTAGAGAAACCTTAACACCAGAGCTGGCTGAGATTATTCGTACAATAAGGCTGCAAAATAAAATAACATCAAAAGATCTTGCTAATCATATTAACAAAAGTCCTGCATATATTACCAAGATGGAGCGAGGCGATTTCAGTACATTGGACTCAACAGAACTGTATTTAGTTCTAAAATATATTACCAAGGAAAAAGATGATGATAAAACGATAAAATACCTATACAAATCACTTGAACATAAATATTCAAATCGCGAAATAGAGGAACAGCTATGGTTCTATAATTATGACACCACTGTCAGAAATATTATGATTTCATCTGAGTTAATTGACTATATAAACCATTTTCTAGAGAAAAACGATATTTCTAGAGAACTCTTGAACTATAGAATTAACTCTAATGAAGCTCTCCCACCCGAAGATATTATAGATAACTCCTTGCCTATTAATCGGTGGTACTGTAAGGATCGTAACGAGTTTAAAACTTTTATAAAAATATATCTTCCCGCTTCACAAATGAACAGTATTCTTGATAAAAATTGCACGTTCACCCCATACATCTTTGTATACTGCATTTTATTTTATAGCCTAAAAATTAAAGAATACAAAAATCAAAAAGAACTGAGCAGTGAAGAATATCGCATCTTGATAAAAGAAACAAAAAATATTCTCCATGAGTATAATTTTCTTTCAACTACTACAAGAAATGAATATGCACATAATAATAAAAAAATCAATTCAATAGTAAATAATTTTGATAATAATAGTTCTAGTTGTATTAGTAATATTTTAGAAAAATTTACCATAGCATCAAACAAGGATGCTTTAAAAACAGATAATCAGCTCAAATCTTTTTTGGATAATCTATCTTGGGATTTGGGGTTTATGCTAAAACTAATAAGTTTAAACTTTGGCAGCTTGAAATATACAAGCATTAGCAATCGAAAACGCCTTATTTGTGAAATTGATTCACTTATTGCAAAATATCAATCATCTGACATATCTGATAATATCGAGGATTATTGATTTTGGTATATCCCTTGAAAATACTATAATCGTATGTACAAGAGTAGAGTAAAAATAATTTCTTGTACCATTTTCTCAAGAGACAATTGAAGTATAAGTAGAATTCACTTTTTCATTCAACCCAAGAAATATATTTCTTAACAATCACCTGTCGACACACCAGGTGATCCTTTTACATCACACGCATTTGGGGAGTGGTTTCGTCCAACCCCTCCCCAAAACTCTTTTTGCAATTATTCTGCACTGTTCCCATTTGGTGATATCATATTTCTATAGTATTATGTATGTATGAAGCTGATAGCTTGATCATATCAAGACAGTGCATTGATAATGCTATTGGGATCCTGAAATGACCAAAAAGCATACACTAACGATACAACCGTCAAATAATCGGAGGAATGGTATATGCCAAATCCAAACTATAAAAATATAGATGGAATAATGAAGGTAAAAATAAACAATGACTGGATAGAGCCAAAATTCGACCGTTATGAAGATCTGAAACCAATAGGAGAGCCCGGTGCTAATGGTGTAGTAATATGTGGCAAACACAAGGTTCTTAAAAGAACAGAGGCAATTAAAATTTGGCTCCCACGCCAAGTAGGCAATACATCCATGATTAGAAAAGATCAGTATCTATCTGAAGTCCAGAAAGTTGCAGCGTTAAATGACCCCCATTTTCCAAGTGTACATGATGCTTGGACTGAAAACGGATGCCTATGTTCTTCAATGGAATTAATAGATGGCTGCACTTATAATGCCTGGCTGAAAAGAAACCTCAATATGCGTAAGAGAATCCACATGCTAACAGAGATTTTTGATGCAATAGTTATTTATCAATCAAAAGGGATTATTCATGGTGATGTACATGCTAATAATATAATGATTGATACTGATGAACATGTGCATATTATTGATTTCGGTACTAGTGTTTTCAGTAGGTATCCTAACCAATCTGTACACAGAGAAAACTTTTTAATGTATGAACTTGTTGAGCAAACAATAGCAAGCGACTTTAATCCAGAAGCCTTCACCGTTAGGAAATATAATGTAATTCATGGTAATCCTTCACATGAAGATGATATAAAAAATGCGATTCCTCTTTTGTGGGCAAAAACAGTACAGTGTTATTTAAAATTGATTACCTTATTAAATGATGTCTCGGATATAACTTCCGAACCAGAATTAATATATGAATATTGCAACACTATCGCCAGTGGGCTTTATCTCAATATAGATTTTTTTGTTAAACAAGTATTCAAAGAAAAAGAACCATCTACTATTCAATTAACACGATTCGGGAGTTGTCTGTATGAATGCTTTGAAGACTATGAGTATGCTGAGTGTCAAGACAGCATCCCCTTGGCCGACAAACTGGAGTTCTTATCACTGTATGTATATTACAATGCCTTGAAATCAGATCTGAAAGAGGGAACCATAGGCATTGATGAAATCAAGACTGAGCTTATGGAATTAGGCAAAGTATGTAATTATGATAAAGCTGTGCCAAATTTCATTAACAGTAATGATTTATTTGCTTTTCATACCTGTCTTATGAGCGACAACAATAATGATTGGCCAACTGTTTATGCTATAGAATGCAGCCTCAGGGAGTCATTATTTAGAGTATATGAGAAACATTATGAAGATGGGGAATTAATGTATCAGATACAACGCTTTAATCTTAATATTGAGACTTTAAAGCTTAATCCTGTTCTATGTGAAGATATTCTTCGTTTATCCTACATTTATGTCGCCAATAATGGCTAATATAGTATATGCTCAGCAATCGGTTGATTTTTCAGCCGACACTTTCGTATAAAATAAAACAATATTTGTACCTTGAAAATATCAAAATCAATTTTTGGAACAAAGAAAGCCTTAGTAGGCTATCCAGGTTCATCAAGATGATCGACAGTACTATTGAGCTGCGTGTGGTATCCTCACGCTTTGTCATAATCAGCCCCAGTCCGTGACTGCGTTTTGATAATCCAAATTTACGCTCAACTTCGCTTCTGTCTACACTATCAATGTACTCTGTACGCTTATCGATGACTGTATCTTTGCCTGGCCTTACAAGAGCTGGTCCAGCAAGCCTTATTCCACGCTCCTTGCAATAAAAAAGATTGATTCGGTTTCTGTAAATCTTATCTGCAAGAACTCTTTCGGGATAATGACCATTACGCTTAACATACTTTTCTTTAAACAAGGAAATAACACTTGACTTACCTGTTCCAAAATCTGATGTTATTCCAATAACTGTTGTAGACCTTTCAAATTAACATAAATTAGATCAACTTGTTTGTCACGGAACTGCTCTGTATACTGTCATTAAGACAGCATAGAAAAGGAATGTCCCAGAGCACCCTCCGTGGAAAGTCGTGTACTCCGGGACGTGGTTTTTCAACCATGATCATTATAACAGAGTACAGACTAACTCACCACAAAGAAAATATTATTAGTTGAGAGCAATAGTTCACACCACCGTGCCCTCACTGTGGTGGAGAGCTTAACTACCGCGATTCCAGAAAAAGGATCCATAAAAAGGAAGGCGGCATAACAGAATGGATCATCATAAGAAGGCTCAAATGCGATGGATGCGGAGCCCTCCATAATGAGATTCCAGACTGCAGTGTACCATATAAGCACTATGACTCAGAAGTAATTGCCGGAGTCATAGATGGATATGTCACATCAGATGATGCGGATTCCGAAGATTACCCATGTGAGGAGACCATGAAAAGGTGGATCCTCTGGTACAAGGAAAACAAAGAACGTGCCGAAGGATATCTTCGTAATACCATATACAGGCTGCTTGATAACAGTGATGACTTCCTTAAGTCAGGCATGCCATGCTCAGTGCTATCAAGGATCTTGAAGTCAGGCCTCACTGGCTGGGATATATTCTCCGCGCCATATATAACAGCGGTGGATATCTGGTCCCGGTCTGGTAAAATTTCTGCACCTACTTTGTTTTGAGTGTCAAAATCAGGTTCCGTATAGTTGCCTTATAGGAGGTAACTAAAGATGAACGATAGCATTGAAACCACCAAATGGCAGGAACGTGAGGCTCTTGAACGTTTCAGACTTATATCACCGCTCTTGGATCCGGAGATGGATAATTCCAAAAGGATCCAGATGCGCAACAATATCGCGGCACAGAATGAGATTTCAACAAGAACCCTGTACAGGTATGAAAGTTCATTCCGCGATAATGAGTTTGCCGGACTTAAGCCCGTCCCGAAATCAGGAGTACATTCACACAAGCTGCCGGAGAACTTTGACAACCTTGTAAAAGAAGCCATACAGTTAAGGCTTGAAGTGCCAGGTAGATCTGTTGACCAGATCATAACAATCCTTGAACTCGAAGGCAAAGCCCCACTCGGAGTACTGAAAAGATCTACTCTTCAGAGACATATGTACAAACAGGGCTTTGGAACAAAACATCTCAAAGTCTATTCCGATGCCAGAGAAAGCTCGTCCAAGAGGTTCTGCAAACCTCACAGGATGATGCTGGTACAGGGAGATATTAAGTACGGACCTATACTCACCATAAATGGAAAGAAAGTCCAGACATATCTCTCATCTGCAATAGATGACCATTCCAGGATGATACTGTCCTCTCAGTTTTATGACAATCAGGAAGAAATCATAGTTGAGGACACATTCAGGAAAGTCATCCTCCGGTACGGAAAGTTTGATGCCTGCTACTTTGATAACGGATCACAGTACATTGCCAAACAATTAAAGCTTTCTCTTACCAGACTCGGCATAAGGATAAGACATGCCAGAGTAAGGAGCGGAAAAAGTAAGGGTAAGGTGGAAAAATTCCACCAGGTAGTCGATGCTTTCATCCGTGAAGCAAAGCTCAAAGACATCACTTCTGTCGAAGAACTTAACCGCCTCTGGTTCATCTTCCTTGAGGAGTACTATAACAAAAAGCCTCACGATGGGATAAAGGAATACTACGAGAGTATTGGTGTTACCATCCCTAAAGAAGGGATAACTCCCATCCAGGAGTTCAATCGTGACAAGAGACCTCTGACCTTTATCAGTGCCGATACAGTAGCTGAAGCATTTCTCTACCATACCACGCGTAACGTAGATAAAGGCGCGTGCATCAGCTTTAAGGGCAAGAAGTATGAGACCAAACCGGCTCTTATAGGTCAGGTAGTAGAAGTTGCATATGATCCACTGTCTCCGGATATACTCACCATTTCTTATCCAGGTATTGAGTCCTTTACGGCAAAACCTCTCAAGATTGGTGAATACTGCGATAAGAATGAAACGCTTCCTATCAGCATACAGCAGGCTGCTCCTGAGACATCAAGATTCCTTGATGCTCTCGAAAAGAAACATGAGCAGTCAAAGAAGCAGCTTACAGATGCCATTTCTTTCGCATCCTACAGAAAGGAAGGTGGCAGCCATGTATGAGCAGTACTTTGAAATGAAGAACACTCCATTTACAAGAAATGTTCCTTCGGATAAGCTCTATGAATCTGTTGCAATAAGTGAAACTCTTGGAAGGCTTACTTACGTAGCAGACAGGCAGCTCTTTGCTGTAGTCACTGCTGATGCCGGATGTGGTAAATCAACGCTTATACGGAAGTTTGTAACATCACTTCCAAAAGATGAGTACATGTTCCTCTATATTTCGGACTCAAAGCTTACTCCGAGATGGTTCTACAAAGGAATGCTTGACCAGCTGGGGATAGAATCCAAGTTTTACAGGGGCGATGCCAAGCGTCAGCTCCAAAAGGAAGTTGAGATAATCCGTGGTGTCCAGGGAAAGAAAGTAGTCTGCATCCTTGATGAAGCTCATCTTCTTGAAAAGGAGACCATTGAAGAATTCAGGTTCCTTTTGAACTATCGCTTTGATTCAATGAGCCCCATGGCACTTGTTCTCGTCGGACAGAGTGAACTTTGGGATAAGCTTAAGCTCCAGAGATACGCTGCAGTAAGGTACAGGATAGACATAAGCTGCGTTATCCCACATCTTGACAGGGCCGAGACCCAGCATTACATCGATTCACATCTTGAGTATGCTGAGGGACGGAAGGACATCTTTACCGATAAAGCGGTAGATGAGATCTATAAAGTCTCAACGGGCATACCAAGACGTATTAATCACATCTGTGACGGATGTCTTATGTATGCAAGCCAGCAGAACAAGCGTCTCATTGATGAGCATCAGGTTCAGTTTGTTACTGAACACGAGATGCTGGGAAGTGAGGTGTCATGATGAGATTTGAATTTCCGGTTGTCACCTATTACGGAGACGAACCTGATGATTTCAACATCACAAGGCACGATGCAGTTCTTATTCCAGGCGAGATATACCACGAGCCTTATGAGGCACTTCTATACGCATTTGATGACAGATTTGAGCTTATTGTTGATCGCTGCAAAAAGGGAATGTACTTATGTATCCCCAATAAAGGATTCGGATGCTACATAGATACTCCGTGGGGATGTGATAACAACCATGTGGTAATACTGGAGGCATCAGATCTTCTGAGCTTTGATGATGCAACAGCAATATCATTCGCACTGAATGAACTTTATAAACTTGTCAAGGAACACAAATGTAAATAAATCTATACAAAACGATGGTACGGATGGCTCTGGCCATCCGGAAATCATCAGGAACTGATGACATCAACCTGAGCAGTCTCATGACAGTACATAAGAGCAGCTTGGGGACAAACTAAGAGATTAAGAACAACATGAGTCGACTAGCAGAATCCCTTCGCTCCACTCTCATTACAAGAGTTTCATAGCTACTACGAATTCTTCCGCACCTGGTCAGCACTTCGCTATTATCGCCCTCGAATTTGGCATTCTTGTGACTTTCACTTATCATTGCCAACCCGGATTCTCCTGTTCCGTACTAGAGCCTGTATTATGTTCCTGCCGCTTTTACACCGGTAGCCACCCAGCCAGTAATCAGGTATCCGCTGGGTTTATATCCCGTCTGTGTCAAAAAGCCTACGGTTTCGACTACGCTTATGTATTAACGATGCTTCATCAGTCGGTTCACTTTCGTTCAGCTCCATAATACGCATCTGACTACTTTAAGTAGCCTTACTCCTTTACGCTCAGTACCATACTTTTCAGCACAGCACCTAAAGGTGATTTGAAGTCTATACCTGAATATCGACTTCGAGGGGCCTTCCCTCATCTCCAGTACAGCACCACCGATAATTATTGAATAATATCTCGATGTTCAGGACACACTTTAGCGCTTACCATAAAAATAGCTCTCCAGCAGTTAAGCCAGAGCGCCTTTATCCATAATTCTTATATAACCTTGAACATTTTCTGGGAAACAGGTTTTTCATTCTTCTTTTCGATTTCTTCCTGTGCTTTTCTGAATTCCTCCATGTGCTTAAGTTCTTCCTCCGCATCATCTAAGCAAACATGAGTATACACATTCATCGTAACGCTTATGTCTATTGTCCCCAAACACGATGCTCTCCTTAACTTGCATCAGCTTGTGACTTATATTCATCCATCATTTTTTCAGCCTCAATTAACTCGTTTTCAATTCCTTCCAGAAGAAATTTCAGATTATCAATCTGTTCCGATGTCGCATTTAACCAGCAGGATACCTTAAAATCTATTTTGTTAAGTAGTCCAATTATTATAGTTTCTTTCTCGATTTTTTTACCACAGATTATGTTTATAGCAGTAAATAGCATTGTAATAATCAGACTTAAAAGCCACTCTCGGTTTGCCCCCCATTCAACCATAACGTCCTTATTAATAATTGATAACAGCCCCCATATAACTACGAAGCAAATCAAAACCAAAATTCCTCTTATGCTCCAGCATATAACCTTTGCTATTTTGTTACGCTTCATCATTTCCGCAAGTTGCAAATTCTTTTCATCCTTATCACGAATCAAAGAATCTCGTCTTTCAACCAAGGTCGAGTACTGTTTAAAAGCATTAACCACCGTACCACGTTTTCCTCTCTCTGTCTCGACCTCAGATTTATAGAGTGACAACTCTTCGCCATATGTTTTCATCTCTGACTCAATATAACGTATATTAATATCTAAAGAATCCGCAGTAATATCTTCCGGTCGTTTTGCGTAGTTTTTAAACTCACCGAGCATTTCATAAAGAGCATCTCTTTCCAATTCCCCAGACTCAATCTTTGAATTCACTATCTTTATTTCGCTTCGCATTTTCGCTGAAGTAAAACTTGAAACTACAACTCTGGATCGAGTAATAGCTTCTAACGATGATGGAAGCGCTGCCTTTGATAAACCTTTATTCATCTTCAGCCATAAAATATTTGTCATTTTTCCGCATCCCATGACAAAATTATAACAGTTTAACCGTTTACAATAATAAGAATTGACCGTCTGGACTTTTCCGTTGTCTGACACGAAAACAAATTTTATTTCTTCAAAATTTTTATATTGCATTCCCTTTCTTAACTTGTTAATGTCGCTTACTCTTTTTACACCCTTTTCGACGTCTTTTTCCGAAACCTCTTCTGAAACCAAGTCTTTTAAAGCAGTGTCGCCCTCTAAATTATATTTTGCATTTTTCTCAGAATATCTGTCTGGAAATGCAAATTCCATTATCCCCTTTGCCTTTAACCGAGAATAGAAATTTGCTCTTTTTTCCATTACATCTTCTTCGGACTTACAGCCTTCCGCTATACTTTCAGCCGCGTCACGCGTATAAAAGTTTTTTCCTTGCACGTAAAAAATAGCAGAATTGAAAACATCATCTACTTCTTTTTTTACATAATCCATATATTTAACGGACATATATCTTTTACGTGTTTTTTCATTTATCTCTGAAATCAACTGTAGCATTTCATCTATATACTGTTTATGAATCTCTCCGTGAAATCCTCCAAAGCTAAGCAATGCTTCTGTATCTAAGAAGATTACCATATCATTCTTCAGTTTTTCTATTTTGGAGATATCTTCATTGTACGTTAGTGCCGCATACTGATATACACCCTCCGTTATCTCCTCAATTCTTTTTTGAGCAGGAGTCCCCTCCAAAGAAATGATATATGAAGCAACTTCTGCGATATATTTCTGTTCGCATTTAGAGTCTAACAAAAAAGCGCAAAAAGACTTGGTTATTTCTGCTTTCTCCTTTTCACTTAATTTGTTTTCTCTTTTACCTTCTATGTATGTACAAACGCCATTTATGATATCGTCATTTTTGGCTATTTCTTCCTCAAGCGAAGGCCCCATCGAACTTATCGTCCCTGTAATGCACTCTCTTTTAACAAGAAAGAACCCATCTCTTGATTCAGTCAATTCAGTTCTTCTAATTGCATTTTTAATCACATTCTGTGGAATAGAATCAAAGCCAAAATCATCTACAAGATATCTGCTCATATCTACCGCAGAAAACTTAGTTAACCCCTTTTCTACAATAATGTCCCCAATAAAAGCTGCCAAGACATCGTACACATCCATTTTCTTCGAATGTAAATCCTTAAATAAAACGACCGCCGCAATCTTTTGTGTCTCTAGCATAACGTTCATATTGTAACTTTCTCCATTTTTCTTTTGTTTTAGTCTCTAAATCAACAGCCTTTACACTGCTATCTCGTTATAATTTATTGCTAATAATTCATATCCTACTCAAAATGTATCTCTTCCTGACTCGACGCATAAATATCCAGCTGATTTTGAACATCTATCCTATTTACAATCCAGCCACGCAGCGTACATGCTTTAATAAAATCCTCTATCCGGTTAATACCGTTTACTTCTTTCAAGGTGACAACGACACCGAAATTTAACGGCTCCCTCATTTGTGTACTGAGTCTTTCCTTTGATGTTACAGAAAGGCCCCATAACCGATCATCGTATGATTTCACAGGTTTGTTGCTGTTCTTAACTATTCGAGAGATAAACTTTGTATTGTCCCATTTGCGGAATTCTTTTCGTGACTGTCTCTCATCCATTCTGCTATCCGGATCATCCTGGACATTATCATTGATATCGCTGATTTTTCCTTTATCATCCACAATTCTTCCGAATTTTAAAGATAACTCCCTGTCTGTATAGTCAACGCCTTGTGTTCTTGAGCATTCCGGGAAATAGCACAATGTTGCTCTGGCAACATAAGGATACTTATTATCATCATCCTTCGGCACTGGAATTGCATAGTTAGCTGTGCGGTATGAATCCGAAGTTCCATAAACAACAAATCGAATTTCGTCGCTTTCTGTTTCCACGATTTTTCGGATATCTACTGGAACCACACCATATCCCAGAACAGACTTGCTTTTTATAGCCATTGTTTTGTAATCCCATGCTGCCGCCGAATCAATTATTAATGCCTTAGCGACTTCCTTCGGCATTCCCATTACATCTATCAGGTAACACATTTTCCTACTAATCCAGGGGGCGGCAAATGATGTGCCATATACCCCTTCAGTTCCATAGGATGTATATGCAGTAATTCTGTCATCGTAATCCCCGCCATAATAAGAAACATCCGGCTTATTATAAAATGAAAGAATATTACCCTTTCTGGAATAGCTTGCCGGTTGTCCGTCTCTCCTGACAGAGTTTACTACAAGTGAATTCAGCGAGTCCGCAGGCGAACCTACTCTTAAGATTCCCTCCCTAGTTTCACGATTGTCATTTGTTCCGGAAACTACAAAGATCACATTCTTTTTTGCTTGTATTTCATCTAAAGCCGCAGCATCGAATGATACAAAGTTTCTTGACACCTCATCATCTGTTCCTAACGAAAGGTTCCATACATGTATATCCGGATTTTCATTCACGATATCTTTGATTTTTTTAACCAATCGTATCGTTGAAATTCTGCTGGAACAAACCCCAAAGTGGCGAGCTCTAAATCTTCCGCATCCATCATCAAGCCATGGGTTCATTCTGGGACCATCAACAATAATTGAAGTAACCTCGGTTCCATGATCTCTAAGAGCTAAATCGTTCTGATATTTTTCCATATCACTTATATAATCGTTATTGTCAACCCAGCTGCCAAAATAAACACTTTCGTCAAAGAAAGTATCAATAACTCCTATCACAGGCTCATTTTGGGGTTTGGGGATATCATACTCATCTCTCTTTTTCGGAGATATATCTTCTAAAGTAATTGATGATAAATCTGCCGAAATCATAGAAATCATGTATGGTATCTTGTCATTTATGATTTCAAACAAATCTCTTGTGACAGAAATAGTATCATCTCCATATGCTGTGTAAGGTAATTGAGCATCATCTATCCTTAGCTTTTCAAGTAAAAGCGATAAAGAAAGCTCAGACTTATAAAACGTAATCAAAAATGTATCTCTGTCAGGAACTTCCGTAACACGTGGAACGTCGAACTTTTCCACAACCGAGCAATCAATGATCAAGTCCCGAAGCTTTCCCTTTCCAAGTGAAAATCCTTCATAATCAATATTGCTGTTAGGTTCAGCAAAGTTCATAGGTGTAGCCTTCCCACCTAATCTTTTTTGCAGAAATTCCTTAGCTACCTGTAATTCTTCTATTGTTTTATTGATTGTTTTTTCATCAACATAATGTGTAATAATATGGTTTTCTTCTCCCTCGGGTGCATCCGAAAACCTTGCGCCAACCACAGTATCATTAGTCGATTGTCGACTTGGTTTCAACAATTCTCTTACACGATTGGATTTCGCAATAATATCGTTATACCAAATATCAATCATCATTTTGTCAGTAATGCGCGGATTATCTTTATAAAACCTAAGAACAGCGCGTAAACTATCAATCAACTCATCTATCTTCTCCGTTGAAGTTTCAGCTTTGGCACGCAGGTTTCTCGCACCGGGCTTTTGATTATTCTTTTCCCCTGTAAATCTGAGTTTTACTTGAAGTAACGGATTCATCTTAGTTCTCCTTTAATTTCCGTGACACACTGCTCTTTGGAATACGGGACAATATCTCAATTTCTCTTGTTGTATAACCCTCATCGCTAAGTCTTTGTATATCTATTTCTTTGTTATCGTTTAATGCAAAATATATCTTTCTCAGATAATCGTACTCATTAGCCTCGCTTGAAAATGCCACCGACGTTTTAATAATCTGCTTCAAATCTCCCGGATAAGGAATCGTTTTCAGATTATTAAGGATTTTATTAAAAAGTCGCATATCCTGCCTTGAATTAGCATTCTTCTTTAATGTTGAAGACAGAAGTGAATCCGCTATTTCAATCAGGTCATCATTTGAGTATCTGTCAAACGATACCGTAGCATCAAACCTTCGTACTATAGCTTTATCAAAGTTAGTAAACAAATTTGTAGTAGCTATTATGATGATGTTTTCGTTTAACCTGTCTAATTCTTTTATAAATGTAGAGGTGACTCTCCCCATCTCTCTCAAGTCATTGGCATTAACTCTATCCAGTACCAATGCATCAATCTCATCCATCAATACAATAATTTTTCCGAATGCAAGATGGTTTATCTCGTCAAACAGAATCGATACATTCTTGGCTGTCTCTCCAAGCCGACTATCTATGAGCTGTTCAAAGTCAACCCTCAAAAGGTCTCTTCCCAAAATACGTGCT
The DNA here is from genome assembly GCA_015056495.1 of Butyrivibrio sp. GTDB lineage: Bacteria > Bacillota > Clostridia > Lachnospirales > Lachnospiraceae > Butyrivibrio. Next base: position 121,727 of record SVGC01000008.1, read on the forward strand.
ATTTGATATGCGGATTCTGTCTTACCGGTTCCCGGAGCTCCATAAAATAAGAATTTACTCAAATCCGACTTTTCGCTGATAGCTCTGGTTATTCCCAATATATCCTCTTCAATAATCTCCGGTAATAGCAACGGAGTATTGGTATAGTCAACCTTTGTCAAATAGTGAAGATTTTTATATGAACTCTGCGGCACATAATAATTTGCACTAGACACTAATTCCATAAGATATGTTGCCATAGCAGAATCACCGCTCTGATCAAACTCTCTTGCTATTTCAGCAACCTCAGAAATAAAAGCCTCCTCATTCTTTTCAACATGATATCTAACCAAATTCATAATACTTTGCTTTTTCATTGTTTTATTCCTCTCAGACGGATGCTCTTATACTTCAGTATTATTATATTGTTCCTTGGGACAAACGTCAATCCTTTTGGGACAAATTCTTGTCACTTTACTGTTCTAGCCGACACTTTACACCGGCATATATACCGACATTTTCATCCTATAGAATTGTCGTAAATAACAATACCCACCCAGGATCGTCAAGTCATACACCGTAACATATATCTTCTTGACACTCCCGAGTGGGTTTGTATTTTTGTAACCAATGCTGCTTAAGGATAAGCAGCCGCCATATTCAATTTTCATCATATCGTGGCAATTTCAAATGTTGAAAATCAGTTGTAAATAGTTGCTGTTCTCGCTGAAAGCATCGGAATTATCAAGGTTTCAGGCTTCGGTAAGTGTAATGCCCCAGCAGACGAACAGTATTTTGATCATATTTTTTCTGTTTTCCTATCCTATCGGCTTACACCTTGGATTATTGCCCTCACAAAAATTGTAAACGGGTTGTAAATCCAGGTTGCGATTGCCTTTATTCCTTGATTTCAGAGACTTTGAGGCTACCGATTAGTGCCCTGCCGTGGCAGATGAATAACACCTTTATCATACTAATTTTATCTCCTCAAATCTTCTCAAAGCCTTGTAAATCCTGACTTTTCGACCTTTGTGCAATTTTACTTGAGAGTTCACTTTCTTCTCAAAAAATCTCATTTTTTCCATGTTATTTCAGGCAATTGGCTCTCACTTAAGTTTCTTACGATTGGATAGAATGCGAAGAAATGCTTCCATTACTTCCGGTGTCATCTGGAGCTTTCTAGTTCCGCTCTAGGCGTACCCTTCCCCTGATGAATACTTTACTCACTAATGCAACCTAATCACTGGATTTTACTTTCTGCAGGATCCACTAAATAAAAGTGTTCCTTATTTCTTTTACACTCCAAAACTGGAATTCTTTTAGTAATTTCGCGTTTTATTCTTCCATCACTATAAATTATATCTCTCCACTCAACTGGTTTATTATAATATTTCATTTCTCCTCCACATTTTGGACATTTACCAGCTTGTATTTTTTCTATTGTAATTCTTTTACCATATCCATTAATTGCTAAATTCAAAATCAAAGGAATTCTAATTTCTTTCTTTGCAATTCTTCTCAAACTAATTACTAATACGAATAGAATCACAACCCCAGCAAAAAATAAAAGATACCTTTGCACATCTAAATTTGCATCAACTTGAAAATTTCCATTTAAAACATTTAATGCATTTTTTATTATTTTTCCAATAGGAATGACTCCTATAATACCTATAAATACACTGATCCAAGTCAGAACAGCTAACGTAAAAGGGCTTCTCCATAACGGTTCCGGTGTATAGTTCGCATTTTTTTCCTCTTCAAGACGAGTACCGTTATAAATATTTCCTACAGCAAATTGAACAGAGCCATTAAAATTTGTTATACCATTAAAATTATTCTGATTACTATTTTCTTTTTTATTATCCATATTATTTAACCTTCTTTCCCTGTATGTAAAAAAATATATATTGCACTTTGCACCCATCACGCATTACAACAATGCAGCCTAAAGTCCCGTCATTTTATACCAAGGATTATGTAGGGACAGGAACTTCCATAAGCTCATAGAGCTTACGTTGTTTGTTAGTTATTTCAGATAGATGATAGATAGCTTTAAGTTGGGACTTATCATCCTGATGGTTTCTGCATATTCCGAAGCCTTTTCCATACCTTTGAGCAAGGTCATGTCAATTTCACCGGTTTTAAACGCTTCCTCAAGAGTAACGTTGTTAATAGCTTCATTTGATGTTGGATTGCTTATAAATGATGTCTGCACTCGCACATCCAACTCAGCCCTACTTCGGCTACGTATGTTTTCATGCTCAGTTTTGATCTTGTACTCCGTTTTCTTTTCAATTCTGTGGAGCATCCCCGGAAAATCCGGGTAATACTCCAGCATCAGCGATAGTCTTTTCTCAGGTGTAGCTTTCTTGTAGCTGTTTAATAGATCCGTCTCTCTGATCTTCAAAGCCATACCGCACCTCCCTCAAGAAAACTTCTTCAAGTAAAACCATTCAAGATACTGCTTGCATTGCTGGAAGTCTGGTGTAGAAATCAAAAGCCCTATATCTACCCTCTGAAGCAGGTCTATTGCTTCAATCTGTTCCTTTGTCAGGTAAGGTCTGATGCTCGTTCCAGCTTTAAGGCCATGTTCCTCTCTGACTTGCATTACTGATACTACCCGGCTTTGATACATAATGAACGGCACTTCAAGTAGATTACTATTATTGCTTGTAAATATTATCTAAGTTGATACATGGTCCATGTGTTAACCATCTTATTCAGCTCCTCAAGGTAAATAATTCCTAAGCAGCTCCATGACTTTTCCTGGGTACCATTCATAATCGCTATGACACGATCCCCGTTATAGATTGCCCTATATTGTTTATTGCATAATTAATGTACCTAAAGTTGCAGAGACGATTCCTCAAAGTTGCATGAGGAATTTCCCTATTATTGCAGATGCTGTTTGGTACTTCCCTAAGCCCATATATCGCATGTGAGTTTAAGGAAATATCAAACATCCATTGCAGACATACCGTTATCTTCTGTATCCTTAAATTGTTGTTGCAGACAATAATCTAAGGAAGAGAAAGGAGTATGATTGCAATGGACAAGATAAATCATATCAGACAGCTCTTTTATGAGCAAGGTCTTGATATTCCTGCCATCATTGCAGAGACCGGTCACGATCGTAAGACCATAGTCAAATATCTCGATATGACCGATTTCAACCTGCCGGAACCAGAACCATCAGATCCGGAGGCTATATGTCCAAAACTGGACCGTTTCAAGCCAATCATCGACAGCTGGTTACTTGATGATCAGAAAGCTCCACATAAGCAGCGTCATACGCTAAGCGAGTCTATAAAAGACTCAAAAAAGAAGTTGAAGGCTTTGACTGCTCTTATCGTCTTGTGGCCCAGTATGTTGCCTTCAAAAAGAAACAGATGCACCTTGATAAACAAAAAGGATTCATCCCACTCATCCATTTCCCAGGAGAAGCCCAAGCTGATTTCGGGGCTGCTGTTTTCTATGAGAACAGCATGCGGTGTGAAGGCAAATACCTTGTACTATCATTTCCACACAGTAATGCAGGTTTTCCTCAGCTCATGTACGGTGAAAATGCCGAGTGTTTCATGGAAGGCATGATTGCCATCTTCAAGCACATAGGTGGTGTTCCTACAGAGATATGGTTTGATAACACCTCTACCATCGTTACCAAGATCATGAAGGATGGCCAGCGAAGTATAACCGACAAGTTCCTTCGTTTCAGTAACCACTACGGATTCAGCTTTAAATTCATGAACCCAGAGTCAGGTAATGAAAAAGGCAACGTTGAGAATAAGGTCAACTACTCAAGGCATAACTTCCTTGTTCCGATACCGCGGTTCATTAAACTGGCAGACCAGAACAGACAGCTTCTAAAGGAAGCTGATGAGGACTTTGACAGAGAGCATTACCGACACGAAGGTGTTACTATCAGGAGCCTTTTTGAAGAAGATAAGAAGGTTCTTCATCCTCTCCCTGATACCGACTTTGACTATGCAAGATACGAAGTAGCAAAGACCGATAAGTGGGGAAGATTTACTCTTGAAGCTGGTAAGCATGAATACTCTGTATCTCCTGAACATTCATGCAGCTCTGTATGGCTCAAGATCACCTCTAACGAGGTCTGTGTGATGGATATGGAACATAATCCGATAGTCACGCACAGAAGGCTTTATGGAGACCGTAAGCAGTCATCCATGGATTGGGTACCATATCTCAGAACCATATCCAGAAAGCCTCGTTCTTTGTTCAACAGTGGCATTTATGACATGATGCCTGCCTCAATGCAGGAGTATGTCAGAAACTGTAGCAGTACCGACAGGAGCAAGATCTTAAAAGCCCTTGCAGAGCAGACTGAGCGCACTGGATTTGAAAGCGCGATCAACACTGTGGAACAGGCTCTTATGTATCAGGCTAATGATCCAGACAGCCTTCAAAATCTCTACAGAAGGCTTTATTCGGACGTTCCGCTTCTGCCACCATTGTCAACGCAGGAAAGTGTTCCTGGCATCATACAGATGCCTGTAAATCTCTCAGCTTATGACATGGCTCTTAAGAAGGGAGGTGCCGCTAATGGATGATTACAGAGAAGCAATCGCATCTTGTTGTAAACAGCTAAGACTTTCCGTTAACCTTGCAGAGAATGCCATGGTGCAGGAAGGCGATACTCATCAGGAGTACGTATACAACCTCTTCAAGGAAGAACTGAGGTATAGAAAGGCCTGTCGTGTATCAAAGTATATCAATACAGCCGGATTTCCATATGAGACCAACTTCTCGGCATTTAATGCTTCAGAAGTACAGTTTCCTTCAGATGTAACTCTTGATAGCCTTAAGTCATTGGAATTCCTTGAATCCGGAAACAACATCGTAATGTATGGCGGTACCGGTACAGGAAAGACTATGTTATCCATCTGCATCGGAATAGCCGCTTGTAACAGATGTATTCCAGTCAAGTTCTTCAGGACTGCATCACTTGTCAATCTTCTGTCTGAAGCACAGGAAAAGGGAAATCTTTCTGCACTGCACAAAAAGCTTAACAAAGCAGAAATCCTCATCCTTGATGAATTCGGATATGTACCTTATAACAGGACTGGAGCGCAGCTCTTGTTTGACTACCTCTCTGAGATTCATGAGAAGAAGGTTGTCATCCTCAATACCAACCTTGAGTTCTCAAGATGGGTAAATGTCCTTTATGACGAGCAGATGACTGCAGCTCTCATTGGCAGGCTAATGCATCATTGCCACCTGATCTTATTTCCTGGCGAAAACAACCGCCTTAGGGAATCCAGCATCAATGACCTCCTGAATCAGAAGGGAGGTGGCAAGCGTGGAAAAAGATAAAGTTTTCAATGTACCAGATTTTGATGAAAGCGAAGTCGCTTTCCTGACTTCCGGTGAACCAACCAGAGATTGTCCTGAGGACTACCCTGATGAATACCCAGAAGACTGCACCGACAGTTGTAAGACGGTCGATGACTTTCTAAAACTCACAGATGAAATGGTAAACACCATAAACAGTCTGGAGGAGGAAGTGGTCAGATGGTGCCAGGTTCTTATCAAATATCTACCCCAAAGATGGGCGGAAGGCCTGAGACAGGATATATTCAATGGCCTTTCCAGAGATTTTGTAGGAGAACCAGCATATGACCTTTATGTTGAGCTGAAACGTGGATATGATCCGCATCAATCGAAAGAACATATAGATCGTCTCTATCGACTTGCGGATGGCATCGACGATACCAGCGTTACTAATCTGTAACTATTAACTTAAGTATGTCTGCAACAACACTTCTCTATATCTAGACGGGTATAGAGATGGCAGATGCAATAATGAGGAAATTCCCGCTGCAACTTTTGGGAAATGCCTCTGCAATTTTAGGGAATTATCCCTTGCAAAAAACACTCCATAGCACATAGTGTGTAGTTTGAACTATGGACATCCATACCGATTTTTATTATTCTATTCATGGTGACCTCCCTTTGTATGTGGTAATTCCTGTTACCTTAGATTTTCGTCAAATCATTAGTTTACAGGTAAATCCACGTTGCTACAAATGTGAGGTCACTTCATATTATCTAGTATAAAACTCAAAACAGAGTATGCTTCGCCACTCGATACCTTATGTACTTATCGTGCTTATCAAGTATCGGCCTGTGATCCTCTGTGCTCCATCGCGCCTTAATCCCAACATATACTGGTGATATAAGGTTCTGATTTATTGTAAACACTTCTTGATGACAGTTATAACAGAGTTGACGGCATTTCGTCAATAGTATTCAAAAAATCAGACATCAAAAAAATACATCTCGCTCCCTACATATCTTCTTAAACTCATCAAGTCCAGTATATGTCTCCCCAGCTCTGTACTCTGGGCATTTATCATAGGATAGAAGTTTTCCTTCAGCAAGTCGGTATGTTTGGTCTATATGTTTTCTGGTAAGATCACACATCAGATTCGCTGCTCTTGTCATTTCATAGGTCAAATTATCAACAATCAAAACATGTTGATGATATTCCTCAAGAAGCTCGTTAGCCGCCTTCGCATCATATGGTCTAATCTTATAAAACTTCTCAGTGAAATACCAGTTTCTATTCTGCTCTGAATGTCTGTTAAAAACATTGACCAAGTCTATTAATACATTACGGAGATTCTTAATTGCATCTTCTAAGTCTGGGTATTTTCCAAGCCAAACTCGTCCCAAGATATACTGCTTTATTTTCTCAATGCTATCAAGCATTTCTTCTGAAACCTTTGGACCATCTGCACTTAAAAGGTAAGATGTCCACGCATCCCAGTTGTCAAATTCCAACATCATATCTATGTAATATACAACAGATTCATAGTACATATCATCAAACTCTGACTTATCATCAAGAGCTTTTCTTACTCGGCTTTCATGATCAGCCTTCATCTTCTTAAGGCGTTCAACAGGATATTCATCAGGATTGTCATCTATAATCTTGTGATGATTGGGGCATAACAGAATTAGATTTTCAAAACTATTGATTTGCTTTTCAGTTAAATCCTTATTGAATCTTGGTCCGTTTCCACTCTGTGCTTCAATATGGCATTCCTCGCCTATAAGCGTGCTTGAACTGTCGCCAACTTCTTGATGCAACTCTACATTACATCCAGGAAATGCACATCGATTTCCAGATCTTCCCCACAGTATTTTTCTGCTTTGAACCAAAATGCTCATAAGTATCGCCTATCCTAATGTGTTAAATCAAAAATCCGGGCATTCAATATTCTTCCCTAGAACACCATAGATATTTCTTGCTCTAACCCTGAGTCTTTCATCATGTGTCAAAAACAGATTAGAAACAGCACCATACAATAAATGTTCTATATCAATTCGACTACTACGAATCTTCTGCTCTTTATTATCCTTCTTAAATCCACAAATATCCATTACCATATAAAGATTATGAATAAAACCATTGATCACATGATAGTCATTGCAGCTACCATTTTCTTCTATATACTTAAGGTCATATCCAGCAGAAATCTTCATCAAAATCTCATCTACGAGATCTCGATGATTGATCAGAAAATGATCCAGATCTTGACTATTATAGATATCTCGAAGTTTGTTAGTTCTATACCCTTCAAATCTAACATCTTCAATCCTATCCTCAAGCATCTTTGCTTCTTTAGCTAGCAGAACATCTTCTGTTCCATCATATGCTCGAAGATAACATGTTTTGGGATGTTCCTTGAAAATCACAAATGTATTCTCTCGAAACAAAATCTCAAGTCCATCTGTTTTCTTCCATGTAAGCTTCAGTTCCTCGTCAATAATTGAAGTATCCCTTGTTTGACCAATCTCAATAATATGAGCCGGGCTGTAGGGGACAATATAAATCTCTGGAATAGAATATCCTATTTTCTGCCCTCTTATATAAGGCGTAAAAACATTTTGATCCAAGTAACAAATCGGAGCATTGTTTTCAACCACATAGCCTGCGAAGATGTTCCTCTGGTTCATAATCGAATCAATCATCTTATCTGTATTAATAGCCTTAAGATCTCCAATATAATCACGCTGCATCTGCTTTGCGCTATAGCCATTTTTAATTGCAATCTCAATAGTGTGTAAGAACAACGTATCATCAAGGTCATAAAGTATGTCTGACTGTTCTAACTCTGATAAAAATTTTAAGAAAGATTCCTTCAGAGAATCCATATTCTCATCTTCAATAAAGACCTTTATGACATTTTCATACTTCTTTCCACTATCAGTCATATTGATTCCCTTTGTTCACAGAACATCATTATTTCAATTTCCTGCCTCCGATGATACGGATTGTATTATTGCGATGAGTATACCACACTTTTACATAGAATTCACTTACCGTCCATCCGTAAGCAAGATATCTATTTTCATTTTTGCTATGCTTTATATCTGGAATGTCTGTTATTGGCGGCAACAAGGTATTCTCAAATATAGTTGCAATCTTAACTTCCAATAGTTTTACCACTCAAAAAAAGATGCCCTGCTGATAGGCTCAATTATTGCCTACCAGTAGGGCTTATAATTATCCAAATAGAAATTCGTCAAGATCTTCTAAAGCTTCTCGAAGTTCAGGGTTCCTTTCCTGATTTATATAGCGTTCCAGCTGTAACGCTTCCCATTCTTCAGGCTCACACTCCATGGTGTAAGAGAGATCAACTAAATCCCACATGAACTTGCTTTTCTTAGTATTTTTGTGTGTCATACAGTATTGCTCAATAAGGATTCTTGAATACTCCTGCATCTTATTCTTCCTCACTTTCGCTGGAACCTTTAATGAATGCCATGATTTCTTCATAAGAATGCTCGCTCTTTATCACAGCAGCCATAAGTTCTTCCTTCCTCATCTCATTACGAAGCCTTATTAGGTCCGCAAGTGCTTCTTTCTCTGCTTCATACTTCAGTTTTGCTTTTTCCATTACAGCCTTCTGATGTTCGATCTGAGCATCAAGCGAGCTGGTTGATACTTTCTTTCGTCCTCGTGCCATTGTAACGTCCTCTCTTAGATTTTCACCTTATGTACCTTTGGATTCAGCCAGTCGCTGATCTCCTTTGATTTTCGTTTTATATAATTAGCATCAATTCCAAATGCTTTCAGTATCATCTTCTGTGTTGCTGTTACTGCGTGGTCGAGTCTGTATATGCCATCAGCCTGCCTGATCATCTCGATTTTCTCCAGTTCTCTTATGGCTGCAGGAACATTCATGTAATTAGGCTTTTCCAGCATTTCTTCCTCTGCATCCTTGAGTTTGGTATATATGCGGTTACGGATGATAAGTGCCACAAAAGCAATGAGCATCTTTCCTTCAAGAGCATCACCTGTGTATACCCTCAGACTCTTATTTCCAAGAAAACTCTTGTCTGCTTTGAAAAGCTTCTCTGATGCATCCCTGCTCTTATATAATTTCAGAGCCTCCTTGGCAGTCATCTTGTCAGAAGTGATGATACAGAAGTATCCGCACATCTCAAGCTCCGCCTCAATAACATCAGCTTTCTCGATTGCGCAGACAAAGCACTGATCCTCCTGACCTTCATGGAAATACTCAAGGCTGTAATACTTCTCATAGCTCTTATCTATAACTACCTGCTGGCCTTCAAGTCTTGAAAGATATGCCGCCATCCGGTCCAGTCTGTACTCCAGCGCCTCGCGCTCTGATGCAGCTTTTCCATAACTATAGTAAATATGGAGATATCTGTTCTTCTCATCGGAATAGAAAACAGGCGTCTCAACCGTTGTACCACTTACCTGATACCTACGGATTGAGTATTCCCTCTTGTCTTCAAAGGTTCCCTTGACCTTTTTGATGGCTTCATTGGTAAAGGACTTCATCCCTTTTACCATGATCACGAAGTCATATCCGCATTTATCCATGTACCTTATGTTTTCTCTGCTGAAGTATCCCCGGTCAAGGATGAATCCAGCATTTTTATATCCATACGCCACAGCCTTATCAAGCATCATCTGAAGCTGTGATATATCAACAATGCTTCCTGGATAAGTTTCATAAAAGAGAGGTTCCCTGTTATTGCTGTCATAGGCGATGGAATAGTTGATAATAGGAAGTCCCTTGTCATCCCTGGCATGTCCGAACTCGGCCAGATCTATATCACCGGCCTGACAGTTCTTGTTGGTAGAGTCATAGGATATGTAGATCTTATCCTTATGCTTTTTGATGGAGTTCCACTCATTCTGAAATTCAACACTGTCATCCACGGTTATCTCACTGGTGAACTTGGAGATAGTAGAGTCACTGTATATCTTATAGTTAGGAGTAAACAGTGGATGGTTGTATGCATAGTCAGGATAATACTGGCCGGCATTGTTCTCAGTGATTATGTAGTAAGCTGCAAGATCAAGAAATAATCCTGATCCGCGATCATCGTTGTACATGCTAGCGATGATCTTATCGACCATACTCTCCATCATAAGCTTTTCTATAACGAGGAATGAACCAATGCGAAGACAGCTGCTCCTGTCATCACGCCCCTGATCCTTTGTAAGCTTCGCGTCCGGGAAATAGGTCAGGTAATTGGGATTGGGGTACATCATTGTCGGATCATCTTCACACTGCTTGCCTATGGTGGTCCGCTTTGGGATGTTGTATTTCTTATCGGGCTTGTACACCCTTTCATACTCATAGTTGATGTAGACAACTCCCTTGATCGTCCTTGTGTAAATCTTGCCTTTTTCTTCCGGAATCTTCACCCTGAAATCATAGTACATTGATAGTTTATCTCCTCGATAATTGAGTAGGTATACTTACTCAATTATTATAACAATAAAAGCCCAGAAAATCAACAGAAACGCCGAATTTTCTGGGCTTTTTCGCCTAAATTTTCAATTGAGTTTCAAAATTTACTGGAAGTTAAGATGTTTATTTCTCCACCGTTCAATCCTATCAGCGCCAACAGTCTTATTTTCCATCTTATATATGATTTTCTGATATGGTAAATACGATTGAACTGAAGACTTACTAAGGCCAGTCTTTAACATAATGCTTTCGATCTTCTCACCGCTATTAAATAGTTCTATAACTTCTCGTGACTGCTTGATTGAATAGCAATGATGATTCTTGTAACATCCGGACAAGATTCTTGAATTATCCGGACACGCATTCTTCTATTATCCGGACACGCG
>SVGC01000048.1 GCA_015056495.1 Butyrivibrio sp.
AACGGAGACAAAGTCTAATCATAAATCATTCTGGGTGCATTCCACCCTTTTGTTTCCGAATATCAATTTACGCTATCTGAAAACACGAATACCTTGACATTTTAGACTGTCCAGTTTATTAATTAAGTACATCTATAAGATGTGATTGGTTTCCTTGCCAAGCGAAATGGGAACTTTATCAGATGGGAACCCTACCATATAAAATAAATGGGAGCTTTATCAGATGGGAGCCCTACCATATAAAATAAATGGGAACTATAAAAGACGGGAACCCTACCGGCAAAGAAGGAATATTACGGGCTGCATCTTCTGATGCAGCCCGTTGTTATGTTTAAGGATTATTATGAAGAAGCTAGATTTATATTGATTTAAAATACATAAGAGATTTGTCATATACCGATGATAATGTGATGTCTATTTCACCACAGAGAGGAAATCAAAATCGTCCGTTTGTAGGCGTTGTAGTACTTATGAATGGACGCAAATATTGTATTCCGCTCACATCTCCAAAGGATAAATTTAAGAATAAGAAGAGCCAAGTGGATTTTATCAAAGTATTTGATGAAGAGCGAAGAGATGAAAATGGCCAGTTCAAGCTAATTGGAGTTCTCAATATCAACAAGATGATTCCAGTCGATGATCGTTATATCAAGAAGGTGAATCTTGCAGTTCTAAGCAATGATAAACCTGATCTTGCAGCTAAAAAGCGACTTATGCAAAAGCAGATAAAGTGGTGCAGAAATCATATTGACACAATTGAGAATCGTGCCAACAAAGTATACGATATGGTTGTGAATCATCCAGACAAAAATCATAATCTTGTAAATAGAAGTTCCAAGTTTGATAAACTTGAAACACTACTAGACAAACTACTTAAGAAAGATTAAAAGTAGAGAATTTACGTCTATAAAATGTCTACCATAATCTCAAAAAAGTTGTGGACGATATGGAATAATTAGAAAAGATATACCATACGAGAGCCTATAATGGACTAAGGGTGATATTTTGCAAAATAAACCTCTTGTCCATGTTCCTCTTGATCCATTATAATGAAACTAACAGGAGCTCCCGCACCTCTCTTTGAAGTGTCCAATGGGAGCACATTTTTATTTTAGGGGTTATTATGCAACTTAAAAAGTCTTTCGAAGATAATGGAGAATAAGAAATGTTTTGGTTTGGGAAAAAGGATAAGAAGAAATTTACGGTTAGAAACAATTTTGATGGGGAGATTAAAAGAGCATCCTTGGATCAGGTTCAGCATTATATCGATAAAATGATTGATAATGACCAGGAGTTTGTTACCCTGGCTATAGACAGGCCGGTAAGCGAGGTAAGCTTTGTCCAGACTACGTGGAATAACATGCATGAGCCTGTATTGGAAGTTGGTGTTGGCGATGGAATCAATAATAAGATCATGGAAAAGAAATCTAGCATTGATGAAGTTACCAGGACTTTGTCTGAGTTCTATAATACTGGCAATGTCCTAAATATTGACTCTTTCAGAAGAGAAATAAAGCCACTGCCAAAGATTATAGGAACTGGCGTACTCCCAGAATGGGAGAAGGATAACTTTGAGTCTGAACCTTGTGAGTATTTGGTTGCCATTGGCGGCAGTGGTGCAGGCGGAAGCGGGTCGAAAGATCATTTTTCGGCTTCATTTCCAATTCTGGGGTATGTCAATCTGCAAACGGGAAAAAAGAGTGATGTCATGTCTCATTTGAGATTTGTTCCGACGGAAGAGGAAAGGGAAAGACGTGCCTATTTTGAAGAATTTGATTATCTAATGGTGTATAAAATAAAGGCACTTGCACCAAAGTATAGAGAAGCTTCTGAGCCATGGATCAACAATACTGTTCGGATGAGTTGCCTCTATGCTCTGGAGATGCTTTCTGCTGCTGTTCCGAATGAGTATTTGGATACACTCATAGTAAAATATAAGACTCCGGTTACTATCAAGACTGAGAAATACGGTGAATTAACGCTGGATAAAGATCTACATCACTTTGAGGGTGAATGTGAGTGGCTTGGCAAAAAAGCTAAGTTGTACCTTAATGTTGAAAGAGAACAGGAAAATGCCGATAAAGCCCTAGCAAACATGGATATCTTTTACCAGAATCTGGAAGACTGGGATAAACGTATGCGTGAATTTGCAGCAAAAGAGCTGACTGAGCTTGCAAAAGAGTGGCAGTCCAGCGACTACGAAGTTGATGAGGATGGCAACCCTATAGACTTCACAGAACTAACCGAAGCTGATTTTGCAGGGAAACTTTCAATCGACAGTATGGAAATAGATGATGATGGCAACTTTACTGTGTTCTATTATGACGGAGGACTTTTCTTTGACCACTCTGTTGTGGTGGATGGAAATCTGGAAAACGGGATAGATTCAGCAAGTATGCAGGGATAAGCGGGTTGCCAAAGGGACCAAGATTTGCCCAGGATGGTCTTTCACAGGTTATTAGAGAGTCTGTAAACAATATGTCCGAAGAATCATATAATGAATGGATTCAGTATTTGAAAGCAACAGCTGAAAGACCTGATCTTATGGGTTATTCAAATCATGTTGTTCAGATATTCATTAAGAATTCATTTGATGGGCGTCAGTGCTAAGACTAAGGCAACTGCAGCAGAGGGCTTGGATAGGTATAATGATATAATATCTTTCGTAATGTGAATTAAGAAAATATAAACTTTAGGAGATGGACATATTTAGTCTATCTCCTCTTTTATTATATAAATATACCAAGAGCACATGAGATTTTCAGGAAAGGAGCAGGCGATTGATATGCGAAGAATATGGTTTTGGATAAACAACTGTATTATTAAGAATAATCGTGGATGTAAGCATTTTTGTGGAAACTGTAAGTTCTATACCGATTGTCGCAAAGATATTTAAATGATATTACATGGATGGAAGTGGCAAAGAGGACTTGGATGGTTTTACAGGCACTTACTTTAGAAAAATCTTGAGTAGGTGCCTTTTTCGTGCGGGGAGTAACTTGTTAACTTTTTTATTCGTAAGGAGTCTCATGATTCCAAAACTTAGAATTGACGTATACGTATTCCGTGTATATAATAAAATCGAAAAGCTTATACGGATTCCGTATACAAGGAGGCGCATGATGAAAAAGAAAGAGCTTATAAATCTTGAATTCATTGCAAATGGTGATCTTATTGAAAATGAGAGCATCGAAGGGATGGAAAGCGACAGAAGGAAAAGACTGATGGCTGCGTCTTTTGTTGCGGTTAGAAATATGACCGGCATGAATCGTAAGGAGTTTGCTGAGTGGCTTGCTATTCCGTACCGAACTATGCAAGACTGGGAGCTTGGTACATCACAGGTGCCGGAGTATGTTCTTAGACTTGTGGCGTATAAGGTGCTCATTGAAAAGGAGAGGGGGAATTTATAACTCGATACTAAAGGCAATTTTACTATTCTCAATTAGATTGGTGCTCTTGCCCGACCGATTACTTCTGCTCGCTGCTCTTTTTTGGTGCGCTATAGGAGGAAATTAAGCGGCTAGTTGTGATCTGGTAGGTAAGTGAAATATTGACTAGTTGAGATATATCTCATATAATGATTACAGAAGAGGAATCTTAATGGCATTTGAATTAAAATTTTACTCAAGCGAAGACGGAAGGGAGCCGGTAGCAGAGTTTTTGGATTCTTTGGATCCCAAGATGTCTGCAAAGCTGGTAGGACTTATGGAAATACTGGAAGAGAAGGGGACAAAATTACGCATGCCCTACTCAGAACATATTGAGGATGGTATTTTTGAACTTCGCTGTAAACAAGGAAGTAATATCACAAGAGTGATGTATTTCTTTTATGTAGAAAAGAAGATTGTAGCTACAAACGGATTTGTAAAGAAAACGTGGAAAATTCCTGCTAAAGAACTTGAGATAGCAAAGGAACGGCGTGCAGATTGGTTAAGTCGCCATAAGGAGTGATAAAATGAATCTTAAAGAGTATAAGTCAAAAAAGATGAACGATCCTGAATTTGCTAAGGCATATGAGGAAATCCAACCGGAAATGAATGTGATCCGTGCTATTATAGACGCTCGTATCTCACAGAATATAACGCAGAAAGAACTTGCTGAGAGAACTGGTATCGCTCAGACAGAGATCAGCAAGCTGGAGAATGGAACTAGGAATCCTTCCATCAAACTATTGCAGAGGCTTGCAGAAGGGATGGACATGGTTTTGAATATATCGTTCACTCCCAAAGAAAGTGTCAAAAAATGACACACATATAAGTGAAGCTTTACTTTGAGTGGCAGGATGCATTTCTTGTAGACTACATAGATTATCACTAAAGGAGAAATGATATATGACTAGAAAACCAACACATCCAGGAAATGTATTCTTGGAAGATGTAATAAAACCATTGAATCTCACAGTTACAGATGCAGCGAGAATGCTGGGAGTAAGCAGAAAAGCATTGTCAGAGTTTGTTAATGAGAAAGCTTCTCTTAGCCTGGAGATGGCCATAAGGATAAGCAAGGCAACTAATACATCTCCAGAAAGCTGGATGAATATGCAGCAGGAACTGACGCTTTGGGCAGCACAACAAAATGAACCATCAAATGTAATACCTTTTTCTTTGGATGCAGTAAAAGAGGGATAATAGCAATGACTCTGGAATCAGTCGTTTTGATAACATTGGCGGCGCACACTCGTAACTTTAGTCATGAGTTAGCCGCCTTTTCTTGACTCTGCTAATTACGTAAGGTTTTATGCAGTCATGGATAAAGATATCATATTTACAATAAATTCAGATGTGACGCATGGTAGAGGATATGTATACTGCTTGCAGTACCATATAGTATGGTGTACCAAGTATCGTAAGAAGGTCATTATTGGCAATATAGAGTCAGATGTTAAAGAACATCTTTACCGTACAGCCAAAGATTTAGACATTAAAATCCTTGCTATGGAAACAATGCCTAACCATATACATATGCTTATAGAATGTAAGCCTCAATGCAAGCTTTCAGATGCAATTAAAGTATTCAAAGGCAATACTGCAAGATGGCTGTTTCTTACACATCCAGAAATCAAAACTAAGCTTTGGGGTGGACATTTATGGAATCCATCATATTTTGTAGCAACTGTAAGTGAGCGTACTAAAGAGCAGATCACTAATTATATAAGCAGTCAGAAAGAAAAGTAACACATGAAGATATACTCCACGTATTCCGTTAAAATAAAACAATACAATCATATATTTTCTGAGACGGTAACTATATACAGGGATGCTGTCAATTTTCTTATGGATGTATGTCTGGCTGAATGGGACTTAGTTTCTGCCATAAAAGGTAATCAGGCTCAAATGATGTATGTAGAGTCGCTTTGTCATAAAACCAAAGAGAACTCTTCTCCTAAATACGATTTCGATTCCAGATTCTATAAGATGCCGTCATATATACGCAGAGCAGCAATATCTGAAGCTATAGGCAAAGTATCATCTTATAAATCTAACCTTGCTAACTGGAAGTTAAATCCTACTGGTAAGAAACCTACTCTTAATAACTGTGGGTACGTGTATCCATCCTTATATCGCATAGGGATGTATAATCTCACAGACGATTATACTGCACAGATTAAGATATACCATAACAACACATGGAATTGGCTATCCATTAGTCTTCGCAAATCAGACATGGATTATATCTATCATAGGTGTAATGGTCGTAAGATGTGCGCTCCCACGCTTCAGAAACGAGGTAAAGAATGGTTTTTAGACTTCCCGTTTGAAGAAAAGGCTACTCTTACAGATACAAACAGCCTTGTAGTTGGCGTTGACCTTGGTTTAAATTCAGCATGTACATGTTGCATCATGGATTCAAAAGGCACTATCTACGGCAGACGTTTCCTTAGACTGCCAAGTGAAACAGACCGTTTGAACCATGCTGTAAACCGTATAAAGAAAGCCCAGCAATATGGCAACCGTAAGATGCCGAGGCTATGGGCTAAAGCTAAAGGTATTAACGATGATATAGCTGTTAAAACAGCTAACTTTATCATAGATACAGCCGTAATGTACAATGCTGACACCATAGTTTTTGAACACTTGGACCTTGCAGGTAAAAAGCGTGGCTCTAAGAAACAAAAGCTCCATATGTGGAAGGCAAAGTACGTACAATCTATGGTAACAGACAAGGCTCACAGACTTAGTATGAGGATATCTCATATTTGTGCATGGGGGACATCACGACTAGCTTTCGATGGCAGTGGCAGAGTCCTTCGAGGTAAGGACGCAGATATGCCCACATACAGTTTGTGTAGATTCCAAAATGGCAAAACATACAACTGCGATCTTAACGCTTCGTATAATATAGCAGCCCGCTATTATATACGAGAAATTTTTAAATCCTGTTCGGTGACGGACAGGTTGGACATTGAGGCTAAAGTCCCTCAGTGCTCTAAGAGAAGCACCTGCACGTTGGCTGACCTTATTAGCTTAAATGCGGTCTTAGACAACATATTAGTTGTCTAAGTACTGAGTTTAAGCCGTATGGACAGAAACGCAGTCCGATGCCCCTAAAAGGCAACCACAACGTAGATTGTGGCAATAGGAAGCACGCGACTTTAGTCGTGTGAGGCTTCACAAGCTTATCTTTAAACCTTGCAGGGCTGTTGTGATGGCTGATATTGATCTGTTCAAGAACGTCAATGATACTGCAGGACATCAGGGTGGTGATGAGGCTATCCAAAAGGTTGCCAAGCTGTTAGAGCAATCTGTTAGAAAAGATGATGTCGTTATCCGTTATGGTGGCGATGAATATATGGTGGTATTTTTTGATATTTCCAGAGAAGATCTTGAGATTAAATTGTCACATTTTAAAGAGGGACTTAAGAGCATAAAAATAGATGATAGCCCGGAAGTTAGGATTACTTTGAGTTTTGGCGCTGCCTTTGGTACAGAGCTTGTAAAGAATCTGATCGCTTTTGCTGATAAGGCATTGTATGAATCTAAGAAGATCCGCGATACATATACAATATATGAAGTCTAAAGCCAAATGACCACAGGGGACGGGGACAAGGGGACATTTTGACCAATGGTCAATATGTCCCCTTAACCCCGTCCCCTAGGGTCATTTTCCAAAAAATGTAAGCGTTGACTAGGTCTGAATATGTATACTAAAATGTCTGTTAGATCATTTTAGTTGGAGGAGAAAAATTTGAATACACAGACAATCAGGATAAAGTATTTTAATGATAAGCTTGAAAAGCTTGACTATATTGATGGCAAGTCAGACTGGATCGACCTTAGAAGTGCTGAAGATGTTGATCTTAAGGAAGGTGAGTTTCATCTTGTACCTCTTGGAGTAGCAATGCAGCTGCCAGAGGGATATGAGGCACATGTTGTACCAAGAAGCTCTACATTTAAGAAGTTTGGCATTATCCAGACTAACCATATGGGAGTTATTGATGGTTCATATTCAGGAGATAATGATCAGTGGTTCATGCCTGTAATGGCTATGAGAGATACTCATATTTCTTTTAATGACAGGATCTGCCAGTTCAGGATCATTGAGAATCAGCCAAAGATAGTTTTTGATGAAAGAGAACACCTTGACGGAACTGATAGAGGCGGATTTGGATCAACCGGAGTTAAGTAAAAATTTGGCTGATCTGTAATTTTCAGTTAATTCTAACAAGTTACATAAAAAATTCACACATTTTTTCACAAATGAACACAATACATACCCTCCATAGTATTAAAATTTAATGCTGTGGAGGGTATGTTTATGCCTACATTTAGGTATATGCGGGGAAACACACCTCATATTCTTAAAATTTGGAGGTAATAAAGTTTTGATCAAGGTAAATGATGTTGTCAAAGTTTATGGCGACCACATTGCCGTCAACCATTTGTCTTATACATTTGAAAAAGGCAAGATTTATGGCTTTCTAGGGCCTAACGGTGCGGGCAAATCTACGACCATGAACATTATGACGGGCTATATCGCTGCCACAAGCGGTAGTGTCACAATTGATGAACACGATATTTTAAAGGAGCCGGAGGAAGCCAAAAAGCATATCGGTTATCTTCCAGAACTTCCGCCACTGTATATGGATATGACCATTATGGAATATCTGACTTTTGTGGCTGAGCTGAAAAAGGTTCCTAAAAAAGATAGAAGAGATCAGCTTGCTAAGATCATGAGCATGACCAAGATCGGTGATTACGGCAAAAGAATGATCAAAAATCTATCAAAAGGTTATAAACAGAGAGTTGGACTGGCTGGAGCACTAGTCGGCTTCCCTGAAGTAATAATACTTGATGAACCGACGGTCGGTCTTGATCCACAGCAGATCATAGAGATCAGGGAACTCATCAGAAGTCTTAAAGATGATCACATAGTAATTCTTAGTTCACATATTCTTTCTGAAATAAGTGAAGTCTGTGATCAGATCATAATAATTTCACATGGAAAACTTGTTGAGAGCGGAAGTCCTTCAGAACTTGAGGGTAAATATAACGGAAATCAGAAGATAAAGATTTCTATTCTTGGTGAAAAAGAGAATATTGAAAAAGCCCTTAAGGATCTTGGATTTATCAAGACTCTTGATATTGCAGATGCTAAAGATGATCAAGGCGGACTTTTAGTTGAAATAGAGACTAAGGACTCTGAAGCAGATAATCGTAACAAGATTGCCCTTGCTCTTGCAGGAGCTGGACTGCCAGTATTGTCCATGAATGTAGAGACTAAATCTCTTGAAGATGTCTTCCTTGCAGTAACCAATGAAACTCCTGCTTTTGACTCTGTAAAAAAGAAAAAGGCAAGAAAGCAGGCTAAAGACGAGCCTGAGACAGTAGAAGTTTTACAGGATGAAAATAAAGAAGTGGAGGAAGATAAGAATGATAGCAATTTATAAAAGAGAGTTAAGATCTTACTTCCATGGAATCATAGGCCCATTGTTCATTGCAGCAATGCTCCTGATGTTTGGATTCTTTTTTGCATTATTTAATATGGTTGGTGCCAGTAACAATATTAACGGTGCTATGTATAACCTTGGCTACTGGGGACTTATGTTCCTTGTACCTATTTTGTGTATGAGATCCTTCTCTGAAGAGAGAAAGACCAAGACAGATCAGCTGCTTCTTACTGCTCCTGTTTCTGTATGGCAGATCGTATTTGGCAAATACCTTGCTATGGTAACTGTTTTTGCAATTCCTACAGCAATCTTTTGCCTGTTCCCATTGATCATAAGCACAATGGGCACAATTCCATTCTTATGGAATTACACTGATATTTTAGGATTTTTCCTTTATGGTCTGATGCTTATTGCTATATGCATGTTCTTTTCAACAATTACTGAAAATCAGATCATATGCGCAGTAGTATCTATCCTCGTTATTTTGTTTGGTAATCTTTCAAACAATATTTATGACAATATCAGTAATGAGACTATTTCAACTCTGTTTGAATCTGTTTATGATTTTAGCGGCCGTCTTGTAAATATGATGACAGGAACACTTGATGTTACTTCTATCATCTACTTTATAAGTGTTACAGCCCTGTTTTTGTTCCTGGCTACTCAGGTCATACAGAAGAGAAGATATACATTATCAAAAAATACATTTAGCTTTGGTACATACAGCGTTGCTACAGTTGTAATCATGATCGTGATCGTAGTTGTTGCCAATTTTGCTGCACTTCAGATTCCGGATTCTTTTAGAGAAATAGATGTTACATCACAGAATCTTTTTTCTCTGACTGATGATACCAAGTCTGTGATCAGCAACGTGACAGATGATATCACAATCTATTTCCTTGCAGCTGAAGATGATTCTGATGGCACTACCAAGGATGAAACTGTTGAGAAGGTGCTCCAGCAGTATGCTGCTCTGAGTGACAATATTACACTTACTTACATTGATCCGCTGGTAAATGTTCAGTTTGAAAAGAATTATACAGATGATACTCTTTCATACAGCAGTGTTATTGTTGTTAACAATACAAATGAGAGATACAAAGTCGTAGATTATAATGACATGTTCGAAACAGAGGTTGATTATACTTATTACACTTCAACTCTGACAGGATATGATATTGAAGGTCAGGTTACTAATGCTCTTCAGTATGTAATGCTCTCAAGTGACAGCTTTATGACAGCATATGTGCTTTCAGGTCATAACGAATCAAGCCTTGGATCTTCATTTACTGAGATGTATTCACAGTTTAATATTACGACAAGCTCTTTATCACTTCTTACAAGTGAGTCAGTACCTGATGATTGTGAGCTTCTTATAATCAATTATCCTACTTCTGATCTGACTGAGGATGAGACTGACAGGATCCTTGATTATATTGATAATGGAGGCGATATCCTCTTTATCCTTGGTTATACAGAAGATGAGCTTCCTAATTTTGAAAAAGTGCTTAGTGCCTATGGTATCAATCTTGAAGATGGCCTTGTTATTGAGACTTCTAAGTCTAATCTGCTTGCAGGCTATCCTGAATACTATATCCTTCCTGAGATTGGAACATCTGAGATTGCATCTTCACTGTCCAATTCAGGTAACGTACTTGCAATTATGTGCTCACCAATGACATATGAGGAAAGTGATGATGTAACAATAGATACGATCCTGTCATCAACTGACAGTGCTTACACAGCTACAGATCCTACAGTATCTATCGAGCAGACAGAAGATTCTCTGACAGGTACATTTTATATAGGTCTTATGGCTACCAAGACTATTGATGATGACACATCTTCACAGGCTATTGTTTATTCAACACCTTACATGTTCCTTGATGATGTAGATGCCTATGTACAGGGCAATAACTCCAAGCTGTTTGGTAATACACTCAATGCTGTCTCTGATATTGAAGTTGATTATGTAACTATCCCGGTAAAAGAGGTTGATCAGAACCTGAGCATCAATGTTTCATTGTGCTATCTGGTACTTACAATAATGATCATGGCAATATTAGTAATACTTATTGGCGGAATTGCAACTTGGGTTATCAGGAGTAAAAAATAATGAAGAAACAAAAAATTCAATTAATTGTAATGCTGGTCATCCTGCTGGCATTTATCGGATGCTTTTTCGGGCTTAAGTCCTATAATGAGGCAAAAGAAAATGAAGTAGATGAACCTTTGTATACAGCCTGGAGTCTTGATTCAGAAGATATTGCAACTATTCATGTTGTTAATTCTACTGATGATTACGAGCTGGAATATTTTGATGAGACCTGGTATTTCGTAGACGACGCTGAAACAGCTCTTACTCAGTCTACTGTTACTTCAATGATCTCAGATTTTTGCGATATCACTTCAGATAAGGTGATCGAAAGTCCTGAGAATCTTTCAGATTATGGTCTTGAAACACCAGAGATAACTGTAACTGCTACAATGACTGATGGAACTACTCATACACTTTATATCGGTGATCTCAACGAGACAGCATCACTGTACTACATCATGATCGATGATTCTGATACAGTGTATACAGTAAGTTCAACACTTCACACACACTTTAACAAGACAGCAGATGATCTGATCGATACATCAGCATCTTCAAGCGATGCATCAAGTGAGTCATCAAGTGAAGCATCAGATTCAGCTGATGCGGCTTCATCAGATAGTACAGATGAAGCAGTATCAGACGCATCTTCATCAGAGTTATCTGCAGAAGAGGCAGAAACAGCTTCAGAAAGCGCTTCAGATGCAGGTTCATCAGCATCTGATTAAGGTGTAAAAAGTTCAAAAAATTTAGTTGTAAAAAATATATTTTTTTATTGACTTTGCGGCTATAAATGTTAAGATAAATTTACCTGCGAAGTAATGATAATTATAGGGGCAGTGTATCCGTGAGGGTATGCCGCTCCTATTGTTTTGCATAATATTGCAGGGTGGTTATGGTATTTTTGTTGGTGAGGAGATTAAAGAATTGGATATTGAACGTCAGAAGAAGGCGCCTGTATATACAGCTCTGGAGCGTTTTAGAAAACAGCGAGTTGTGCCGTTTGATGTACCGGGGCATAAAAGAGGCAGGGGCAACCCTGAACTTGTAGATTTTTTGGGTGAGAGATGTGTTGGTATAGATGTTAATTCTATGAAACCTCTTGATAATCTATGCCATCCGGTTTCCGTTATTAAAGAAGCTGAGGAACTTGCTGCTGATGCATTTGGGGCATCACATTCTTTCTTTATGGTAAATGGGACTACCAGTGCTGTGCAGGCAATGGTTTTATCAGCATGTAAAAGGGGAGACAAGATCATAATGCCACGTAATGTGCATAAGAGCGCAATAAATGCACTTGTCTTATGTGGTGCTATTCCCGTATATATCGATCCTAAAGTAGATAAAAAGCTTGGCATTCCTCTTGGAATGGAGCTTGATGATGTAAAAAAGGCTGTTTCAGAAAATCCTGATGCAGTTGCTATTTTGATAAATAATCCATCTTATTATGGAATCTGCTCAGATCTGCAGTCTATAGTAAATCTGGCACATGAAAATAATATGATGGCGCTGGTTGATGAGGCTCATGGAACTCATCTGTATTTTGGACCTGGTCTTCCTCTGAATGCCATGAAGGCAGGGGCAGATATGGCTGCAATTAGTATGCACAAGTCTGGTGGCTCTCTTACACAGAGCTCACTCCTTCTTGTGGGACCAAATGTAAATGTTGGTTATGTAAGTAGGATCATTAATTTGAATCAGACTACAAGTGCTTCTTATCTGCTGATTGCCAGTCTCGATCTGAGCAGACGTAATCTGGCCCTTAGAGGTGCCAGCAGTTTTGCCAAGGTTACAGAGATGGCACGTTATGCTCGTGAAGAAATCAATGATATCGGCGGATACTACGCTTATGGTTCAGAGCTGATAAATGGTTCAAGCATATTCAATTTTGATGAGACCAAGCTTGTAGTTAATACAAGAGCTGTAGGTCTTACAGGAATTGAGGTATATGATCTGTTAAGAGATGAATATGATATTCAGATGGAGTTTGGTGATCTGTCCAATGTCATGGCGTATATCAGTATTGGTGATCGTATCCAGGATATAGAGAGACTTGCAGGTGCTCTTGCTGATATCAGAAGACTGTATTCAAGACCTGAAGGATCGTTTTTCTGTGCTGAGTATGTGACACCTATAGTTAAGGCCACTCCGCAGGAAGCTTTCTATTCAGACAAGGTGAGCCTTCCTATTCATGAGACTGTTGGCAGGATATGCGCAGAGTCTGTAATGTGTTATCCGCCTGGAATACCGATCCTGGCACCTGGTGAAGTTATTACTAAAGATATTCTTGATTATATAGATATGGCCAAGGAAAAAGGATGCTCTATGCAGGGACCGGAAAGTCCTGATATTTCAGAGCTTTTAGTCCTTAAATGATTCTTTTGATTTTTAGAAAGGGTGCGAAATATGATACCTGAAATGGATTATTGGTTTGGTGAATTACATACCAACAATGTAAAGATATGTATAAGGATCAATGAACAGCTTTTTTCTGATACCAGTGAGTTTCAGAGAATAGACGTTTTTGATTCTCCTGAATTTGGTAAATTTCTTACCTCTGATGGAAGTATCATTTTTTCTGAAAAAGATGAGTTTACTTATGATGAGATGATCGTACATGTACCTATGGCAGTGCATCCAAATGTAAAGAGGGTCCTGGTTATAGGTGGTGGCGACGGTGGTGTTGCCAGAGAATTGTCTCATTATGATGAGATCAAAGTCATCGACGTTGTTGAACCGGATAAGATGTTTGTAGATGTGTGCAAGCAGTATTTTCCTGACAATGCTTGCGGCCTGGATGATGAGAGAGTTCACGTATACTATCAGGATGGCCTTAAATTCCTTAGAAAATGTGATGATAAGTATGACCTGATAATAAATGATGCTCCAAATCCACTTGGTCATGAGGCAGGTCTTTTTACAAAAGAGTTCTATGGCAACTGTTATAAGGCTCTTCATGATGACGGTATCATGGTATATCAGCATGGCAGCCCATTCTATGATGAGGATGAGGAGAGTTGCAGATCCATGCACCGTAAGGTATGTAAGTCTTTCCCTATAAACAGGGTTTATCAGGCACATATACCTACTTGTCCTGCAGGATACTGGCTCTTTGGATTTGCTTCCAAAAAATATCATCCGCTTAAGGATTTTGATCCAAACAGATGGAATGAGAGAGATATCAAGACTTGGTATTATACTACAAACCTGCATAAGGGAGCTTTCATGCTTCCTAAATATGTTGAAGATTTGCTTGAGGAAGAGGAAGAGGGTTGATCTGTTAGCTTTAAGCATATAGATGCCGTTAAAATATGATTTTCGATTTGATTTTTTGATATTTATTAGTTTATTTTTGTTTTATATGGAGGTTTTTGTTATGAGCAGATTATTAGTAATTGGATGTGGCGGTGTTGCACAGGTAGCAATCCAGAAGTGCGCACAGAACAGCAAGGTATTCACTGAGATGTGCATTGCAAGCAGAACAGTAAGCAAATGCGATGCAATGAAGGAAAAGCTTGAAAAGCAGGGTAGTCCTCTTAAGATCACTACAGCTACTGTAAATGCTGATGACGTTAATGATGTTATCAAGCTTATCAAGGAATATCAGCCTGATGTAGTTCTTAATGTAGCACTTCCTTATCAGGATCTTGTGATCATGGATGCTTGTCTTGAATGCAAGGTTGATTACGTTGATACAGCCAATTATGAGCCTGAAGATACAGATGAGCCTGTTTGGCGTGCAGCTTATGAGAAGAGATGTAAGGAAAAAGGCTTCACAGCTTATTTTGATTACAGCTATCAGTGGGCTTACATGGATAAATTCAAGGAAGCTGGCATTACAGGTCTTCTTGGAACAGGTTTCGATCCAGGTGTAACAAGTGTATTTACTGCTTATGCTAAAAAGCACTATTTTGATGAAATTCATACAGTAGATATCCTTGACTGCAATGGTGGTGATCATGGTTACGCTTTTGCTACTAACTTTAATCCTGAGATCAACCTTCGTGAAGTAAGTGCTAATGGCAGTTACTGGGAAGATGGACACTGGGTTGAGACTAAGCCTATGGAGATCAAGAGAGTATATGATTTTCCACAGGTAGGTCAGAAGGATATGTACCTTCTTCATCATGAAGAGATCGAAGCTCTTGGAAAGAACTTCCCTGAGATCAAAAGGATCCGTTTCTTCATGACATTTGGTCAGAGCTATCTAGATCACATGAGATGTCTTGAAGATGTAGGAATGCTTTCTACAAGCCCTATCATGTTTGAGGGCAGAGAGATTGTTCCAATTCAGTTCCTCAAGGCACTTCTTCCTGATCCTGCAAGCCTTGGACCAAGAACTGTTGGAAAGACAAATATTGGATGTATCTTTACAGGTGTAAAGGACGGAAAAGAAAAGACTTTATACATCTACAATGTATGTGATCACCAGGAATGCTATAAAGAACTTGGCAGCCAGGCTATCAGCTACACAACAGGTGTACCTGCAATGATCGGTACAGCTCTTGTAGCAAGTGGTATCTGGAACAAAAAGGGTGTATTTACAACTGATGAATTTGATCCGGATCCATATATGGATATGCTTAACGAATATGGTCTTCCATGGGTAGTAGATGAAAGTCCTGTCCTTGTAGACTAAGTTTAACTGAGGGTATGTTTTATGCTACAGACTCCTGTTTATATAATTGATGAAAAGGCTTTGATCAAGAATCTTGAGATTCTTGGCCGAGTTGAAAAAGAAAGCGGAGCTCATATTTTGCTTGCTCAGAAAGCTTTTTCAGCCTTTTGCGTATATCCGCTCATAGCTAAATATATTTCCGGAGTTACTGCTTCCGGTTTATTTGAAGCAAGACTTGGAGCGGAAGAATTTCGCAAAGAAAACCATGTTTTTTCACCAGCTTTTTCTGATTCGGAAATGGAAGAGCTGGTACAGATATGTGACCATATAAGTTTTAATTCTTTAGCCCAGCTAGAGCATCACAGACCTGTATGGGAAAAGGCGCAAAAGGAGCATGATCTGGGTATTGGTATCAGAGTCAATCCTGAACATTCTACTCAGGATGCTCATGCGATATATGATCCTTGTGCCAGCGGATCAAGGCTTGGCGTAAGGCTGTGCGATATGCCTGATGAGGTTCCTTGGGGTGTGGATGGACTTCATTTCCATACCCTGTGTGAACAGGGATTCAAGCCGCTGCTTGAGACATTCAGAGTATTTGAGGAGAAATTCCAGAAATACCTCATGTCAGGTCAGATACATTGGTTAAACCTTGGAGGAGGCCATCATATCACCAGAGAGGGATATGATGTAGAGGGACTCATCAGTCTGGTAAAAGAAATAAGGGATAAATACAACGTTACAGTCTATCTTGAGCCTGGTGAAGCAATTGCGCTTGATGCCGGGGATCTCGATACAACTGTAATGGATATTGTAAATACTGACGGGCTTCCTGTTCTGATACTTGATGCATCAGCTGCCTGTCATATGCCTGATGTTCTTGAGATGCCATATAGGCCACCTCTTGCGGGGTCCGGTGAGATCGGAGAAAAAGCCTTTGGCTATAGACTCTCTTCCCGTACTTGTCTTGCAGGTGATGTTATAGGTGATTACTCTTTTGACAAAGAGATCAGGATTGGTGACAGATTGACATTTAAGGATATGTCAATTTATTCAATGGTCAAGAATAATACCTTTAATGGTATGCCTCTTCCTGATATTGCCTTAAGACATGCAGATGGCAGTGAGGAAGTTATCAGATCCTTTGGCTATCTGGATTTTAAAAACAGACTATCTTAAGATGGAATTAGAAATGAAGATAATAGATTCAACACCACAAAAAGATGGCTTTAGAATGCCTGCTGAATATGAGCCTCATGAAGCAACGATCATGATATGGCCTGTAAGAGCCGGAAGCTGGGGTAAAGACCCCAGTAAGGCACAGCATAGTTTTAAGGCTATTTTTGCTGAAATTGTAAAAAGTGAGAAGCTGATCCTTCTTGCGGATAAAGAGCATATAGATGATACAAAAGCCTGCGTCTGTGATCTTCCTAATGTAGAAGTGCTTGAAATAGCTAGCAATGACTCATGGGCAAGGGATGTAGCTCCTACTTATGTAAAAGATGATCTTGGCAATGTTAGAGCAGTCAATTGGGAGTTTAATGCCTGGGGCGGTCAGGTTGATGGACTCTATGCTGACTGGAGTCTTGATAATAAGATACCTCTTAATATCTGCCAGATGAGGGATACTGATATGTATGACGCAGCGCCTTTTGTTCTTGAGGGTGGCAGCATACATACAGACGGAGAGGGAACAGCGATCGTTACAGAGAGCTGTCTTCTCAGTAAAGGGAGAAACCCTGAACTTACAAGGGAGCAGATAGAAGAGAAATTAAAGCAGTATCTTGGTATCAGCAAGGTTTTATGGCTTCCTAGAGGCATTTACATGGATGAGACCAATGAACACGTAGATAATGTATGTGCTTTTGTTGGAAGAGGCCAGGTAGTCCTTGCAACTACTGATAATAAAGATGATCCTCAATATGAGCTTTCCAGGCTTGATATGGAGTATCTTGAAGGACAGACTGATGCTAAAGGTCGAAAGATAACTGTTTACAAGCTTCCTATTCCTGATCATCCTGTTCTTGTAACTAAGAGCGATGTTGACAGCTTTGAGTTTGAGGAAGGCGAAGATATTAGAGAAGAAGGGGAAAGACTTGCGGCAAGTTACGTTAATTTCTATTTCACTAATGACGAAGTCCTGATCCCTGCCTTTGGCGGCGACAATGCTGAAAGTGATGACAGGGCGGCCGAGATCTTGCAGGGTATATGCAAGACGAGAAAAGTTGTTCAGATTCCTGCGAGACAGATACTTCTCGGTGGTGGTAATATACATTGTATAACACAACAGTTACCTGTCAGGGATCCTGGTACAGTGAAAAATATGATGAGGTTTGAGTGATATGTCAAAAGTTAAGGTAGCGGCTCTGCAATTTAGCTGTAGCAGAGATGTGACTGAAAATATCAAAACTGCAGAAAGACTTACAAGACAGGCAGCAAAAGAAGGCGCAAAGATAATTCTTTTACCGGAACTGTTTGAAAGACAGTATTTTTGTCAGGAAAGACGATATGACTACTATGACTATGCTAAAACAGTTTCAGAAAATGACGCTGTTATTGCTTTTAAAAAGCTCTGCAAAGAGCTTGAAGTGGTAGTTCCGGTCAGCTTTTATGAAAAAGACGGGAATGTGCTCTATAACAGCGTATGCATGATAGATGCTGATGGTGAGAGCCTTGGAGTATACAGAAAGACTCATATTCCGGATGATCATTTTTATCAGGAAAAGTTTTATTTCACACCGGGTAATACTGGTTTTAAGGTATTTAAGACCAGATATGGTAATGTGGGTGTTGGAATATGCTGGGATCAGTGGTTTCCTGAAACAGCAAGGTGTCTTGCACTTAACGGAGCTGATATTATACTGTATCCGACAGCTATTGGAAGTGAGCCTATTTTAAATGTTGATTCTTCAGGTCACTGGAGAAGGACTATGCAGGGTCACTCAGCTGCCAATGTTGTTCCTGTAATGGCAGCCAACAGGTTTGGTCTTGAGTCTGTAGAGCCTTGTACTGAAAATGCTGGTCAGAATTCAAGCCTGAGATTTTATGGTAGCAGTTTTATTACTGATCCTACCGGAGATATCATTGCTGATGCTCCAAAGGAAGGCGAATGTGTTATTTTTGCAGAGTTTGACTTTGAAGAGATCAGGCAGGAAAGACTATCCTGGGGATTGTTCAGAGACAGAAGGCCTGAGATGTATCAGGACATATTACAAAATTAATCCTTTTAATTTTTGATATATTGTACTATAATGTGTTTTCTGAGCATATATGAAAATATTGAGGAGCGGCAAGTTTAGCCTGATTGCTAATTTATGACATTATTTGACGGACAAATGGATTGCGTTTATAAAATAAAACGCTTAAATTTAAAAGAAGAAAATGCCAAAGTCAGACTTTCCTGTATGGGCGTTATAGCTGGTAGTAAAGTAACAGTTATTGGTAAAAAAGAAACCGGAGGTCTTCTGATACAGCTTGATAACAAGCAGATCGGCCTTTGCAGAACTTTTGCAGATGGAATAGAGATTGAAGAGGTTTCATAATTTTTTAAATAAACTAGGAGCGAAAAAATGGTTAAGATTAGAACAAGATATGCACCAAGTCCAACTGGTAGAATGCATGTAGGTAATTTAAGAACAGCTCTTTATGCTTATCTTATTTCAAAGCATGAAGGTGGCGATTATATTCTTAGAATCGAAGATACAGATCAGGAACGATATGTAGAAGGCGCTACAGAGATCATCTATCAGACACTTAAAGACACAGGTCTTAAGCATGATGAAGGTCCTGATATTGGTGGCCCTGTTGGTCCTTACGTTCAGAGTGAGAGACAGGCTGCCGGTATATATATGAAGTATGCCAAGGAACTTGTAGAAAAGGGTGAGGCATATTACTGCTTCTGTACTCAGGAGAGACTTTCAACACTTACACAGGTAATTGATGGTAAAGAGATCAATGTTTATGATAAGCATTGTCTTCATCTCTCCAAGGAAGAAGTAGAAAAGAATCTTGCAGAAGGCAAGCCATTTGTTATCAGACAGAACAACCCAACTGAGGGAACAACAACATTCCACGACGAGTTATACGGAGATATCACTGTTGAAAATAAGGAACTTGATGATATGATCCTTATTAAATCTGACGGCTATCCAACATATAATTTTGCTAACGTTGTTGACGATCATCTCATGGGAATTACACACGTTGTACGTGGAAATGAGTATATTTCATCATCTCCAAAATACAACAGACTGTATGATGCTTTTGGATGGGAAGTACCTAAGTACATCCACTGCCCACTTATTACAGATGAGGATCATCACAAGCTCTCTAAGAGAAGCGGACATTCATCTTTTGAAGACCTTATCGAACAGGGCTTTTTAGCAGAAGCTGTAGTTAACTTTGTAGCTCTTCTCGGATGGTCACCAGATGATAATACTGAGATCATGAGTCTTGATGACCTTGTAAAGAAGTTTGATTACTCAAGAATCAACAAGTCTCCTGCAGTATTTGACTATACAAAGCTTCGTTGGATGAACGGCGAATATATCAAGGCTATGGATAAGGATAAGTTCTATGAATTTGCACTTCCATACATGAAGGAAGCAATCAAGAAGGATGTTGATTTCCATAAGATTGCTGATATGATCCAGTCACGTATTGAGATCTGGCCTGATATCTACGATATGATCCATTTCTTTGAGGAACTTCCTGAATATGAGGAAGATATCTATTCTCATAAGAAGATGAAGACTAATAGTGAGACATCACTTGAAGTTCTTAAGGATCTGTTACCAATTTTTGAAGCTCAGAGCGATTACAGCAATGATGCTCTGTATGAAACTGTCAAGAAATATGTAGAAGAAAAAGGCTACAAAAATGGTTATGTATTATGGCCACTTAGAATTGCCGTTACAGGTAAGGCTATGACTCCTTGCGGAGCAACAGAAGCAATGGAGATCCTTGGTCATGATGAGACTGTTGCTAGAATTAAAAAAGGAATAGAGTTACTTGAGAAATAAAAACCATATAAATGGTAATGCTGCTCAAATGCATGCTATCCAGCATGTGAACGGCCCGGCACTTGTTGTTGCCGGGCCCGGTAGCGGCAAAACCTTTGTAATAATTCAACGGGTCAGGTATCTGATTGAAGATGCAGGTATTAGTCCCTCCAGTATTTTAGTTATTACTTTCACCAAGGCTGCAGCAATCGAAATGCAGCAGCGATTTTTTAAACTAACCGATTCTGGTTACCCTGAAGTTGCCTTCGGCACCTTCCATTCCATTTTTTACAACATACTTAGAATATCCGGTAATTATAGAGATATCAGACTTATTAGTGAATCTGAAAAATATAATATAATGAGCACTATTCTTAAAGGAATACGTAGCAAATATAAGATCAATATTGAATTAGGCACCGACATCATTATGAATATATTCTCCGAGATCAGTCGAATTAAAAATGAAGGAGATGAAGAGCTGTGTTGTAATGAAAGTACACCATTAAAAGAGTACTTTAAGGAAATATATTATGAATACCATGAACAATTGCATAATCTGGATAAAATAGATTTTGATGATATGATATCCAGATGTTACGATTTTTTGATAAGTCATCCCAGTGAACTAGCCAAATGGCAGGAGCATTTTAAATATATACTTGTTGATGAAGCACAGGATATTAATAATGCTCAATGGAAACTCTTGGTTCTTCTTTCAGGCAAAAATAGAAATATATTTATGGTGGGAGATGATGATCAATCCATTTATGGATTCAGAGGTTCTAAACCTGAGATCTTGATGAATTTCAAGACACACTATCCGGAGTCTAAAAATATACTTTTAAATGTTAATTACAGATGTGCACAAAATATTCTTGAAGATTCGCTTCTTGTTATTGGTGAAAATAAGAACCGCATACAAAAGGCTATTTTATCAGGTATTGACCGAGTCGGTCACGTTGACTACATCGGTCACAGTACGCAAGAACAAGAATATTCATTCATTATTAAGTATATCAAAGAAAATGCAGAATTTGAAAATGAAATTGCAATTTTGTGCAGGACAAATAACGGGGTAAACAGAGTTACTCAGATGTTGATGTCTTCCGGAATAAAATGTGCAGTTGTTCAGAAGGTCAAACCTTTCTTTGAAGGAAACTATATTTGTGATGTCCTCTCATATTTAAGGTTTGCTTATTTTGCCAGAACCAGAAATGAATTCATAAAAATAATGAATAAGCCCTGCAGATATATTAAACGGCAGGCCGTTCAAGGTGAAGTAGTAACCAGAGAAGCTCTTTTGTCTTTTTATAAGGACAATGCTTCTATGCAGTCTGCAATATGTTGTCTTTTTAAGGATATAGATTTTATTTCCAAGCTGAAGCCATATCTTGCGATCAAATATGTGCGTTCGGTAATGAAATATGATGAATATGCAATTAAGGACAAAAATGAAAGTGATCGCAGGGAAATCCTTATCCTCTTAGATGAACTTGAAGATAAAGCGAGAGAATATGCTGATGGAAAGGCTTTTTTTGACTATGTAGATGATTCTATACTTACTATGAATAAGGAACTTGAGGCGCGCAGTAAACAGAAAAAGAGTGATGGAGTAAGGATCATGACTTTTCATGCTTCCAAGGGGCTTGAGTTTGATCATGTCCTGATACCAGACGTTAATGAAGGTGTGATTCCAGGAAGGCGTGCTATAACAGAAAGTGAAATCGAAGAAGAAAGGCGTATGTTCTATGTTGCTATGACAAGAGCCAGGAAAGAGCTGCACATCATGTATCTGACCGGGCAAGGCGAAAACAGCATGCTGCCTTCAAGATTTATAAAAAAGCTCGTGAAACAAAGCGTAAACAGTATTAAATGAGAAAAAAGTATGTTAAGATATGATTATAAGTAGCGTTATAGTTATTATAAGTAGTAGATGTTAAGAAATGAGGACAAAATGAGTCAGGTGGAATTTTCTGAAATTGCAAAAGAAATGAATACAAAAATTGAAAATGATGAGCAGATCACTGTCGATCTCGAGCTTGATGACGGCAAGAGCGTTACATGTGCTGTTATCATAGTGCTGACTGTTGAAGGCAAGGATTATATTGTACTTCTGCCTCTTGATGAAAAAGGTCAGAATAATGATGGCAATGTTTGGTTTTATCGTTTTATCCAGTCTGATAAGGATGCTGAGCCTGAGCTTGGTTATATTGACAGTGATGAGGAATATGAGAATGTAGCTGAGGCTTTCAATCTCTATCTTGATGATGTTGAATTTGATGAGCTGGTTGATGTTGATCCTAAGGATATTCCTCAACCAGCTCATCAAATTCAA
>SVGC01000049.1 GCA_015056495.1 Butyrivibrio sp.
TAAAGTTACCCTTTTTTCCATCGATATAGAAAACGAAATTTCTGCCTAATCTAGGGTTGACTTTTCATAGCTGGTCTCCTTTGATGATGTTATATTTTTTAAAAACCAAGAAATTTTCTCCAGCCCTCTTTGAAGAAATTATTTACTGTATCACAGTAATGAAGGGCTTCTTCATATGAAAAATCATGGTTCACCATCTCTAACATAGCTGCATATTGGGCACTCAGGATGAGATGCATTTCTTTTTCATCGACATGATTTACCTGTATGCCTTTATCTTCTATCTCATTCATGAATGTAAGGGTGGCCGTCTGAACTTTGGTGACAATTTCGTGGAGGTAATCCTCATACTTAGTTCCATCACTCTTGCAAAACAAGATTTTGTGAGCATCAAAGTCTTTATAGATCAGCTCAACAATACGTCTTGCCTGGTCATTGTCTCCCCACATGGCTTCAAGACCTGATTCTCTCGCTGTTCCTGTCTGCCTTTTTTCTTCTGTCTGGCACAATAATTCCCATGCCTGTACTGCAGGCTCAACCACTGCATCAAATATGGCCTCTTTATCTTTGTAATGTCTGTATAAGGCAGTTGCAGTAATCCCCACTTTTCCTGCAATCTTTCTCATTGATGCGTCCGCAAATCCCTTTGACATAAACTCTTCTGTTGCGGCCTCTAATATTTTTTCCCTAGTGCTTGTATCATTTATATTCATTCCTGCTCCGTAAGTTAACACTGTTAACTCGGTAGTTACAGCTAACATTATAGTTAGTCACTGCTAACTTGTCAACACGTGTATAGGTTTTTTTGAAGATATAGCGAAAATGACCCTAGGGGACGGGGTCAAGGGGACATTTTGACCATCAGTCAAAATGTCCCGCTGTCTCCGTCCCTTAGGGTCATTAATATAAGTTTAATGAAAATCCGTTAATTAAACCTTTCGCTATTTTCCTTTATTCCTGTCAGATCATTGATCACTTCACCTGCAATGATCAGTCCTACTACAGATGGCACAAATGCTGTTGATCCCGGTGTTGATCTGCGTGCTGCTCCCTTTCTGGCTACATCTGGAGAACAGCCTGTATTAAGAGCAGCTTCTTCGGACTCATCAATCATTGGTTGTATAGGCTTTTCCTTGGAATACACTACTTTCAGTGAATCAATGCCTCTTTTCTTACACTCCCTGCGCATTACCTTTGCAAGCGGACAAACCGTTGTCTGATAAATATCAGCAACTTCAAACATAGAAGGGTTCAACTTATTTCCTGCGCCCATGGAAGATATGACTTTGGTACCTTCATTTTTAGCTTTTTCAATGATTGCAAGCTTTCCAGTAACTGTATCTATTGCATCTACAACGTAGTCGTAATCATGGAAATCAAACTGATCCTGTGTTTCAGGTAAAAAAAAGGTTTTATATACCCTTACCTCACAATCAGGATTTATGTCGTGAATGCGCTCTTTAGCAACATCAACTTTATATTGTCCAACCGTTTTCCATGTAGCAATTATCTGTCGATTGATGTTAGAAACGCATACTTTATCATCATCAATAATGTCTATTGCTCCTACTCCACTTCTTGCAAGAGCTTCTACAACAAATCCACCTACTCCGCCTACTCCAAAAACAGCTACTCGGGATTTCGCAAGTTTATCCATAGCTTCTGCTCCATATAAGAGCTTTGTTCTTGTAAACTGTTCACGCTCTGAAGCATTCTTTTTTTCCTGTATATTGTTATCCATATGATAAGCCTCCATGAAAGTTAATTTCTAAATCACAGATAAAAAAATTGTCTATACGAATCGAATTTATCATAACATAAAATAAAGTGTAACTATGATACAAGTAAGGATTTTGCTTGCAATTTCCACGAGAACAAAGAGTCGCTCGCGACTCTTTGCGCGCTGGTGCGCGCAAGCTTTAGCTTGCAAAATTCATCTGCGCACCAGTCGCATCCTTAGCGGAGCGCTTTTTATTCAATAGGAAATCCAAAGGAATTTCCTATTGAATAAAAAAAGTACAGCTCAAAAAGAAGCTGTACTCTTGTCTGATACATATTGAATTTTCTACTGCGCTTTATTCTGCTGATTCTAAGTAGTCTTTTATGTTGAATGTCTCGCCCGTTTCCTGCTCGTCATCAATTATTCCCGGGACCTGCTCTGTTACATATGTATCACCTGTAGTTGCATCAACATAATAGCGATTAATGGCACCTGTATATGAATGATATAACACAACTATCACACCATTTTCATCAGTAGAAACATCCCAGTATTGTCCTGGAGTATCTTCGTCGATAATTCCAGCAGTAGCTAGCATGTAATTCCTGGCTGCTTCAAAAGCCTGCTCTTCTGTATATCCTGTTGTTTCTTCAGACTCTTCACTCTGCTCAACAGTATCTACCTGCACGCTCTGATCTGCCTCAACTACTGTGCTGACAGGCTCATCCGGTTCCACGATGTTACCATCTACAACCTTTCCTCCATTACATGCGCACAGCAACATTGCAGTACATAAAATCACTGGTACTACTTTTTTCTGGTTTCTCATTATCATTCTCCTCCCTCATGAAAAATTGCGTCTTTTTAATTGTACAGCATTTTGAAAAGAGAGTCAGCGGGGACGTATCAAAATGACTCATTGTATGCAATGAGTCAAACTGATACGTCCCCAATGACTCATTGTGCGCAATGAGTCAAACTGATACGTCCCCGGTGACTCATAGCATAAAAAAGTCACTGATAGGCAATCAAACCTACCAGTGACTTTTTTTGTTAAACGTCTCAGTGTTTTAGTCTTACTTCACGCTTTTATTGAAGGCTCCAACTATTAGAAACAGGTCGGCAAGAATAAAAGCGGCCATGGCAACAACAGTTACATAGAAGACCTGCCAGCCTACTGTGTTAACTGAATCATAACTGAACAGACCAGCTATGAGCAGTATTCTCTCTGAGAGTACATTGGCAAAAGCAGCTGCAAAAAGTGCTATTGCTCCAAGAACTGAACATGTACCAAGGATATCATGGTTTCCAAAAAAATTAGGAAGGCAGATTGCAAGTACTGCCAGTACTATTCCACATATTCCTACAAGTGCGATCATGCCAAGATTTCCAAGGCTATAGGTAACTGTCATATTACTGCAGATAACTGCTGCAATGATACCAACTATTCCAAGAATGGCTGCGATCAGGTTCATATATGCACCGACTCTTTGTTTCTTAAAAAATTCTGCCATTTAATTCTCCTCCTTTTTTCTCTTTGCAAGGATATAGAGAACTGCAAAGAGTACTGTAAGTGCTGCTGTGCATCCAATAGCTGAATAATAAGCTGTTCTCCACCATGTATTAAGTTTAACTATATGAGTTGTAGCATTATATCGGTTCATAAGGTTACTTGATGCAATTGCATAAAGAACGTTATGAGCTGCTTCGCGAACTGCAAGCTGAGCATTGGCATCTCCGGCAAAAACAGTTGCACTGATCACTGATCCATCTACCTGGTTGGCAAATCTTGGGCTATCAAGAGTTGTATCTGTATAGAAACCTGACATACCTCTTGTATCATAGCATGTAGCACCTGATGTAAGAACTGCTCCGTAGAGATCAAAGTCATCATAGATATCTGTTACAGCATATCCTGTAAATCCCCATTCTTTCTTAAGGATCTCAGTCATAAGTCCTGTACTTACGGTACATTCAACTGGTCCGATCTTGGAGAATGAGATCATAAGACCTCTCATACCAGCGTCATAATCTTCTGTATCATATTTTGTTGCTTCAAATGCGATCTGATAAGCTCTAAGCTCAACTTCTCTTGCACGCTGCTCTGTCATGAAAGGAGCAACACCGGATCTGTTGGTTTCCTGATCGTTGAATGCATAGTGCTTAGGTGCTGCAATAAGGCCATACTCAAGGGCTCCGATTGCAAATTCCATAGCTGTATATCCAGAGAGAATTGGATCTTCTGAATAATACTCACCGTTACGTCCGTTATATGCATGACGATGTGTATTCAGACCTGGTCCCCAAAGGATTGGAATACCAGTAAAGAGTGATTCAATACCAATAAACTCACCAAGTTCTTTTGCAAGATCAGGGTTAAATGAAGCTGCTGTAAGCGGGCTGCTGCCGAATACTTCCGGATGCCAGTTTCCATTTGGATCATCTGATGAGATATTCCATGGAGCTTCTGTATCTTTGGATGCATTAAGGTTTACAGCAATACCATTACCGGCATTCTCTGTCATGTATGTTTCAACAGTTCCGATTGAATCTGCTCCAGGGATACTTGGGCCACCAAAGGTTGCAAGATACTGAGCTTCTTCAAGTGTCATTTCTGACAAAAGAGTTTCCCATTTTTCATCATCATAATCGAGACCGGCCATCTCATAGAACATGAGATCTCCATCCTGTCCCCAGACAATGTCAGAAACATCTTCATCTGTAGCAATTGTGTAATAGTTACCATTGAGGTAATCAATAAGCTCCTGAGATGTAAGAGTCATATCTGTATAACTCTTTGGATATGTTCCATTCCAATCTGCACGGCTAAGATATGTTACTTCGCCATCCTGGAAATAGTTCCAGTCAGCATAATCAAGCTGATTAGAAATCTTAGTTCCAGTCTTTGATACAGAGAAAGCTGTTCTTTCGATCACATATTCAGTAATTTCTGTCAAAAAAGCATAATCAGCGTTGGACTCTCCAACAAGAGATGCTGCATCGATACCCTGAGCTGCCATGATATTGTTAAGTGCATCGTGAGCTCCGTTACCAAATGCAAAATAGTATGTACCAGGATCAAGGATATATGTTCCGTATGTTCCATCTCCGTTGTCATATGAACTATCATATGTAGCGATGTACTGGAGATCTACTTCGATTGAAACTGTCTCTGATTCGCCTGGCTGAAGAAGAGATGTTTTTCCATAGTTAAGAAGCTGGATAGCACTCTTCTCAATTCCGCCCTGCTCATAAGGAGCCTGGCCATAGATCTGAACATTCTTTTTACCTGCTACATCTCCTGTATTTGTAACCTTTACATTGAATGTAGCTGTTGCTGTAGTAACATCACCATCTTTAGTAACCTCTATTACAGGCTCTGACTCATATTCCATGTCAAAAGTAGTATATGAAAGGCCATAACCAAATCCATAAGCTACTTCTGCATCATAGTCCCAACCTGATTCAGAAGCATATGTACCTGCTGTTCCTGTAGCATTGCCCTGTCCAAGAACTGCATCATAATATCTTGTCTCATAGTAACGATATCCTACATAGATGCCTTCAGCTTCAATTATGTAATTATCACTGTTTTCTCTTGTTATAACATCTTCAGCATTGGCATAGCTGTAGTTACCCATATTCTGCATAGCAGGTGCTGACATATTATATGTTGGGAAAATATCAGCAAGACCACCTGATGGGCTGGTTTTTCCTGAAAGGACATCAGCTACTCCAAGAAGGCCATAGCTTCCTGGTGCTCCAATCCAGAGGATTGCATCTATATCAGGATCATCCTTAAGATCACCTATTTCTACTGCAGATGCACTGTTTATAAGGACAATTACCTTTTCACTGCACTCTTTTGCAAGATCGATAGCGTCTTTTTCATTTGTTGTAAGAGCAAGTGGTTCCTCTGCACCAAGTCCTGATACAATTCCACCCGGAAGATAATCTTCACTCTCTGCACTAGGTCTTCCGATAACTACGATAGCAGCATCACCATATTGAGCAAAGCTATCCTTATAGTCTGCATTGACGCTTTCAATTTCTTCAACTGAAGGTTCTCCAGGATCATACTCCTCTGAAGGGCCTGCATTTTCTGTATGAAGATATGTCTCGTTGAGTTTAGTGTAGATTGCAGTCATAGTAGGATTAACTGTAAATCCTGCACCATCAAACTCAAACTCGTCACCACTCCATCCATCTGTTGTATAACCTCTTTCAACTTCACCAGTTGCCCAGTTCTGTGAAAGTGATGTTGTAATGTGATTAGCAAAATCTGTAACATTGTGTGAAAGGGCTTCATCAAGGTTGATAAATCCACCATAAGCCTTTACACCAAAGCTTGATCCAAGAATAGGTACCTGTGATCTTATTCCAAAAAGAGTAACAGCTGAACCTGAACTTAATGGAAGAACACCATTGTTCTTTAACAGAACAGTTCCCTCTGCTGCCTGCTGACGGTTAAGATCGATTGCTGCCTGAATGAGAGCATGTGAATTACCTGTTCCGTCTTCATTCAAAAGCTCTGCCGGCGGTGTAAACTTGTCGTATACCGCTTCCTGATCATCTGTTACCATCATCTCACTCTGTGTACCCAGCGCTGTGTCGATAGTAGATGAGAATGACTCTAATGTGTTTCCTACGATTACGGAGATGGACAAAAGAAATGTCATCAGCGCTGCCAGTCCTCTCCAAATGCCTGTCTTCTTCAATTTAAACCCTCCTTGTCAGTGTTGCATTACTTAAACTCTTCCATGGCTTTTTCTATGCTCATACCACCTGCGATAGCTTCTTTTCTCTTTTGATTGACCTGCTGGATCTGCTTCATCTTTTCCCCCGTAAGAATATAACCCTTCATCGCTATAAGAGTTGCAATCCACGCTATCATTGGTATTACGCAAAATAATATGATCACAACTGCATTCATTCCTGAAGAATATGGAGTTTCTGCAGTTGGAAGAGATTCAATTCCAATAAGACTTACTGCGATTCCCACAATAGTTGCTGACAAAGATGACACCAACTTGTCTACCAGTGAAAATAAAGTTCCCATTATTCCAGGGATATATTTTCCAGATCTGTAAGTCTCGTAATCGGAGCAATCTGCAACCATTGGTATTGGCATATCTGCCGTTGAATAATATGCTCCGTATCCGATTCCAAAAAATAGGATAAATAAAACT
This sequence comes from Butyrivibrio sp., assembly GCA_015056495.1. Classification (GTDB taxonomy): domain Bacteria; phylum Bacillota; class Clostridia; order Lachnospirales; family Lachnospiraceae; genus Butyrivibrio. Next base: position 6,910 of record SVGC01000049.1, read on the forward strand.
GTATATAGGTTGATATGTAATCCGCCTTCAGAAATAAGCGTTAAGTTCCTTCCGGGGATGCCCTGCTGCCACATTATCAAAAGAACAAACACGCCCAGATAACATAAAAGTGCTACTGTCACATATCTAAGTAGTGAAGCTTTCTGTCCCTTTTTCTGACTGGTCTTGACTGTCAAAAGGAAAAATGGAACTGAAAATACATATCCAAGGATCATCATTGGCAGATACAAGCCATCATAGTTGCCCATCATTGAACCATACAGCATGCACAAAACAGTTGTATTGGTTGCAACAGAAAGAGCCAGTTTGCATCCTGCTCCTGCGACCATAAGTCGCTTCATAGGATCATTGTTTTTTATGATTTCAACATATTCTGAGAGCTTTACCTTTTCCTGAGTTGTTCCTCCAATACCAAAGTACTTTGGCTGATCCTTTTCCCAGATACCAATAACTGCCAGGATTGTAAGGATGATGGAAACGGTGATCCCAATAGGAGTCAGCACTCGGTAAAACTGTGCATTGGCATAATCTGCAACATTAGCTCTTATGATTGGTGCCAGAAACTGCATCACACCCATGCCTGCCAGAGAACCAACTGTGTTGAATATGGTAAACATAGGTCTCTGGGATGGATCAGAAGTAAGTACTGTCTGTCCCGCCCTTGTACATGAGGTCTGGAAGGTATATCCAATTACCCAGATTGCATACAGGAGCACAAAAGATGCATATCTGAAGCCCATCATATTGTTAGGTATAAACGGAGTAAGCACATACATGGCCGTTATAGCAAGGGCCATTATGATATTTCCTATCAGCATGAATGGTCTGAATTTACCAAATCTGCCGTTAGTCCTATCCATCAGAGCTCCGATTATAGGATCTGTAAAAGCATCAAATACTCTCATTCCTGTAACCATGACTGAAGCAAATACTACTCCAAGGCTCAGTACATTGGAGCCAAATGTAGCTATATACGAAAGGACCAGCACATAGTAAACATTTGTCGCTCCATTATTTAACGGAAAAAGTACCAGCTGATAGAGTTTTGCTCTATTACCAGTCTCTAAATTGTCAGATGTCTTAGTCATTTGCCACCTCTTTTTCATTCCTGATTGGTCCAATTGGCGCCTTTATCGCCAGTGTCTTTAAGAGAGTATTCAGGATTGGCTCTTGATACTTTCCTAAAAATCGCTTTATCTCCAAGAGAACCGCTTACCACTTTGAACTCATGCTCTTTTTCCAAAGTCACATTGAAGGTAAACACATGCTTGCCATGCTTGGTCGCTACCTTCTCTCCGTCTTTGTAGAGAGTCAGTTCATTCTGGTTGGAATATACTTTTATCTGGATCTTTGAATCTGTTCGATCCACAAATCTTTTAGAAGCAATGTGCACAAAGGGCTCATCACTCCACCATGCCTTATATAAATAAAAACTGTCTTTTTTAGTCTTACGGTCAAAAGTAACCAGGCCCTTGTGGTTCATACCCGGTTCTCCGCCCTGATTTCTTGCATCCGCAGCAAAATCAAACATATTCCATACATGAGTAGCCCACATAAAAGGATTTCTTTCAAAGCATCGGAGCATGTACTCATGATAGATAGCCTGATATTCTTCTGAGTGATCACCTCTTCTAGGCTTTCTGGAATGAAGATTAGGCATTCCCTCGCAGCCATACTCAGAATATCCAAGGCATCTGTTTGGATATACAAGATGGAAAAATCGCATCCACACATCATTTAGGAACAATCCCGGTACATACCATCCAAGATAGAGATTCCAACTGACTGTATCAGTAATATGTGCAACCTTATTGAAAGGTCCGCATACTGCGTAGCAGGCGAGGGTTGTAAATCTTGTTTTATCCATTTCATGGCACAGATCATTGAGCTGTCTGTGATTGTCCATCATATCTTTTTTATCTTTAGTTGAAATAGTGATCTCGTTGGAGATGCCCCAGCACACAATCGAAGGATGATTGTAGTTCTGAGTGATCAACTCTTTCATCTGGCTGATAGTATTGGCTCTTCCATTTGGAAGATGTTCGGAAATATAAGGGATTTCAGCCCATACGATCATGCCCCTCTCATCACACAAGTCATAGAAATACTGACTATGCTGATAGTGGGCAAGCCTTATGGTATTGGCTCCCATTTCGCAGATGATATCCATATCCTCTTTATGCATATCATTTGTGATGGCATTTCCCACGCCTTTTCTATCCTGATGTCTTGACACTCCATGAAGTGAGTAGTTTCTTCCATTCAGATAAAATCCGGTTTTAGGATGATAATGAAAATCTCTTACGCCAAATCTTACACGTACCTGATCAACATCTTTTCCATCTGAAACAAGAGTTGCTACTGCAGTATAAAGATACGGATCCTTAATGCCATCCCAAAGATGCACATTATCTATTTCAATTCTGGCCTCAGCTTTAAACAGATTCCTGCCTGTTTTTTCATCTGATATAAGGACATTCTCTGATGCTTCCCGACTGCAGCTGGCAATATTTTCACCATTTGCATCAAGAATCTCAAATATTACAGCGCACTCACCTGAAGCAGTCCAACAATCTATCTGGACATCGCCTTTTTTATATCCTTCCACAGGTCTGGCTGTGATCTGGATGCCCTGACCACCAAAATGATCAAGATCAAAATGTTTCTCGTTAACAACCACGAGATTAACGTCTCTATAAATTCCACCATAGAAAGTAAAATCAGCTTTCTGTGGATAAACTCTGTCATTAGGTCTGTTATCCACAATAACCTTTAATTTGTTATCACCATCCACAATATCCCTGGTGATATCGGTTCTAAATGTTGAATAACCGCCTTCATGAGTCATGACCAGCTTGTCATTCAAAAAAACCTGACACTCTGAATTGACACCGTCAAATTGGATGTACACGACCTCATTATCTGACACATCCGGCTTTTGAAATGTCTTTTCATAAGTGGCAACTGCCCTTAAATAATCATTCCCTCCATCCTGGCCATCCTTAGCATTCCAGGTGTGAGGAACATCAACAATTTCATCGTATTTTCCTTCTATGCAAAAGTGCCAATCCTTGTTAAGATTTATCATCTTACGCATAAAAATATCTCCTATTTTGAACATTCTTTCCCCTTTTCCTAAATTAACAATACATGATTTTGTATTTCTTGTTCAACATAGGTGGAATAATCAGCATATTTTTTGGCATATTTTACATTGCTGTAAAATGTTATAATATTTTTATCTATAAACATGCATATATGTCTGGAGAAAAACGATGAAGCAATATAGAATTGCTATAGTTGAAGATGATGCAGATTACTCTGCCTTTTTAGCTGAATGCCTAAATAAATACGGTCAGGAAAAAGGATTATTTTTTAATATAAAGAGCTTTACCAAGGGTGAAAGCTTTCTTGATAACTATCGCCAGATCTATGATCTGGTCTTTCTTGATGTTGATCTTGGAAAAAATTTCCTTAACGGCATGGAAACTGCTGAAAAGCTTCGTGTCATTGATTCAATGGTGCTTCTTATTTTTGTTACCAACATGCCTCAATATGCTCCTGATGGCTACAACGTTGATGCTTTGGACTATTGCCTTAAGCCAATCAGCTACTCTAACCTATCTGTAAAGCTGGATAAAGCCATAAAGGTCCTTTCCCAGCGCAAAGGCACACCTATAAAGATCAAGGATAAGAAAGGAACCAGGATCGTTTCTTCAAGCGACATCATGTACATTGAAGTCATGGGGCACGATCTCATTTTCCATACAACTGACGAGATCATTGAATCTTATGGTGGTCTTAGTGAAAAAGAGGCTGAGCTTTCTTCCTCTGATTTTGCCAGGTGCAGCGCTTCTGTACTTGTGAATCTCTCTTTTGTTAAGGGATTATATGGGGACGAAATTGCGATAGGTGATGAAAGGATAAGGATAGGTCGTTCCAAGAAAAAAGCATTTCTGGATCAGCTGAACACATTCCTTGGAGGATGATATGATAGAAACTACTATGCTACAATTTGAAGCTGTCGGATACTTTTTTGAGATTCTGATAGCAGAGATATTATTTCTACTTCCTGAAAAAAGAAGAGACCATTTTTTCCCAAGACTTCTGATTCCTGTCGTATGTTTTGGAGGAATCATCTCAATAACATCCTTACAATCCTTGGATAATCCCTTTATAAGATTCGCATACCTGCTGGTGATTATTGCAATGAGCTTTATATGTATGCAACTCGCTTTTGAAAAAGACGCTTTTCATGTGGCATCATACTGTATTGCAGGAGTTGCTACCCAGCACATTGCAAATAAATGCATTACACTGATAGTACTGCTCTTACAGATCAACAAAATATACCTCCTATCTCCTGTCTACAGGATACTCCTTGAAATAATAATATCCGCAATCGTCTATGTCATAATATACATGGCATTTGCAAGCAAATTCAGGATTGAGGAGCCAAACCTCAACTCCAACCTGCTATCCATAGTCATAGTCCTCATGTGTATCGGCGTCAACAGACTTGTAGTCGATTACTCCAATACCAATGTAAGCTACGAGCTTGCCACAGCTATCTACGCTATCATATGTTGCGTTTTTGCTCTGACCATACAGTTTTACCTTGCCAAATGGCAACAGCAAAAGGCGGAGGCTGAAATCATAGGCCAGCTTCTTGCTGCTTCAGAAAAGCAATACGAGCAATGGAAAACCATGGTAAACCTCAACAATATTCACATCCACGATCTCAAGCACATGCTGGATAAGATGGAAAAGCTCTCAGGGAAAGAGCGTGTTGAGATTCCAGACCTGTCTCCTATCAGAGATTCCATCAATAATTTTTCACCGCTGGTCAAAACAGGAAACGATGTTCTTGACGTCCTACTAAGAAACATGGACACACTATGCAAGGAACAGAATATACGCTTTAACTGCGTAAGTTACACAGACCAGTTGGGGAAATTCGACAGTATGTCACTTTACTTTCTATTTGCCAATGCCATCGACAATGCAAGAGATGGTGCTTCAAAAGTCACCGACCCAGATAAGCGGCTTATCGATGTAAGTCTCAAGCAATTCGGTGATTCTGTGATCATTCATATATGGAATTATTTCAACGGAGAAATATCTTTCGATAACGGCCTGCCAGTAAGAGGTGACAACGAAGAAGGCCATGGTTATGGTCTAAAGAGTATAAAACTACTGGTTGATAAATTTGAAGGTTCGATCAAAGCCCAAGCGGAAGGCGATGTGTTTCATCTAAATATCATACTGCCTTTGAAAAGTAAGTAGAGGCTTGGGGTAGTGGGGCGTTAGTGAGTCAGTGGGGACGTATCAGTTTGACTCATTGCGTACAATGAGTCAGCGGGGACGTATCAGTTTGACTCATTGCATCCAATGAGTCAATTTGATACGTCCCCAGTGACTCTTCACTAACTCGAAAAACTAATTTTTAATTCTCACAATACTTTGCAGCATTTTCTCCTGCGATTCTTCCAAATACAACGATATCTGCCACAGCATTACCACCTAGTCTGTTAGCACCATGTATACCGCCAGTTACTTCACCACAGGCATATAATCCAGGAATAGGATTTCCATCTGTAGAAATGACCTGAGCTTCGGTGTTGATCTTAACACCACCCATGCAGTGGTGGATTCCAGGGCCAACATTAACTGCATAATATGGTCCAGAAGACAGATCAGTAAGCGGTGTTCCAATATCTCTTGAAAAATCAGCATCTACTCCTGAAGCTACATAACCAGACCACGTTTCAACTGTTTCTAAAAGAGCCTCTGTTGCAGCCTGATCAAATTCCATAGCCGCAGCAAGTTCTTCCAAAGTCTCACCTGTTACAAGATATCCGCTCTTATCAAGCTTTTTGATAACAGCAGAGCCTTCATACATTTCCTGATTGGCTATGAGCCATACATTTCCTCCGGTCTGGGCTACTTCTGCTGCTGAAACAGCATCTCTTGTGCCAGTCTCATTGGTAAAGCGCACACCCTCTCTATTTACAAGAATAGCTCCATCACCTCTAAGTGCTTCGCCTACAAGAGCACCATCTGTTGGAATAACTGTAGGATGAAGCTGGATCTGTTCAAGATCAACGAAATCAGCGCCAATTTCTCCAAGAAAATCTATAGCATCACCAGTTGCTGTTGCAACGTTTGTTGAAATGTATCCTTCAAGATCAGGTCTCAGTTCAACGATCCTATCCATGTTTCCACCAAAGCCGCCTGTTGCAATAACAACAGCACCGGCATGGACAGTCACGTTTTCGCCATAAGTTCCAACGCCTGTAACACCACAGGCTTTTCCATCTTCCATTATTACCTTATCTACAGCTGTTCCAGTTATGATTTCCACACCAAGTTCATCTAACCTTACACCTAATGCAGATACAAGATAGTTACCAACTGAAGTAACATTGCCTTCTGCATCTGTAGGTCTATGAGTTCTCTTTGCACTAAGACCACCCATGGTTCCAAGAGGACCTGAAAGAGGAGCATTTTCCTCATCAAGCCAATCTATAGCTGCAGATGTATTCTCAGCAAGAGTTCTTACCAGATCCGGATCATTGATCTCTTTTCCACTCTTCATTGTATCTTCAATGAAAAGTTCCACAGAATCCTCTACGCCTTGCTCTGCTTCATAGTGAGTTTCGCAAGCATTCATACCCGAACTTGCTCTACTGGTATTTCCGCCTAAAATATCACTTTTTTCAATGATTATGACACTCTTGCCACTTTCAGCAATAGTAATGGCTGCAGTCATTCCTGCTCCGCCGCCTCCAACAACTACTACATCAGTTGTTAACTCATAATCCTCTGTTGCAGAATCGCTTATATGGCTACCATCGGCGACAACTCCAGCCTCTGCAAGAGCAGCATCAACAGCAGTCAAAAATCCTTTTGAACTATAAGTTGCTCCGGAAACTACATCTATCTGAGTGTTTTGTGTCTTCAAGATTTTTTTACGAAGCGCCTGAATAGCGCTACCACCTATAGACGGAGTCTCCCCTTCTGTCTGATAGGTTATATCAGTTATTGTATCGCCTTCAACATATACAGAAACACTAATTGTACCAGCAAAACCTTCAGCTGAGCCATCATACTGATGTCCCTCATGCTTTGCAACATACGTACTTCCCCAAATACAGAAAATAATTAGCGCCACGCAGGCCAAACAGGATAGGATTCTTTTTGTTACAACGCTCATAAAAGTTTTCCTTTCATAAAATTAACGAAATAACATCTGTATATTATTACTATAATACAAACTTGTCATTTTGTGGTATATTTTTATAAATATGAGGTGTACGTAAAATGTGTGGAAGATATTTTTTTGTAAATAAAACTGCATGTGAAGTTGAAAAGGATTTAAAGCTTAGCCATGGTGCTATAAAAACAGACTCTGGAGACATTACTCCGGGAATGACTGCGCAGGGACTCATTTGCAACAGAGAAGATCGAAGAAACATTGCCGTAGCAGATTTGTTTTGGGGCATTAGAACTAAGGATAAAAAGCTGATCATCAATGCAAGAGCAGAAGCTATAACGGAAAGTACTATGTTTTCCGATAGTATAAGTAATAGGCGATGCATTCTTCCTTCAACTGGTTTTTATGAATGGGATAAAAATAAGACAAAATTTGTGTTTAAAAGAGAAGATGAAAAACCGCTTTATCTTGCTGGTTTTTACGACCTGAGCGAGAATAGGGATTCTTTCGTGATACTGACCACTGCAGCAAATGCTTCAATGGAGCCTGTGCACGATAGAATGCCTGTAATCATAGATAAAAGAAATATTGAGGACTATTTACAAGATAGCTCTGCCGCAATGGAGATAATCAATGCTCCTATGCCAATGCTTTCAAGGAATAGCGATTACGAACAGCTTAGCCTTTTTGGATAAAAAAGCCGCTAATTAATTAATGGCGTGAGCAAAAATTTCAATGCTGAGCAGATTTAGGAGGTGCTTATGGCAATTTACAGATGTATGGCATGTGGCTACATTTTTGACGAGGAAAAAGAGGGCAAAAGTATCAGAGATATTGACCAGTGCCCGAGATGTAAGCAACCTGATGATAGATTTGTTTTGGTAGAAGACAGTGCAGAAAAAAAGGATGAGAAATAATATGAGTCCCTGGGGAGTCATCGGGGACGTATCAGTTTGACTCATTGCGCACAATGAGTCAATTTGATACGTCCCTTCTGAATACTACACAATAAAATATTGCATTAGCTCATATTTCAACTTTGTTCCCTCTGCAATCCCTTCAGGCAAAAGTGCTCTTGCAACAAGCTTAAGGTCATCTGATTCTATATCTAGTCTCTTCAAATTAGCGTAATCGCCGTCAATACTTACTACTGTGTAATACCAAGTTTCCATATTTTTTCTCCTTTCAATAGTCAATCTGAACTCATCAATTTGTTAATGTTATATGACATCTTACGTGTCTCAGAGTTTTTTCTCTATTTCTCTTAGATTGTTGCAAAACTCTTCATCGTTATGATCTGACACATGATTTAAAAATTCATGAAATGGCATGATCTTAACATCATTGACTTCTCTCGGATCATAGTTAAATCCATCAGCCGGAACATCAACTCTGCACATGAAGACTGAAACCAGAAGTCCTGTGCCATCATCCCAGTCAACGATGCTTTCAAAGCCTAATTGCATACTCTCCGTTGGAATCGTAATATCCAATTCTTCTTTTACTTCTCTAAAGGCTGCTGTCTCAGGAGTCTCACCAGCCATCACGGCTCCACCTGTCATATCCCATTTACCAGCGTAATACTTTGCCTTTAGTGACCTCTGCTGAACTATATATTTGCCTTCGCCCTCTCCCGGCGCAGGACTATCACTGGTTTTCATTATAATAAGAACATGTCTGTAGTATTCTCCTGCTTTTTTAGGATTGTGCTTAGGCCTTGTAACTCCAGTCAAACTGCCATCTCTGTTATAAATATCTATGTACTCCATTTTTACAAATCTCCTAATAATTTTCTTTGAACGAGTCTATAAGATCACATCGATTCCATACTTGGCCAGATCCACCTTGCCATCCTTGACTTCTACGCCATCTTCCATGAGAAGCCTCTCCTGCACGCCTTCTCCGAAAGCAAAGTTTCCGGCAAGTTTTCCCTGTGAATTGACCACGCGAAAGCAAGGGATACTGTCCGGATCGGGGTTCTTATGCAGCGCATTTCCTACAGCTCTGGACATCTTTTTATTGCCCGCCATCTCTGCAACCTGAGCATAAGTAGCGACATGACCCTTAGGAATCTTTTTCACCGCTTCATAAATACGCCTTGTGGGCGAATCAGTAACAAGATCGTAGCTGATGGCTATCATTCTCTTGATCTCTTCATCAGGGATTGAGCCATCTAAAATAACCGTATTCCAGTGCTCTTTATTCTGATGATACGCTGGAAGTACTGAAGGATAAGCCTTTCTCCAAAGGTCTCTCCACTCCGGATCCACCTTCAGATTGATATTTATGTAGCCATCCTTTTCATAAGTCCATAGGAATGCCTTTTTGCTTCCTTTGACTCTGACCAGTTGCCAGTTCTGCTCCCTGAATGGTGCTTCCTGATATGTGTCTGGAAATGAAAGTCCATATTTTAAAACTTCTTCTCGTGTCTCCATAGCAGCGCCTTGCCTTCCTGCAATCTTATCGTCTAGTTTTACTCCATCAGAAAAACCTTTAGTGTCACTAACCTTTACCCATATGCATGACACTTTTTATTTAGACTTTGAAAACAGCCATTCCTTAACTTCCTTATCCTGTCCGGCAGGGACCCAACTGCAGTGAGGATTTATCCCATATATTTCTTTCAACTCACCAACCTTATACTCTGTATAATGCAGATCTGTATGCATTCCCATTAGCTCTTCGTATATATCCCTTGAGCCCAAGTGCGTGCTAAATCCATCAGTCTTATAAGACGCTTTTACTATCATGTCATCCGCCGCATGAAGCATCCATATAGGCGTCTTAGTAAGCTCCTTCAGATTTTCCCATCCTGTAGCTCCGCATATAGGAACTGCTGCAGTGAAAATATCCGGGTGAAGCTTAAGAATCTCAAAACAACCTACACCACCAGCACTATAACCATAGATATAAATCCTTCGATCATCTATGTTGGAATACTTTTCTGTTAGAAATTTTATGAGCGCACAGACTCTGTTCTGCGTAATAAGACTTGACCATCTCGTTCCAACGTTACACTGTGGAGCTAAGATGTAACAAGGATGCTGCCTCTGCCATTCATTTCTCGCAAAAGTTGTTCCAATATCATGCATGGTCAGCTGCAACTCATTATCATCTCCATAAGCATCTGCTCCATGCAGATACAAAATAAGCGGGACCATATCATAACTGTCTGGAACATAAAGTCTGTAAGACAGCGTCCCAGAGTAATCAAAAGTCTTATATATGAATTTATCACATAGATCCTTATTATCCCGTGATGGCTCATCCCAGTCAGGTGGTAATTTCATACCTGTTACTCCTCGTTACTCATGTTCAAACTACTCCGAATAATTCCATTTCTGACAACTTATCTTTAATTTTATCTTTTTTCTGAAAGAATAAAAAGGCATCATAAGATTTTTATTTAATCCTATCACTCAACGCTCTACTTTCGTTTTTCTGCTATCATCTACGTTTTCTCCATTGGTAGCAGAATCGAGCGTCTACTAATTTCTGCTATCATTTACGTTTTCTCCATCAGTGGCAGAATCATACATCTAATTTTTCAGCCACCGTCTTCATTTTCTGCATGGGAAATAGCTTGAATAAGTCAATGGGGACGTATCAATTGATACGTCCCCACGCTTTTATTACATATTGCTTATATAGCATAGATATTTTTCCGCAAGATATCAATTATTTGTGATATCTTGCGGAAAAATATCTATTGTTTATGATATCTTGCGGAAAAATATCAATTGTTTATGATATCTTGCGGAAAAATATCTGCCGTTCCTCGTCAAAAATGTCTTAAGCATCCTTCTTGCGGCTTCCTACACCGGCATCTCCATAAATTCATCAATAGCCTTAAGCACAGGCTCTGCATACTCTTCCCCGCCAAAAAGCCATTGTTCATGCTGCATATCAAATTCCCTGATATCGGGATTATGAAAAAATTTTTTATAACGCTTCAAGTATTTTTCTCCCATCTTATTAGCATAAATAAAATGCGGGATGGTGTGTTACACTTGAATATCATCTTTAAGATGTGTCAAAAGATCTGTGTAATATTCATTCTTTATTGACTCTGGGCTAAACTGTGAAAAACATTGCATGAACTTCTCTGCATTTTCCTCATTCATTTCAAAAAAACTTTTTAGCTTTTCTTTTGTCTTATTTCTCTTTTTCTCTCCATTGGTAAAACTGGTTAGCAGCGGAACTACCAGCTTTGACTGAAGGTACGCACTTATTTTACCGCTCTGATCCAGGTCAGGACTTCCAAAGATTCCGTGATCAATATGCATTTTTTCCCTCATGATGAGCTGCCCCACGAATGTCGAGCCAAGGGATGAACCAATAGCTCCGTCAAGCCTTCCACCATGGTTGTCCTGTATATACTTCTCGATTTTCTCTGTAACAGTGATAATATCTGGAAAAATCGCATCACTGCCGTCAAAACCATCATAATTTACACATATCAGATGATACTTCTCTGAAAGCTTTGGAATAACAGTCCCAAAGTTGGTCTGATAGTTGCAACATGTTCCCGGCAAAAGCATAAGAGTCTTGCCATCCATATTTCCCATTTCTTCAAACTGCATTTTATTCACCTGCCCTCTTTTTTCTTATTATCTAATACCACAACAATTAAAATATCGTACATATCCATGCTGCCAAAGCAGAGATTGCCGGAAAGACAATCAAAAGTTTAAGTAACTGACTTTTTATATTAAAACCATACTTCCTGCCATGGCTTACATTTCTTATTTCGGGAAAATAAAACTGAAAAAAATGATACTTCATAAGGAGAAAGTAATCAAAGAAGATCATGTCATAGAGCTTATATATAGTTAAGATCAGTACAAATCGCAAAAAGAACTGCCAGAATGTATACGCGCTTCTAAAACCGTCCCATATGGCTATCACAACGGAACCGGCAAGCATCAGGAAACTGAATAACATAAGGATCCAGCCTATGACTCTGGCTCCGTAAAATAGTTCCTCATCTCTTGGCTCTATCACATCTCTAAATTCTTTTGGCGCCGATGAAAACATCTTTTTATCCTGGATAAATGCAACTGCCGCCAACATCATAATTGTTACGGCTGCACATATTACAATAGCCAAAAATATCGTTAATAACATATCTACTCCTCCCAATTCTCACCACTGCTGTATATTATGATACTACATATTATTAGCCATTGCTAACTTTTTACAAAATAGATGTGGATGTCGCTTTAGATGATTTAATCATCTAAAGCGACATCCACATCTTTAGAAGCTCCGCCTTCTATAAGTATCCTTTCCCATCTTTTAACTGTTAGTCCTGATTCCCCAGGAACTGGGTCAGGACAATTGCCACAAACATCAGGATACAGCCAGTGGCTTCGCGAAGAGAGAGTTTTTGTCCCAGTACAATCCATCCGGATAGAGTTCCAAATACACTCTCCAGACACATTGCAATTGAAGCTATGGCTGGATTCAAGTTCTTTTGTCCTAAGGACTGAAGTGTATATGCTATTCCGCTGCTGAAAATACCTGCATAGAGTATTGCAGGCAGAGCGCTATGAATAGATGACAGATCTGGTCTCTCTAGCACTATCATTACTATTGTAGCCAGCATCGCTTCCACAATGAACTGAGCAAGTGTCAGCTTAACAGGGTCAATCCTCTTGGAATATCTGGAAACTGCCAGAATCTGGACTGAAAATCCAAGCGCAGATAAGATCATCAGGGCGTCTCCGATTTCAAGATAAAAGCTCCCATTCATACATAGCAGATACATGCCTATAACAGAGAATGCAATGCTGATCCATATCTTGTTATCAAATCTGCGCCCAAAGAGTAATGATATTATCGGCACGAATACAACATAAAGTGTTGTAAGAAAGCCTGCTTTGGCAACAGATGTATATGCGATTCCGTACTGCTGAGCAAAGCTTGCCAGGAAAATAAAGAGTCCTGCCAGCATTCCGCCCTTTATAAACGCCTGTTTCTCTCTGCTACGTTTATCCTGTAGTTCCTGTGTTCCGAGACCTGAATCCTTGATATCTTTTTTATCCCTATATAATACAAAAGGTAACAGAAAGATGATTCCAATGTAGGTCCGGAGAGCCAGGTAAGTTCCTGCTCCTACGTATTCTGCTCCAAGGCTCTGAGCTACAAATGTAGTTCCCCAAAAAAATGATGCCACAAGTAGCATCAAGGTATGTGTAAGTGTATATATTTTAGTGTTCTGTTTCATAATCTACTTTCATTTCGCGTAGGATCACTTCATCAGCAGCTCTTTTATCAACTGCCCATTTGATACTGGAATATCTGTCAGATTTTTGGGTAAACGCAGTTCAATTGCAATATGGATGCGCTCTTTGTTCCTACGACTGCTGTCCACCTTTGTTATGGTTGCATGTGCATCCACTTTAGGATCCTCCAGAAGTGGAAGCACCACGTAGTACAGCTCATCATCGTCAAAAGAGATACTTCCAAGTACCTTGCCTGTGACAATCTCTTCAACAACAGCCCTATCCTCACGCAGATATATCTTTAGCGGCTCTCCGCAGTTTTTCCCAGATTCACGACTAGTGCCTGATTCATCCTTGATGAAGCCGCTAAATGAATATACTTCCAGATTGTCATCTTCGCGAATCAACTTGCCGACCTTCCTGGCAGCGTCAGCAGGCAGGACATATTCCTGCATCATTAGATTGAAAATGTCTTTTACCTTACCAGGTGCAGGGGTTACATCATGGTCTGTCATCACTTCCTTGCAAGCCTCTAGAACGCTCTTTGCAAAAAGAGGGAATTCTTCCATGTCAGGATCCCAGACAAATCTGCCTCTTGCCATCTTGGATGGTGGAAGATCTTCATCATAAATCTTGAACTGAAAGAAGATGTTTCGCTCTGAGAAAGCTCTTTTATTCTCAAAAGCATCCCAGGTAAACTCATAAGGTTCATATGACGGCTCGTCCTCAGATTCCCTAATCTTCCTGTATGCCTCGATGACATTACGAATTATTTCATCTTCTTCGGGATTTCTTTTCCTAGTAGAAGCAGAGTCCGGGTGATACATGATGAGGAGCTTCTTGTACTTTGCCTTAATCTCCCTGTCAGTATTTTCTTTAGATACGCCAAGTATCTTGTAAGCTTCCTTTAGTGTCATAATCTCTGTCCTTTGTAGATTAAGATTAACACAATTTTTCCACCTCTACTATATCCAATTCCTATTAAACTTCACCTGATATTTCTTTGGCAAGTTCCAAAATCTCAAAGGCATATTTTTCTTTACCCTTTTTAAGAAGCATCTTGTAAAGTGGATAGTTGACTATGCAGATTGCTGCACCCACTATTCCAATTACTACTCCGATGATATTAAAGACTATTCCTACTCCAAAGACTCCCAGACCAAAGCACATTCCAATGCCAAAAATCAGAGTTCCAATAATTCCCAGTGTTATAGACGAAATAAAAGCCGGAAGCTTTGCCCTCTCATCAAGCTTTTTTAGCTGTCTGACCTTACTTGTTTCCTTTGGCATGTAATCCTTTGCGACACTTTCTGCGTAAACCTTATCTAAGTCATTCATCGTATTTTTCTCCTTTTCCTATTTGTTTTTCGCTCTCTGGTTTAAGCTTGAAGTCATTATAGGAAAATGAGTTCATAAAAAGAACAACACTTTTTGCAAAATGTGTTGATTTCAGGAATATAAGTCCCGACACGTTTTGCCAAAAGTGTTGTTTTGTAAATCCCTCTTTGTATTCTAAGCGACAGGCTCATTATATACTTCTTTTGCCAAGTTAAATACAGCCCATGCCTTTGGCCAGCCTGCGTAAAAAGCCACATGCGTTATAACAGCAGCCATTTCTTTTTGTGTAACACCATTATTTTTGGCATTCAAAATATGATATGTGAAGCCTCACACGACTATAGTCGCGTGCTTCCATACCCGTTTTTCTGAGGTATGAACTCATTGACTACATATACGGTCTGGCACCGAGACATCACGCCTCAGCGTGAAGTTCTGCATCCAGACTAATCAACGTAGACAACGTGCATGTGCTCCTATACACGGCCT
>SVGC01000050.1 GCA_015056495.1 Butyrivibrio sp.
CCTTTGCGGATGATCAGCTAATGGCTTTGGTAGCTTCAGGTGTATTAAAAGAAGTAAGTAATTCATCTGAAATATCATCCAGAAATCTTGCAGCAGCCAGTGAAGCTGCATCAGTTAATGGTAAGCTCTACGCTTATCCTCTTACAGCTGATAATGGATATTTCCTTTTTTATAATAGTAAATATTTAACAGAAGAAGATGTACAGACCATGGACGGACTGCTTGATGCAGCTGCTGCCAATGGAAAACAGGTATTTATGGAAATGAATTCCGGCTGGTACATGTATTCTTTTTTTGGTAACACAGGAATGGAGATAGGATTAAATGATGATGGAATCTCCACATATTGTAACTGGAATGCCAAGTATACAGATATTACAGGAGCTGATGTTGCAGAGGCTATGCTGAGCATCGGCACTAATCCGGCTTTCTCATCTACAAGTAATGATGGATTTGTCGGTGGAGCAGCTGATGGAACTTTTGTAGCAGGTGTCAGCGGTATCTGGGATGAGAATTCTATCAAAGAAGCCTGGGGCGAGGATTATGCTGCCACCAAGCTTCCTACATATACAGTAGCAGGTCAGCAGCTGCAGATGTCCAGCTATGCCGGATATAAGCTTGTTGGAGTTAATTCATATTCTGACAATGCTGTATGGGCTGCAGTTTTTGCTGATTGGATGACTAATGAGACTAATCAGACACTTAGATTTGAGCTTAGAGGACAAGGTCCTTCTAATATCAATGCATCCTCATCAGGTGCTGTTGCTGAGTCTAAGGCAATAAAGGCTCTTCAGATGCAGGCAGAATATTCATCTCTGCAGAGAGTTGGAGGAACCTATTGGGATGCAGCATCTACTTTTGGAACTCTTATGATAGAGGGTAATCCGGGAGGTAAGAGTCTGCAGACTCTGCTCAATGAGATGGTTACTGCTATTACCGGTGAAGAGAGCACAGGTGATCTTGATGGAGAGCAGGTAAATGCTGAATCAGATGCCTCTACTGAGAGCTCTAGTGAAGATGGTCAGGCCGATGCTGCAACAGAAGCTTCTTCTTCTTCAGATTCAGATTCGGCTGTCTTTGCTTCATCACAGGATTCTGCAGAAGCTGATAGTTCAAATGAAGCATCCTCAGAAGCAGGTTCTGAGGCAAGTGGAAACTGATAGGAGGATAGCATAAATGAATAGAAAAACAAGTATCCGTTTTATGATCTTAGTTCCTGTCCTTTTATTAGGGATAGTTTCTATATTGTCCAATGTTTTAGCTGTAGTAAATGTAAGAAATGTTGATAATACAGCAACTGTTATAGCAGAGGATTATCTGAATGCCATTACTGACCTTGATACTATCGCGCAGACAACAAAAGATGTTCATACCCTTGCTCTGTCTCATATAGTTGCGACAGATTTTGAAACTATGACATCAGTTGTTTCTGAAATAGAAAAAGAAGAAGCTGTAATTGATGAAGCTATGGCAGATTATGAAAAATATATTACTTCTGATATGACATCAACATATACCAAGATGCTGGAAGATTATGAGAGCTTTAAAGATTCTGTTATGGTTCTTCTTGCCCAGAGTGCCAATCAGAAGACAAAAGATGCATATGCTACTGCCAATGGTATAGTTGCCGATGGGTCCAGAGTACTTGATGAAGATATCAGTGCAATGATATCTTCTTTCCAGAGTAGCGCCACAGCAGAAAAAGAGCTTTTGAATAAAGGCTTCAACATGGCTATTATTTCAAGCGTTATAGTAATTGCAATAAGTATTGTTGCGGTTATTATAGCTATATTTATTGTCCTTAGATATGTTATACATCCTGTTATCAAAGCTGAGTCTGAACTTGAGGAGATCATTGAAGGCATCAATAACAGACAGGGTGACCTTACCCGCAGGATCACAGTATACAGCCAGGACGAAATCGGCAGCTTGAGCCAGGGTATAAATGCATTTATTGAGCATCTTCAGAACATATTTGCTGTAATTTCAACCAATTCAGAGTCAATGGATAAAGTAGTTGATGACGTATTGGGAAGTGTCCGTACATCTAATGAAAGTGCATCAGATCTGTCAGCTCTTACTGAGGAATTGTCTGCTACTATGCAGGAAGTTGCTAACAGTGCAGGTGCTATCAACAAGCATACTGAAGCAGTAAGATATGAAGTAGATGGCATGGCTGAGAAGAGCCGTCAGATCAATGATTACTCCAAGAGTATGAAAGAGCATGCTGATGTCATGGAGCAGAATGCAAGGACCAACATGGATGAGACAAAGGCCAAGGTAGATGAGATCCTGTCGGCTCTTAATAAGGCTATTTCAGACAGCCAGAGCGTTGATCAGGTCAACACTCTTACTGACGAGATTATGAGTATTGCAAGTCAGACCAATCTCTTGTCACTGAATGCATCAATTGAAGCTGCCCGTGCCGGAGATGCCGGAAAAGGCTTCTCTGTTGTAGCAGGAGAGATTGGAAGCCTTGCAGAGAACAGCCGCCAGACAGCCGGTAATATTCAAAAGATCAATTCAGTAGTTGTAGAAGCAGTTCATAACCTGGCTGATAGTGCAAATAACCTGGTAGATTATATGCAGAATTCTATTATGCCTGAATTTGCCAAATTCGTTGAAGACGGTGCTAAATATAAAGATAATGCTAATTATATTGAATCAGTAATGAACGACTTTACTGATACGACTGAAGGATTTAAAGATGCCTTTACTGAGATTGCAGAATCAATAAGCAATATCACAGCTGCTATTGATGAAGGTGTTACCGGAGTATCTTCAGCTGCTGAAAATACCCAGACCCTTGTAAATGATCTGGATATTATCTCAAAACGTATGGATGAAAACCAGCGAATTGTAGCAGAGCTTGATGATGAAACAGCTATCTTCAAGCAAATTTGATTTTAATTGAACTAAAAGAAAATGAGACCGATGTATTAGTGATAGTACATCGGTCTTTTTGCGCATATCGCAATAATCGGGGAATAATAGGCAAAATCAGGGCAGAATTACAGCTCAGGTTATGTGAATATGAAATATACATTATCTTTGGTAAATACTTTTTTACCCTATAGATAAAAATATGTTAAATGAAAGGTATGTTGTATGTCAGATTTAAAAAAGGATAATTACAGAAATGTCTTTAAAGAAATCTATGAGAAAAGGCGTCAGAAGATATTATGACAACTGCTTGTATATGTTTGCACTGCTGGCTCTGTCAGGCAATTACAGAATATATTAAAAGAGTTAATGTTCACTTGCTAAAAGCTCGCTTTATTTATTGCTTTATAATATGGTATTGTAGATAGTGTGAAATTTTAAGTATTTTTATCTACTATAATGCTTTAATGAATAAAGAGTGAGGTTTGAGATTTGGAAGAAAATAAGCACAAAAGACGAGTTCACTATTCCGGAAAATATCCAAAGAAGTTTGAGGAAAAGTATAAAGAACAGAATCCTGAAAAATATAAAGATACAATTGATCATGTAATTGCCAAAGGGTCAACACCTGCCGGCATGCATATATCTATCATGGTTCAGGAGATATTGGACTTTTTGGATATACAGCCGGGGCAGCAGGGGCTGGACTGTACTCTTGGTTATGGCGGACATACAAGAAAGATGCTCGAGAAGCTCTCAGGACAGGGATGTATCTATGGTCTTGACGTGGATCCTATAGAATCAGCTAAGACTGTTAAAAGGCTTAGAGAGGCTGGATTTGGAGAGGATAACTTCCAGTTCAGGCTCATCAATTTTGCCAATATAGATAAAGTCTGTAGTGAAGTCGGAAAATTTGACTTTGTTCTTGCAGATCTTGGTGTGTCTTCTATGCAGATAGACAATCCTGAGAGAGGATTTTCATACAAGATTGATGGACCACTTGACCTGCGACTTGATCCGGAGCACGGAGAGTCGGCAGCAGAGCGCCTTCACAATATAACAAGAGATGAATTTGTGGGCATGATGGTTGAGAACTCTGATGAGCCATATGCTGAAGAGATTGCAGATAAGGTATTTAGCCTTATGAAAAAGGGTAATCCTATGGATACCACTACTGCACTCAGACAGGCTATCGAAGATGCCCTATGGAAAGTTCCAAAGGAAGAAAAAGATCAGGCTATTAAAAAGAGCTGTGCCAGAGTATTTCAGGCTCTAAGGATCGATGTAAACAGCGAGTTTGAAGTGCTCTATTCATTTTTAGAAAAGCTCCCTGATATATTAAATCCGGGCGGAAAGGTAGCTATACTTACTTTCCATTCAGGGGAGGACAGACTGGTGAAAAAGTCTTTTAAAGACTTGTACAAGCTTGGAATCTATAGCGAGATATCATCAGATGTCATAAGACCATCTGCCGAGGAGTGCAGGATAAATCCAAGAAGTAAATCCACCAAGATGCGCTGGGCAGTAAAAAAGGAAGATTAAAGTGAACAGAGATATAGATATAGCAGATATTTCAGATGGTAAAATATATGACAGCGGCGATATGGTCAAGCTGGGCGTGGATGATTGCAGTGGCTGCCATGCATGTTGCTGCAGTATGGGAGATTCTGTAACCTTAGATCCCTATGATATATACAGACTTGAAAAGGGACTTGGAAAAAGTTTTGAAGAGCTGATGGCTCTTAACCTGGAACTAAGGGTGGCTGATGGTATCATAATGCCTTGCCTAAAGATGAGTAGCGAAATAGATATAAAAGGAGATCATGAAAAAGAGGCCTGCAGCTTTTTAAATGAGCAGGGAAGATGTTCTATACACTCTTTCAGACCTGCCATATGCAGACTGTTTCCATTGGGACGTATCTATGAAAACGAGACTCATAAGTATTTCCTACAGGTAAATGAATGTCAAAAAGAACGTCAGTCCAAGATCAAGATAAAAAAATGGCTTGATACACCGGATTTTTCCAGATATGAGGAGTATACAGACAGGTGGCACTTTTTTATCAAGGGAATAGCTGACAGAGCTGATGAGATGCCACAGGAGCAGCTTAAGGCGGTAAATATGGCTATCCTAAAGATGTTCTATATGACTGATTATGATACCGATAGAGATTTCTACGAGCAGTTTTATGAGCGTTTTAGCAGGATAGGTATGTAGATATAGTGTTCTTGAAAAAATCAGTGAGATAGGTTATGGGTATGGATCATATAACAGAAAAAGAGTTTGCATATTCTCTTTTGCCTAAAGAACTAAATAACGCTGAATATAATAAAAGATTAAATGAAAGCAGGATTATTGAAGCACCTGATCTTGAAGTGACAAGAGGGGATGCAGCAAGGATCCTGCATCTGTTTGTCAAAAATGTCCTTGGGATCAAGGATATAGAGGACATTACTCCTGCAGAGGTACTTCGTGATCTATATGACTGCAGGGTATGCGTTAATCATATAGCCCAGGTATACCTTAGAGGGCTTATGCAGGGAGTAAAGATTCCTGAAGTGGGAAAAGATTTTGAGATCTTTGATAGTAAGGGGCTATTGAGCAGGCAGGAAGCAACTGAGATTGCAGATAAAGTCAGGCAGTTGTGGGCTGAACGTGAAAAATAGTATTTATCAAGGTATTAATTATAAAAACAACAACATCAATTAAAACATTACAATGGGGAGTGAAATACGATGGATAGACCGGCAATAATTAAAGACAGCAAGTATAGGTATGATAGTTTTGACAATGGAAAGGCTATGCCTGGTAAAAAGGGCAATAGGCTTCCGGCAATGGGGTGGAATAGCTGGAATGCATTTGGAAGCGGCAATACAGAAGCGCTGACCAAGGCTATGGCAGATGCAATAGTAGAGCTGGGACTGGATAAGCTTGGATATAAATATCTGGTACTGGATGATGGCTGTTACAAAAATGAAAGAGTAGATGGTCTGTTGTCCAATGAGGAAGTTAAGTTCCCATCTGGCTTTAAGGCTTTGTCTGATTATATTCATGGCAAAGGACTTAAGTTTGGTATGTACAACGATATAGGTACTAATCTCTGCGCAGGGGCAACAGTTGGTACTTGCGGACATGAAGATGATGATGCAAGATCATATGTTGGATGGGGCGTTGATTTTATTAAGGTTGATAACTGTTATTACCCTTGGGACAATGCTACTTTTTCCAATGCTGAAAATGCAAGATATACTTATGCTCCAAATATCAAGAGCATTACATTAAGAGGCAACGGCGTAGAGCGTGTGTTATCTGCAGTAAAAGATGGCAGGTTAACAGGCAGGGTTGCCAGCGTAGTTGATGATGAATATGTAACAGGCCTTGGAACTTTTGATGGAACAGGTCCTGAAAACTCTCCTGTAGGCGATATGAGTTCTGAGCTTATATTTGAAATTGATGATATGCCACAGGGCGAATATAGTCTTGTAGTAGAATATGCCACAGGAAAAGAGGTAGGAGCAGGACAGTGGCTTCAGGTAGCTGTGGGCTATGGTGATGACGAGCAGATGATATATGATGATTTCCTGAAGGAGACAGAAGGAACAGATGCCTTCACTTGCTCTACAGAATTGTCAGTAGCTCTTTCAGAAGGTAAAAATGTTCTGAGACTTATGAATCACAGAAGACAGGAGAATACTCTTTGCTCCTATGCAGCTCTTCTGGCAGGATTTGCCAAGGCAGATCCTGATGGAGACATTGTACTGTCACTGTGTGAGTGGGGTAAGACTCAGCCACAGAACTGGGGCTACAAGGTAGGAGATTCCTGGAGGATACTTAATGATATCACTTTCCAGGTAGGCTCAGATGGAGATCCGGGACGTGGCACATGGGAGAGCGATTATACAACAGGTGTGGCAGTTCAGTATAATAAGGCAGTCATCATGGATGAGTTTGCAGGTCTGTCAAAAGGATGGAATGATCCGGATATGCTGATGATAGGTATGGATGGTCTTGATATGACTATGTGCCAGACACATTTTACTATGTGGGCTATGATGAACTCACCACTGATGCTGGGACTTGATTTCAGACGTATCAAAAAGGGCGATGAGATCTATAATATAATCGCCAATAGCGATGTGATCGCACTTAATCAGGATAGCCTTGGCATACAGGCAAAGCGTGTATATACTACTACAGGCAGTGAGCATCCTGATACAGAATATATCAAAGACAATGAGCGTGTTGATGTGCTGGCTAAGCCTCTTAGTGACGGGAGCCTTGCAATCTCTTTTATCAATCTGTCAAAAAAGAACTATGAAGGAGTTGTAGAGATCGATATAGATAAGATCCTGTCCTTTATTGGTAAGAAAATGACAGATGCAGATGCTTTTTCCAAGGCTAAGGCCTTTGAAGTGACAGATCTGTGGACTAAAGAAAAGGAAACAGTAAGTGGAAGAGTCCTTAAGGCAGCAGGCATCAAAGCTCATGGAAATAAAACTATAAAAGTGAAAGTTGTTTAATGCTAGAGCAGGATTTTTTACAAAAATATTGTAGCAAACTAAATACACAGCAGTTATCTGCGGTAAAGAGTGTAGATGGCCCGGTACTACTACTTGCAGTGCCGGGTAGTGGTAAGACTACTACTCTTGTAAACAGGCTTGGTTACATGATAAATGTTCGCGGTATCCGGCCTGAGAATATCCTTACCCTGACCTATACTGTTGCTGCCACCAAAGATATGTCTATGCGATATGCATCCATATTTGGGCAGGATGGAACAGAGAGGCTTGAGTTTAGGACCATCAATGGAATATGTGCCAAGATAATCAGTGAGTACGGCAGAAGGATAGGCAAAAAAGCTTTTGACCTTGTTACGGAGGATAATCAGACAGCTAAGCTCTTGTCAGACATATATGTAAAGTATATGGGCGAGTATCCTACAGAGAGTGATTTAAGGAATGTCAGGACACTGATCACATATGCCAAGAACATGATGCTGGATCTTGAGGAGATCAAAAAGCTTGGTAAGGATTCAAAGCTGGAGCTTTTGCCTATATATACTGATTACAACAAGGCTCTTAGAGATAGCAGCCTTATGGATTATGATGATCAGATGATATATGCTCTGAAGATGCTTCAGTCATCCAAGGATCTATTAAAGTACTATCAGGACATGTATAAGTATATATGCGTTGATGAGGCTCAGGATACTTCCAAGATACAGCATATGATCATATCTCTTTTGGCCGGCAGCAGGGGTAATCTGTTTATGGTTGGAGATGAGGATCAGAGCATATATGGATTTAGAGCGGCTTTTCCGGATGCTCTCCTTAATTTTGAAAAAGATCATCCTGGGGCGCAGGTACTTGTCATGGATAAGAACTATAGGTCTAATGCAAGGATCGTGGCGGCAGCAGACCATTTTATCCAGCACAACAGGGACAGGCATCCTAAGCACATTGTAGCAAGCAGGGCAGAGGGCGAAGATATCAATCTGATATCATTGTCTGTTCGTTCGGGGCAATACAATTATCTGTTAAAAGTGGCGAGGGATGTGCAGCGTGAGACTGCGGTCCTTTACCGAGATAATGAATCAGTACTTCCGCTGGTGGATATTCTTGAAAGGGAAGGTGTTCCATATAGGATAAAGAGTATTGATATGGGCTTTTTTACCCATAGGATCGTTACTGATATAGTCAATATCATCCATTTTGCCTTTGATCAAAAAGACACAGCGACTTTCATGAAGATATATTTCAAGTTCCAGACTTATTTGAAAAAGCCTGAGGCTGAGGCGCTGTGCAGGATGTCAGTTGAAAGGGATATGGATATTCTGGAGGCAGCAGGCTATATAGATGGTATCAATGGCAATGTCCTTGGTAAATGCAGAGCTATCCATACCCATCTTAAGAACATGAAGTCAGAGGAGCCTATAAAAGCAATAGGCCGAATAGAACGCTATATGGGCTATGGGGATTATATTGAGAGAAACAGTCTTGATGCTGGCAAACTCTTTATTTTGAAAAGACTGGCTTACAATGAAAAGACCTTAAAGGGATTCCTGAACCGACTTGAATTTTTGCAGGAAGAACTAAAAAACAAAAGGCCTGATTACAGTTGTAAGTTCATTCTGTCAACTATACATTCCAGTAAAGGCCTTGAGTACGATGAAGTCTATATGATGGATGTATGTGATGGAGTTTTCCCAGGGCAGGCGCTTATAGACAACAGGATGGGCGCTGCTAAGGACAGAAAGGCTTTTGAAGAAGAACGAAGGTTGTTCTACGTTGGCATGACTAGAGCCAAGGATAAGTTGAATATATTTAGTATTGATGCAGAGCCGTCTTTTTTCCTGAATGAGATGAAAAAGGCCTCTAAGGAAAAGGCGCAGAAGGCTTCCTTAAAGGAGGCTCCAAAGGCTGTAAGTGTTGAATATCCTACAGAGCTGGTAATCGGTGAGAGGGTAAGGCAGCCTAAATACGGCGCTGGTACTATCGTTGATGTTACTTATGATATTGATGAAAAGCCTCGTCAATTTGAGGTGGATTTTGATTCCGGAGTACATAAGACTTTTAAGTTCCATATTGCTTTTGCCAGTGGAATGGAGATAATACAGTAAAAAATAAAACTTCCATCACTTTAACGTAAATGTAATTGATCACATTGACCGTGGTGATGGAAGTTTTTTATATCATAGGAAATTGCTTTCCTATGATATAAAAACGCTCCGCTAAGGATGCGCACTCGCGCGATAGGTAAATGTTGCATAAATGCAACCGCGCTCGGCGCAAGAATGTCGCAAGCGACATTCTATGGAAATTATCAATGGCCGGAAGTCATGCTTCGCGGCTTGTTGACCTGGATGATCTTGGAAGATTCAAGATTTCTAAGGAGCAGAAGTCTTACGGTTCCCTGATATTCAGGCTTTATCATGTAATGACAATAAGTCTCGATCAGTGAGAAGAGATTAGCAGTCCTTCCTTCTATCTTGAAATTGTTGATACCCATTGGTACATATTTTTCCCAGATAAGCTCTGGTGAAATATGTGTAGAATATTCCTGTATTGTATAGATGCAGTTCTTGTCACCATACTCACAGGTCCAAGGAATTAAAGGCTTTCTCTTGTTTGGAGGAAGCGTCCTATTTTCCTTGATTATATTCTGATTGAGGGCAACATTCTTGTAGTGATCACCACGGCGCTTGCAATTAGGAATGCACAGGGCATTGACCAATACCTCAAGTTTATCTTTATGTTCGATATTTTCCAGAAGATCCCATTTATTATTCAGGTTATAATCAAGAACCACGTATTTATAGTCTTTTTCAAGCTCACTATTTAGAGTGTCGATGTCTTTTATTTCTTTGCAAGTAGTAGAATCGATCTTAAAGGATGGATAATTCTTTCGGATATATTCTTCAAGGATTGGTGAAAATACCAATACCTCATTTTGACCATTATCAGCTGCTTTCATGCAGAAATTGCAGAACTCATCATCAAGGTCTTCTTCAGTTATTATAGGGTTGGTGAAAGTGAATCTGACCGGGATCCCCTGAGCATTTATGCTCTTAATAACATTTATTACAAATTTTGGATCGCACTGATCATCTGAAATGAGTCTTCCTCCATTCCAAAGTGAAAAAGGAAATGAGCCAAAAAATGATGCTATCTCAACGCCTTCACGAAAATACTGCGGATATTGTTTTAACAGGCTAAGCCAATACATATTAAGCGGATAATTGTACCTTAGTCCCGGTAAATGAAATTTTACAGATTCCATAAGAAATTCTCCCATACATTAAATATAAATATAAGTGTACTTTATATTTTTGAGGCCCTTTTTGCTAATCAAATATTGCTTGATTTTAGTGAGTCAGTGGGGACGTATCAATTTGACTCATTGTGCACAATGAGTCAAATTGATACGTCCCCACTGACTCACTTAGGCAAGAATAGTGATATTTTGTTCATTAAAAAAATAGGATATTCTTTTTTGATGTTGTAGTATTAATGGTATTATTTTTGTTTTTGGAAAGGAAATTGCCATGAGTGAAGTAAAAGATATGAATTGTGCATATTGTGCGAAGGGAGAGCTTGTAGCTAAGTTTGGATATGAGATATGTGAGCTTCCTGCAAGCGTTGTATATTTATTTAAAGAGCAGTCACATCCTGGAAGATGTATCGTTGCCAGCAAGCATCATGTTTCTGAGATGCTTGAGATCAGTAAAGAGGAAAGAGCAGCATTTCTTGAGGATTGCGTAACAGTATCTGAAGCAATCCACAAGGTATTTAATCCTGATAAGGTTAACTATGGAATGTACGGTGATACTGGTCATCACCTGCACATGCATCTGGTTCCAAAGTACAAGGATGAGTTTGAATGGGGTGGGGTATTTGCAATGGACCCTAATTTAAAGAAACTCACAACTGATGAAGAATGTGAAGCAGTAGCAGTAAGAATCAGAGAAGCTATTTTGTCAAAAAACGCCTAATAGCATGAAAAAATTAAACTTTTTTTCTTAAAAGTGTTGCAATTTCGCTAAAGCGCGTCTACAATGTTCTTGTAACTGTTAATTTCTAAACACTTTTCCAATAAGGGAGGAGTAAAAACATGAACAAACAGGAATTAGTAGCAGCAATTGCAAAGGACACAGGTTTATCTAAGGCAGCATCTGAGAAGGCAGTTAACGCTTTCACAAATGCAGTAACTAAGGAACTTAAGAAAAAAGGAAAGGTTGCACTTGTTGGCTTTGGTACATTTGATGTAACAAAGAGAGCAGCTAGAGAAGGACGTAATCCTCAGACTGGCGCTAAGATCAAGATCGCAGCTACAAACGCTCCAAGATTTAAGGCTGGTAAGGCTTTAAAGGAAGCTGTTAACGGAAAGAAAAAATAATCAAATATCTTAATATCTATAAAAGTCGCACCTTCCACAAGGGTGCGACTTTTTCTGTTGTAAAAACCCTAAAAATCCTGCAAGAAAGGACGCAAATATATATTTATTCGGACCTAAAAAAGTGAGCGGACATGTTGTAAAATATGTGTCAAATGGATATTTTTGATTTTACAAAAATGGATTTTGGAGGGATAACATGTTAGTTGAGACAAAAGCAAAGGTTGGTGTATTTTCAATTGCACTTGGTGCATATCTTCCTCAGTTCCCATCACTGGTTCCAGAATTTGAGGCTCAGTATGAGGCATTCAAGAAGACAATTCCTGATACAGTAGAGATTATTGATGGTGGTATGGTTACAACAAAAGAGCTTTCAATGGCTGCTGGCGATAAGTTCCGCGCAGCTGATGTTGATCTTGTTATCATGCAGCTTCTTACATATGCTACAAGCTATAATATGCTTCCAGCAGTAAGAGATTTAAATGTTCCTGTTGTACTTGTTAACGTTCAGAAATTAAAAGCCCCTGATTATGCAAATACGGACACACCAAAGTGGCTTGGTGAATTATATGCCTGTGGTGCTGTTGGTGAGATGGTAGCTGATCTTGAGAGAGCTGGCAAGAGACATGCAGTTATCACTGGCGTTGTTGAAGGTGGTGACGAATATGTTGCAAAAGAGATCGAGCAGTGGTGCAAAGCAGCTCAGGTTAGAAGAAGATTCCGCTACACTAATATTGCTCAGATCGGAAGACCATATCCAGGTATGATGGATCTCTATATTGACGAGACTAACCTCTACAATCGTATGGGTCTTTATACTAAGCAGTTTGACTGGGAAAAAATGTGGGCTATTGCTGATGATATTACAGATGAAGCTGCTATACGTGCCAAGGCAGAAGATATCCTTGATACATTTGATATCGAGGGCGGCGGTACTGTGGAAAAAGTCTGGGATATGGCTAAGTACGTTGTTGCATTTGAACAGTGGGTAAAGGATGAAGACATTGCTCTTGTTGCTTCTCACTATGACGGATTTGCAAAAGGCGTTGCAGGTAAGCTTGACAGTATGCTCATTCCAGCATTTTCAATGCTCATTAAACAGGGAACAGCTTGTGCCGTTGAAGGTGATATGAAAGTTGCCATGGCTATGAGTATCCTTAAGACTATTGCTGGTACAGGTCAGCTGTCAGAGATGTATTCAATCGATTTCAATGAAGATATCTGTATCATTGGTCACTCGGGATCAGGTGATGCTGATATTTCTCAGGCTAAAAAGCCTACCATGAAGATCGTTGACGTATTCCATGGTAAGACAGGTGGCGGCTACCTTACACAGTTCTACCCACCAGTAGGTGCAGTTACATATCTTGGAATCACACAGGATATGGATGGACACTTCAAGTTTGTTGTAGCTGAAGGTGAAAACGTTGAAGGACCTATCTTTACATTTGGTGATACTAATATGAGAACAAAATTCTCTATTGGTGCAAGAGAATTCTGCAATAAGTGGAGTGAAGCTGGACCTACACATCACATGGCTGCTGCAGTAGGAAGACATATTGATACTATCCTTAAGGTTGCCAAGATCTTAAATGTACCAGTTGATATTGTCTGCAGATAAAAACAGTATTAAATACGAAATTTGAATGAGGCCTTACTTGGGAAAATTTATCTCCTGGGTAAGGCTTCTCGGATCTGTGAGGGACATTAATGGATAAGAATGAGAGTAAATACTTTAAATCAGCAGAAAAGATGCATGCAGCACTGCTAACGATTCTTAATAACAAAGACTTTGAATTTATTTCTGTTAAGGAAATATGTGAGACTGCCGGAGTGAACAGATCCACATTCTATCTTCACTATGACAATATAAATGATCTGCTTCAGGAAACTGTGGAAGCAGTATATAAAGATTTCTTTGGTCGCTTTAATGACAAAGACATTGATATAAGAGATAAAGACAATGAGGAACTGTTTCTTATTACCCCAAGATACCTTATGCCATATCTGGAGTTTGTAGAAGAGAACAGAAAACTCTTTTATCTGATGTATGAAAAAAATGAGATGATGGGTGCTGAAAAGACTTATGAGACATGGTTTAGGACCATATTTGGACCCATACTGACCAGATTCGGAGTTCCTGAAAAAGAGCAACCGCTAATAATGATCTTTTATCTCAAAGGAATCATTGGAGTTGTCACTGAATGGGTAAGAGGCGGATGTACTGAGTCTAAAGATGAGATCATAAGCGTTATACAGAAGTGCATCAGCAAACCATAAGCTGCATTTCTTACAAAGATGGGAGTTCTTACAAAGGGGTATGAGCAAATATTCTGTAGAGGAATATCATGGATGCAGCGTGGGAAAAAGCTTCCCAAACCTTTGATGGATTTTATCATGGGCAAAGATAATAACAGCGTGGTCGAGATGCTTTATCCGAGAGTTACTTCAAAGACGATAACCAATGCATGTGAATATGTCTACAGATATGAGATTCCGGAAGAGATCAAAAGATACACTGGTCAGGTTGAATTCTGGCGTGGTTCAAATGAACCATATCCTAAGAAAAGTGCTGCGCTCTTAAAGAAATATCTTCCGCAGCTGAAAGAAATTGAGTTTGAAAATATGGGACATGGTCAATATCTGCATGAGCATAGCGCTGAATACGCTGAAAGGCTCATCGAGTTTATTTCATCGAATAATTAAAGAGAGCCTGCCGTACTGACATACTTACAGTGACATAATCGGAGTTTGTAGAGACAAGATATAATCCAGTGTTATGAAATCACTAGATTATAATATAAAGGGGAAAACAATGAACGTATTGGTTGAGACAGATAGATTACTAATTACTGAAATGACTATGGATATGATTATGGACGTCCATAAGAATTCTTTGGATGAGGATATAAGAAGATTTGTGCCGGATGAAGTCTTTGAAACATTAGAAGATGCAAAGGAAACGGTGAAGTTTTTGATGACTCAGTATGGTTCCACGGATGGGCCGCAGGTCTATGCAGTCATTTTGAAAAATGGCAATAAAAACATAGGGTATGTCCAACTTGTTCCTATCGGTGAAGGTAAATGGGAAATTGGATATCATATAGCAAAACAATACACTTGTAATGGCTATGCAACAGAAGCAGTAACTGCATTTCTTCCAATCATGGCAAAAAAAGTAGGTATAAATGAGGTTTATGGAATTAGGCTGATGGAAAATACCGCTTCAGGCCGTGTTTTGGATAAATGTGGGTTTGAAAACTTCTTTAAAGGTGAATGCGAATACCACGATGGGGTATATGAAATAAGCAAAAGCGTTTGGAATTATTGATTGAGCCTAAGAATGCTGAAAAGGTTGATGTAGTGCTTTATGAAGCAGAAGAGGCATTCCACGGCTTTGAAGATATTGCCATGAAAAAATAGAGGGGACTTATGGACATATCATACAAGAAACTGACATATGCTGAATTAGATGAATTCATTAATATGAGAATCGCTCAGCTCACTGAAGAGTACACTTCTACGGGAAGACAAGTGCCGAAAGGCGTCGATTTACAAAAAGCACTCGAAGATTATTATGAAAGACACATGAAAGATGGGACTTTTGTATCCTGGCTTGCCATGGATGGCCATAAAATAATCGGAACCAGTGGAATGTCTTTTGTAGAGAAGCCGCCTTATTTTGCATGCCCTACAGGCAGAATTGGCCTGCTTTCCAGTATGTATACCGATCCGGATTATCGAAGGAGGGGGATTGCCAGAGAACTGCTTGGTAGAGTAGTGGATGAAGCCAGGGCTTATGGATGCGGCGCGATTCACATTACAGCATCGGATATGGGAGTAAAACTCTATACAGCATATGGATTTAAACATAATGGAAACTTTATGCAATTTATTATTTGATCATCTTGCAGAGACCAGAGCTTTTCGTGCAAATGCTGGTTTCTGGGAATTGATTTATTTTATGATTGCTCTTTAAAATAATTATCCAAGGCATATTTGAAGTGCTTATCAAATTCTCTTATAGCTTTTCTTGAGATATCCGAATCTGGTTCATTAATATCAAAAGCATGGTACATGTTTTCATATATATCAACGCTGGCTTCGACACCGGCATTTTTGAGGTTCTCAATAAAAGTAAGGGTTTCATCGTAAAATGGCTCTGCGGTACCTACAAATGTGTAAGTAGGAGGAAGCCCTGAGAAATCTGTCTGCCTTGCTGGAGCAGCATATGGAGGTATTATTTCTTTTCCCAGTTTTCTGAGGTACATTTTCCATGCCTTATGGTTGCGCCTCGTATTCCAAATCTTGGCATGATTATCCCTTGAACTGTCGGTATCGAGGTTGTCAATCATAGGGTAAAGAGGCATCTGATAAGCAATGCTGACATCACCGGTGTCTCTTGCCTTCATGCATATAGCAGCGCACAGGCCTCCGCCAGCACTTTCTCCACCGACCATGATCTGGTCATCACGGATTCCAAGTTCATAGGAATGTTCTTTCATATACACAAGAGCGGCATAACAGTCATTAAATCCTGCAGGATACGGGTGCAGACCTGATAATCTGTATCCGACAGAAATTACGACAGCTCCGAAATTCTTGGCAAGGCTCTCACCTCGGCCCATATATACCATCTCTTTCATGCCGGTAGAATAACCACCGCCATGGATCCACAGGACTCCAGGAGCATTTCCGATTGAACCTTCTTTTTTAAGGATTAAAATCGGTATCTTATGACCATTTGCTTCAATCTTTCGTTTTTCACATATTATGCCTTTATCAGGCCAGAATCTGGATTTTATCATGGTAACCTCTATAGTTTTTTTCTATTATCATTTTATACATGCAAGGGAAGCACTGGCAATGAGTATTTGTTTATGATTAGGAGAGGAAGTTTGGTTTAGAACTATATCTAGTATCTTGAGTCTTTATTTTTTTCTAAATTGACATGTGAAATGTTAAAATGCTAAAATGTAACTAGAAAATAGTTACAAAGGATTTGATTATGCCCAAAAAGGAAGTTTTACTCAAAAAGTTGCTTAGTAAGCCATCTCCTACAAATTTTACAACACGCGAACTTGATATTCTAATGAAAAAGTGTGGGTGCAAGAAATTTGAAGGAGGAAGAGGATCAGGCATTGGCTTTTATCATGAAGAAACTAAGCGTATAGTTCAGTTTGATGGTCCACACCCAGGTAATGAGTTATATCGTTATCAGATTAAGATGATCATCAAGTTTTTAGGAGAGGTAGGTGAAATATAATGATTAGTTCTTTAATGGAATACGAAGGATATCATGCAAAGATTGAATTCAATCAAGAAGATCAGATATTTGTTGGACATGTTCTTGGAATAAATGATTCCATAAACTTCCATGGTCAGTCTGTACAGGAATTGACAATAGAATTTCAGAATTCTGTAAAAAACTATGTAGACTACTGTGTTCAGATTGGAAAAGAGCCAGAAAGAGAGTTTAAAGGTTCTTTTAATGTCAGGATTAAGCCTGAACAACATAAGAAAGTAGCTCTATATGCTGCAAATGAAGGGATAACAATTAATCAATTTGTGTCCAGAGCTATTGATGACGAACTGTCCATGCTAGAAGGATAATTATATTGTCAAAAAGCTGTTTGCGACAAGTTAATATTGTAAGTACATGAAGCAGTAGATCAGCAAAATGGTCTGCTGCTTTTTATGTGCTGGTATGGTGCTGATCGGTGGCGATAGACGCTCTTTTAGTATGTAATTGCGATGACAGACAGTTATTTTCCAGAAAATAGATAAATAACCCTTTTGAAGTCGCAAAAGAGAATATTTTAGAAAATGCATGTGCGTTTTAAGATTAATATATAATAACCTTGTCTCTTTGGAAAAAATAGAGCAGTAGCTTGACTATAGCACTACCGCCAGAAAAACGGAGGAGATAAAAATGAAGAAGTTTAAGCAGTTGTGGACTATAATGATGGTTCTTTTGACCACGTTCATGGTCTGTTCATGTGGGCTGGAAGGAAATCGTCTTTCGAAAGAAGAGGACACCGTTGAGCACCACATAGAAGGACTTGGCATCGACCCTGAGCAGTGCAATATACAAAAAATCAGTGAAGAAGGGGAACCTGATGTTTATCAGGTGAGCACAGACTGGTATAACCTTGGGGAAGAGGTTGTATTTAAGGTGTTTAGGGAAACAAGTATAAGTGTAGTTATGGCATCACAGTATTGGGATGATAATCTTAAGGAGAGTCTTTTTAATGTGTTGTATCCTCAGGAACAATGGCCTAAGGTTCTGGTGAATCACCAAGGGGATACACCGGATTTTGAAGTTGATCCTATGAATTTTCATGAAGATATCAAGTCGGTGATGGAAACCACGGATAAGATAGTGGAGATCTATGAAAGTCACGGATTGTCAAAAGACATGATAATCAGATTCACCGTTTATGGGAAATATACCGATACAACAAGGCAGAGCGGAGTAACTGTCAACGAACAGTACACGGGTGAGATCCCAAAGGAACTTATATATCAGGCGTTGTTCGAAAACTCATTTATTGCTAACATAAATGAAGACAATATTGATGTATTTAATTCCGATGAATACAGAATCAGAATGGAAAAGAACTATCTGTGCTGGGCAATCGATGAAGGCCTCGTGGATATATATTCCAAATATTCATATGAGGAGAGAAAAAGCGTCCAGGATCATAGTCCAAATGGATATTACTATGCGGTGATAGACGGTGAAGTGACGGATGAGAGTGAAGAGATCTTTGCAGAGTTTGATGGGGATCTTTCATATTCTTCGTTTTATAAGGTCTTGGTAAGACAGGGGTATCCTGTCGAAGGTGACTGGTATCATTTTTCTTTTACCGGAATAGATGGCAAAAAATATGAGTTTGGATATGATCAGTGCATATTGGAAGCTGATCCTTTATCCTGTATCGACGCAAGTGAAACTGATTACGCACGGACTTTCAACAACTATTACTATATCTGTGACGGCGAAAAGTACATTTATGATTGGCTGAAATTGAATGACCGTAGGTCTGAACGCACTAACATAAACTGGGATCCCGTTGTTTTTAGCAGTTTTATAGAAACGACCACCGGAATGAAAGTGACTTCAACATATGAGAAATAAGGGCGAAATACGCCCGGGGGGAGCAGTTTTACAAGAATAAAGAGTTTGTGCAGGAATAGAATAGATACCATGATGGTTGGTACGAAAAAATAAAACGTTGTGAGAAATTGGCTGGACGAAGCATTGTTCAACCGCAGAGGATAAAAATGTTATATCAGATAGAATCAGAGTATTTCTTTTTAGAAATGGAACCTAGAGTATTTGAAGATGAGTTGGATTATGCTAATAACTCAGATATTACAATTGCAGTTTCTAGTTATAACTATTCTGCTAAAGGAAAAATAGAAACGTCTGCGCGGGACATTTATGCATTTGCTAATGAGTTAAAGAAAGTATATGACACGTTAACAGGGATTGCACGTTTACAGGAACCGTATGGTTATAAAAACTATATTGAATTTAAAGCCTTACCGAAGGGGCATATAGCCGTGTCAGGACGTATTGTTGACACTACAGGATGCTTTGTGCAAGAGATTAAGTTTGAAAATGAAATTGATCAGACCTATTTGCGCAGTTTCGCATTCTCGTTAGTAAAAGATTTTGAGAAATATGCAACTTCAAATTTATCTGTCTAAAAGGAGAAGATGGAAATGAAAAAAATTCACTTTAAATATCATCCCAATATTTATGAGGATGACATTCTTGTTCATAAGAGTGGTATATGTCGGTGTTGTGGCAAACAAATAAATGAGTATATAGAACATGTTTATTCAGCGGAGGATGTAGATTGCATCTGCTTACAATGTGTAAGTGATGGGACTGCAGCCCAAAAGTTTGATGCTGTATTTGTTTCTTGGGCAGAGGCTGTTAGTGATCCTGAAAAACGAGATGAACTATTTCATAGAACGCCTGGATATCTTGGGTGGCAAGATGAAAATTGGCTCGCATGTTGTGATGACTATTGTCAGTATCTTGGGAGAGTCGGAATTGATGAATTAAATGATCTTGGGATAAAAGACGAACTTCTACAAGAGTATGCTATGCGTGAAGATGCATACTCGCTTGAAGATGTTGAGGAATGTTTGTATAAGGATGGGGATATGTCGGGATATCTGTTTAAATGCATTCATTGCAATAAATATCATCTTTGGGTGGATGCAAATTAATTAGAACGATAACCGGAGAGATGATTGTGCTTTTTACCATGAGGTCGCAAATTGCAACCTCAAAATATACCTATAAAGTTTGCATTAAATCGACTCTTTGATAATTGTAAGGCTTGTGGTAGAGTGTTATTATTAACTTGAAGGAGTAGGTATGGAAAAAGACGAAATAATTGAGAGCGACAATAATCAGATTGAACAGCAGAACGAAGAATTAGTAAATCAGATTGTTGATGACCTTACGCTTTTTGATGATGACTTAATGTCATTAGTATTTGATAAAAATATTCCTGCAACGCAACTTGTACTTAGAATTATTTTTAATCGTGCCATTGAGGTTATCAGTGTTAAAGGGCAAGAGGAACTTAAGAATCCGCTGGTAGGTGGCAGAGATATCACTCTTGATGTTCATGCTATCGATGTTGATGGCGAGGAAATTGACATCGAAGTACAGGGTGACTCAGAAGGCGCACATGTTAGGCGTGCTAGATTCCACAGTGCCATGATTGATTCAAGGATGTTAAAGGAAGGCGATAAATTTAAAATCCTTAAGGACTCCTATGTAATATTTATCTACAAACATGATAAATTCCGCAAAGGCTATCCGATATATAGAGCTGACAGAACAGTGTTAGAAACAGGAGAGCCATTGAACGATGGATCACATATTATTTATGTGAATGGAGCGTACAAAGGAAATGATGCGATAGGCATGCTAATTAAAGATTTTCATGCGAAGTCTTCAAAGGACATGCATTACAAGGAATTGGCTGCGGGAGTTCATCATTTCAAGGAGACAGAGAAAGGACGTGATATTGTGTGTGAATCAGTAAAGAAATATGCAGAGCAGTATGCTGAGGCTGAATCTAAAAAGAGTGCTGAAACAAGTAGAATTAAGACTTTGGCAGAGAGCGTTAAGACTCTGATGCAAAACACATCAGTTACGTTAGACCAAGCTTTTAGTAATCTAGGCATTTCAGACAGCGATAGAGTTATCATTTCCAAACAGCTTCAGAAGTAAAAGTTAATATCGTAATATGCACATGAAGCAGTAGATCAAAATGGTCTGCTGCTTTTTTTATGCGCCGAAGGCGCGATAAGCCGATAACAACAATGCAACAAATAGTTTATTTGTATAAAGGAGTATTAAAAAGCCGGTATACGGGTTATCAGCAGAGCAGATTGTGTACGAATCTCGTGCACAATCTGCAAGCTTCAGGCAGGTGGTATCAAGCCGCCATCTATAAGCTGATAAGCCTGTAAACCTCAACAAATGTAAGGAAATCATCACATGGAACGAATTTTTGAGCAAATGACCTCTTGGATTAAGGGATGGATTCACAATACTGATGGAAGCTTATGACAGAATGATAGGGCGAACATCTTCAGGATAAAAGCTCACCATCACTTTGAAAAGCTATAACCGCTATATCAGGTTCCAAGGCTTCCGCGAATACTTAGACATCTGCCTGTACAAAAGCGGCGACACCGATATCAAGATGGATGAGTGCTGCCATGACAAGTACGTAGAGAGAATCTACGAATTCACAGAGAACAGATCAGAACAGAATGCATTCCTAGAAAAACTGCAGAATGGCCTGGCTGATGAGATCATGGAAGTCGCTACTTGTAAGCTTATAGACTATCACTCTTTTATGGATATGCTGCATGGGGAGTGGAAGTTTGCGGATGCGTATAATAATTATTGTAAGAATGAGTTTGAAGCAATAAATTAGCAAGACATAATATGCGAAATTGGGCTGGTCCTTGAATAGGACTGGCCCTGTTATTGTGTAGCATCTTTAATAAAACCCCCTGCTATGCAGGGGGACAACAGCTGCTTTAGCTTAAAGTAGAAAAACT
>SVGC01000051.1 GCA_015056495.1 Butyrivibrio sp.
ATAACGAGGTAGGAAGATGAAAAATATTACACTGGGCACAACTGGCATAACTGTGCCACAAAACGGTTTTGGAGCTCTCCCTGTTCAGCGCTGTGATTTTGATATGGCTGTCAAGATCCTCAGAGCAGCCAAGGAAGGCGGAATGAAGTTTTTTGACACTGCTCACAGTTACAGTGATAGTGAAGAAAAAATAGGACTGGCTTTTGGTGAAAACGGAATGCGCAAAGATATCTATATTGCTACTAAGACTCCAGCCAAGACACCGGAAGATTTCTGGAAAGACCTTGAACTGTCTCTCGAACGAATGAAGACAGATTATATCGATATCTATCAGTTCCATATGGTAGATCAGTGCTACAAACCAGGTGATGGAACAGGCATGTATGAGTGTATGCTTGAAGCCAAGGCTCAGGGCAAGATCAGACACATCGGTATCACAACTCATAAGATTGGCGTAGCAAAAGAGATCACTGAATGTGGATTGTACGAAACTCTGCAGTTCCCATTCTCATATCTTGCAGGTGAGCAGGAGCTTGATCTGGTTGAGCGTTGCAAGAAGAACAACATGGGCTTCATCGCAATGAAAGGGCTTGCAGGCGGACTTATCAACAACTCCAAGGCTGCAATGGCATTCATGACTCAGTTTGACAACGTTATTCCTATTTGGGGTATCCAAAAGATGTCTGAGCTTGAAGAATGGCTTGCATTCATGGATGAGACTCCTACAATGACCGATGAACTTAAGAGCTTCATGGAAAAAGAGAAAAACGAATTATCAGGAGATTTCTGTAGAGGTTGCGGCTACTGTATGCCTTGTCCACAGGGTATTCAGATCAACAATTGTGCCAGAATGTCTCTGATGCTCAGAAGAGCCCCTTCCAAGGGATGGCTATCCGAGCATTGGCAGGAAGAGATGAAAAAGATTGAAACCTGCCTGCATTGCAACAAGTGTATGAGTCACTGTCCATACAGCCTCAACACTCCGGCACTTCTGGAAAAAAACTACGAAGACTACAAGAAAGTCCTCGCTGGAGAAGTGACTGTTTAAAAAAGAATGTCGCTTGCGACATTCTCGCGCCGAGCGCGGTTGCATTTATGCAACATATTCCTATCGCGCGAGTGCGCATCCATAGCGGAGCGTTTTTATGATATAGGAATTTCGGAGAAATTTCCTATATCATAAAAAGCATGCCACCTTCGACGTTTATCCTCGCCGGTGGCATGCTTTTTTTAACGATATAAACATTTAATTATTCTGCGCTCTTCAAGGATTCAACCATATTGATGGTCCTGATAACAAGATATGCAAAAAGGTTTACCGTCAGTGCAAATACAACTGTAAGTATCACTGCCTGCAGGTAGCTCTCAGTGTGGATGCTCCTGCCAAACATTACCTGGTTGATCTCAATAGTGGTTATGAGCCAGCCGTGCAGGTACTTACCAAATATGATGCCGGCGGCAATTCCTATGGCAGTCATGACCATATTTTCACGATAAGTGTAGGCTGCGGTTTCTCCATCTGTAAAGCCTAAAACCTTCAGAGTAGCAAGCTCCCTGGTCCTCTCGGTGATGTTAATATTCATCAGATTGTACAATACAATAAAGGCAAGGGCTGCAGCAGATACGATTATTATGATGACAGCGTAATTAACACTATTAAAGCTATCGGTAAAATGATCTATCAGTTCATGAACATTGTTGTATACGGATACTCCCTTCATTGCTACAAGCTTGGAAGAAAGCTCGTCCTGATCTGCATCATCTATGAGATCCATCATGATCAGATTATCAGCAGGTACATTAGTATTTGCAATCTGCTCATAATATTTGTCTGTCATTATGACGTAGTGATATACATAGTTTTCAAAGGTATCAGATATCTTGATCTGCACTCTGCTATCATCGTCTAAAGTGATCTCTACTGTATCTCCTACTCTGACACCCAGTTCATCCGCCAGTTTCTCATTGATGAGCGCTCCATCATCATCCAGGCTCACAGCCTCCTTGCTAAGCCTGTGGCGCAGATTAAAGAAATGCTCAAATGAATCTGCATCAGATACCGGCATGATATATATGCTTTCTACCAGAGAACTGTCTGAATAGATATCCGTTGTTCCCTGGTAAAAAGAGCCATAGTATTCCACAAGTTCATTGTTATCCAGCTCGTTATAGATAGCCTTTAATCTTATGTCAGAAATATTTTCACTTATCCCGATAGATGCATCATATGGATTGATATCTATGAACTGCTTGTCCAATATATCAAAAATGCTGTCGTGAAGACCAAAGCCTGTTACCAAAAGCCCTGTACAGCCTGCTATACCAACAACTGTCATCCAGAATCTCTGCTGATATCTGAATAGATTTCTGGAAGCAATCTTGTGTGTAAAACGCATATGATTCCATATAAATGAAATGCGCTCGAGCCATATTCTTTTGCCTGGCTTAGGAGCCTTAGGACGCATGAGATTGGCTGGAGTATCAAGCAGAGTAGACAGGCATGCCAGAGTTGCTGTGATCGATAGTGCTCCAACAGAGGTTAATATTGCAGGAATTACTACATCAAGCTGCAATTTATAAGCTATTGGTGGCAAAAAATACATTATCAGCCAGGCTGTGTAGATAAAGAACGGAATTCCTATACAACCGATAATTGCGCCGACTATACCTCCTGAAAGTGAAGCCATAGCCGCATAGCCAATATATTTGATTGAAATAGCCAGCTTACCATATCCAAGTGCCTTGAAAGTACCGATTTCAGTACGTTGTTCCTCGATCATACGGGTAACAGTAGTAAGACAGGACAATGCAGCCACCAGGAAGAATATGATCGGAAATACTCTTGCCAGATTGCCCATTCTGTCTGAATCCTGTCCAAATCCAACATAGCCAATATTGGAATTACGATCCAATACGTAGATACTTCCCTCTTCTATGGAATCTATCTCGTCCTGAGCATCTTCCAGCTCTTTTTCAGCATCTGCAAGCTCTTTTTCCGCATCCTTCTCCGCCTGCTCATATTCCTTAAGACCATCTTCATACTCAGCCTTACCTTCTTCCAGTTCTTTTACGCCATCGTTATATTCTTTTCGTGCCTTATTTAATTGTGACACGCCTGAATTATATGCAGACCTTCCAGCCTCCAACTGAGCCAGCCCCTCGTTGTACTGGGCTATTCCGGCATCGTACTGAGCCTGCAGTTGAGCCTTCATTGCATCATTAGTGCCATCAGGAATACTCTGTATCTGTAATAACAGAGCATCCAGCTGCGCTTTAGTCTCATTTAGAGTAGCTTCAGACTCATCCAGCTGAGCCTTGGTTTCATTTAATTTCTTGGAATTACTGTTTATAGTCTTATTGGCATCGCTTAACTTAGTCTCATTTTCCTCAATCTCAGCAGCGGCATCATCAAGCTCCTGCTTGGCCTCAGCCAGCTCTTTTTCCGCATCTGCCTTGGCATCTTCGTATTCTTTTTTGGCATCATCAAGCTCAGACTGAGCATCTGATACGATAGAATCATGCCTTATAACAAGCCTTTCATCTGCCAAAGGCTCCAATGTGTCAACCATCTCTTCCATGAGGTTATCATAAGGTTCTTCATATGCATACAGTTCCTCTGTTCCCTCAAGAGTCAGATAGATGTCTGTGTAATAGTCACAATCAAATTCCTCAGCAGGGACGCATACCCATGCAGAGACTGTACCTGTTCCTATTGTGGAAGAGCCCCTGATAAGAGATATATACAGCGGATTGTCGGCAACACCTACTACTGTATAGGTATGATCCAGCAAAATATCGTCCTGATCCGCCAGATCTATATCAAAGCTATCTCCTATTGATAGCCCCATTTCATCAAGAAAACTCTGCTCTGTTACACATTCACCTTTTCTGGAAGGCATGCGTCCTTCTTTCAGGCGCAGCATATTAATGCTCTCCGGTTCAGACAAAATAGTGATAGTAAGTCCGCCCGCAAGAGCATCTATTGTATTTACAGCCTCGACCTCTTTTACGCCTTCTACTGCCTTGAAATATGCTACATCATCATCTGTAAGTCCCAGTGTGGAGGCAATCCTGATATCCATAAAGTTGTAATCTTTAAAATACTTATCAGCACTGTTCCACATATCAGGCTTTGCTGCCCGCAAGCCTGACAGAAACGCTACAGCAAGACCTGATAAAGCAAATAGTGAAAAGAATTTCCTTCGGCTTTTATGAATTTCTCTGAAAAAATCTGTTATTAAAGCTTTTTTCACTGATCAATTACCTTTAAAATATTTACCACTCAATCTCTTCTACTGGTTTTGGATGTTGGTTAAACTCTTCCTTGTCGACTTTGCCATTTTTGATATGGATCACGTGATCTGCCATAGGACACAGGGCCGTATTATGAGTAATGACAATGACTGTCATCTCCTTCATCCTGCAGGTATCCTGTAAGAGCTTTAATATCTGTTTTCCTGTAACATAATCAAGGGCTCCTGTAGGCTCATCGCATAACAGCAGCTTGGGATTTTTGGCAAGAGCTCTTGCTATGGCAACTCTCTGCTGTTCTCCACCCGACAACTGAGCAGGGAAGTTCTTCTGTCTTTTTTCCAGACCAACATGTTCAAGCACTTCCTGTGGAGACAGAGGATCCTTGCATATCTGAGCTGCCAGCTCAACATTTTCAAGGGCTGTGAGATTCTGTACCAGATTGTAGAACTGGAAAACGAAACCTATATCATATCGACGGTATTTCGTTAGCTGCTTGGTATTCATCTTGGACACCTCAACATCATCAACATAGATGTCTCCGCCATTGCATATATCCATGCCACCAAGCATGTTGAGGACTGTAGTCTTGCCGGCTCCGGATGGGCCAACGATAATGGCAAATTCACCTTTTTTGATATCAAATGATATCTCATCTACCGCTCTGATAGTGACTTCGCCCATAGTATATTCTCTTATAACGTTCTGAAAACTAATATATTCCATTCTATTTCCCTTTTTTATTGGTTTAACCGCATTATTAATTTGATTATAATCTAATTGTTATCAGTAATCCGTTAAAGATTTATTAAAGAAATATAATATTTGTAATGAGAGAAAAATTACTGCATAATATAGTTGCATTAATAATGGGGATTCAAAATTCTTTAATTCCAATTATGATCAATCGAATAAATATATTTGAGCTAAACAATATAGGAAAGAATAAATTATGAGAAAAAATAAACATAGCCTATTTACAATACTGGTTATGACTGCGGCCATCCTGCGCATATCGTATATGGCAGTATGCCTTCCGGGGCAGATTCTTACATACAGTGGCGTGATATCTGAAGATACGGAATCATATAATAAAATTGTTCCTTTTAAGGATTATGATTCATACTATAACTGTGATCCTTTTGGTTATTATGGCTCATATGATGACCAGGATCCTTGCGGTGATTATTATTCTGACAATGATAACTATCCTTTTGGAGACTATGATTCCTACTATGATCAGGATCCATATGAGAATAATAGCTACAACAATAGTATTTTTGATCCTTTTGGCATCAATTCATTTTGGGATGACCATGATGCGTTTCCACACGGCTCTGCCGGTGAAATAGATGGTACAACTATCGT
The DNA here is from genome assembly GCA_015056495.1 of Butyrivibrio sp. Taxonomy (GTDB): domain Bacteria; phylum Bacillota; class Clostridia; order Lachnospirales; family Lachnospiraceae; genus Butyrivibrio. The sequence goes on from SVGC01000051.1 coordinate 5,620, forward strand.
CGTAAGTATTTTTGCCGAAGACCCATATTCTGATTGGGATGAAAAAAGAGATGCTGAAACCATTGCAAATATCAATAAATATCTGTCCATTGCCGGAGATTACTTGGAAGATGTGGTTTCTGACTATGGTAAATCAGCTACATTTATTACTGACTTTAAATCTAATCCTGATCTGCGCTATGAAATGAATTTCGAAGATCAGCTTACCGACCCGGATTATCTTGACTATGGCGATATTGACTATGATGTATGGGAATACATCTATGACAATATTGATCAGGAACAGCTGATGACTGAATTTCATGCTGATAATGTGGTATACATGGTCATGATCAATTCCGATGAATCCAATGAAGCCATCACCTGCACCAGAAACTGGTATGAGGGTATGCCTTATGAATATGAGATAGTATATCTCTATAATATCGATTATGAAGTCGTCAACTGTCCCGCAGTATATGCACATGAAATTCTGCATACCTTTGGAGCTCCTGACCTGTACACTGAGTCCGAGGACTTCCATATCGATGAGGATTTTTTAAGCTATGTAGAAGAAAATATGTACAATGATCTAATGCTCACTTGTACCGATTTGCATTCCTATGACTATAATTATAAAAAAGTTACTAACGAAGTTGGTGAAGTAACCGCTTACTATGTAGGTCTTATAGACCACAGCGATATAGTCGAGGAATGGCGACTACGCGCCAGTGAACATCTGGGATATTGATTCGTTTACTTATTGTTGGCTTTTTTATACTTAAACCATGCTCCTAGGAAAACAGCAGTTAATGCGAATTTCTATTTGAAATAACAAGAATACATAGATTTTTGCCATTTCATGCCAAAAATCAATTGGAGGTCATTTATGTATTACATGATCAATAATTCTTTGGAAGAATGCAGCGCACAACAATGTTATGAGTCTCCAAGCCCTTTCGTTGCAGTGCTTACAACTGCCCAGTGGCAGGCGCAGAATGAAAGCTTTGGTATAAGCATTGATTTCGAGATCAATAATGATGATATATATACTTCAAAGGCTGAAGTAAACTATGATTCTCTGACAGGTACTTTTTACATTCCTACTCAGTCATCAAAAGCGCCGGAACCTGAAAAATTCTCTTATGTACTGGATGAAAACGGCATTATATTCATCGATGATTCAGACACAGTAAAAAAGCTGTTAAAACAGATCCAGCGCTATAAAAAGTGGAAAAAGCCTTGTCTTGAGAGATTTTTATATGATTTCCTTGAATTGATAATCCATAACGACCTGGCGATCATGCAGGATTATGAGATTGAGCTTGACAACCTTGAAAAAGAGATCATGACAGATGCCGAGTCTACTGATATGACCCGAAACAACGAAATCCGAGGCGATATCAGAGATCTTCGTATTCACTATGAGCAGCTTCTTGACCTTGGACAGGAGCTTGAAGAAAACGAAAACGGATTTTTTGACGAAGACAATCTTCGTTATTTCCATATGTTCTCCAGCCGCGTAGACAGGCTCTATGATGCAGCTACACACCTTAGAGATTATACAATCCAGCTTAACGACCTATACCAGTCTCAGCTGGATGTCAGACAGAACCGCATCATGACAGTGCTTACTGTGGTCACAACCATATTCATGCCTCTGACACTGATCGTAGGCTGGTACGGAATGAACTTCAAATACATGCCAGAGCTGGAATCCAGAATGGGTTACCCAACCGTTATCGTTCTGAGTGCTCTGATCATAATCGGAAGTCTGATATTCTTTAAGATCAAAAAAATATTGTGAGTCACCGGGGACGTATCAAATCGACTCATTGCATACAATGAGTCACTGGGGACGTATCAGATTGACTCATTGTGCACAATGAGTCAATTTGATACGTCCCCAGTGACTCTTTCTTTACCCGAGAAGCTTGACGTGGATAGCCGCACCCTGATGGGCTTTATCAGCTTCAAGCACTTTCTCCAGGAATTCTTTTGCTTTAGTTTTTTCTCCTAGTCCCAGATAGCCAAGTCCAATAAGGTAATTGCAGTGGATCCTGTTTCGTTTATCCAGATTGTCTTCAAATAGCTGAAGATCCGGCAGGGAAACTGCAAAATAATCTATTTTGACATGGTCATAATAATGCTTTTCACCATAAGTGATCAGCTTATGGAACCTGCTACTGGCTCTTACTTCATCCCCAATCTCAAGATTAGCAAGGCCTTCATATAAGATCAGATCAGCCGGCTGGTCATTGTAGTACATTGCACTGGATGGTTCTTCATCGCCCAATGCAGCTCTTGTAAGGCATTCAAGAGCCTTAGTCTCATCGCCGGTTTGTCTGTAGGCAATTCCAAGGTAGTAGTAAATATTGTTGTCCTTGGCGCCTTCCAGTTTGCCTTCGCCAAGATTATGAGGAAATACAAGGGCTTTCTGGAATAACTCAATTGCCTTTTCTGGCTCGCCATGTTGCAGGGCTTTTTTTCCAAGCTCTGTTAAAGCAATGGCATACTGCGTTGTGACCTTGCCTTCTCCGCCTTCCCATGGATGGAAATGTCGTCCCATAATATGGTCGTACGCATCCTGGTATCTGCCTTGAAGATTCAGTAAGGTTACATATGTCGTAAAGAGATCATCTCTTTTTTCTACTATATTCTTTTTGCCATCAAGGAACTGGAAACGGTCCTCTACAGGCATATTCAGCTTGGCATACAACTGATCAAGCTCCAGCAACACTCTCGCATCGCTTACGTCAAGGCTGTAGGCCTTTTCAAGGTACTCTTTTGCCTTATCTGCATCATCTTTTTTATTGTAATAAGCAAGGGACAGATTTCTCCAAACCGTTGGGAATGAAGAATCCTTGGCTTTGCTATCTTCCCAAAGTGCTATGGATCTGTCATACTGCCTCTTGTCATAAAACAGGCAGCCTAAAAGATACGGAGCATGGGCATCTGCAGCATTGTGATCTATGGCAAACTGCAGAACTTCAATGTCTTCCAGTTTATTTGGGAAACAATACAAAATATCTGCTTCTGCAGCTTCTCTAAGCTTATCTGTATGATCAATCCCAGCTTTGCTCATATAAAGAGCTGTGTAATACAGAGCCATTGGGCTGTTACAATGTTTTAAAATATCAATTGCTTTTTTATAAAAGCCTGCTTCTGCATAGTCTATGGCAACTTCAATATAGCTTGAGATTCTTGTTCCCATCAGCTCAAGTGCGTCCTGCTCAAGTTCCAGTTCAAGCATTGATACATAATCAAAAGCATCAAGTTCGAGATTACTGTGAAGCCACTCTCTTGCGCTGGTGCCTGTGCTTGATCCCAGTGCAGAAGCGTCACAGTTTTCAGCCTTTTCTAACTCATTTAAAATGATACCCTTCAAAGCTCTGGCTTTCAGGCTATGATAATTTTTGACAAGACTTCTCTCAATATGCTCAAGGGCTTCCTGATAGTCACCTCTTCTGCAATCAATGGCAGCAAGGTAATAGAAGCTCATCTCCTGCTGTTCTGCAGTCCAGGTTGCCTTATAGAAAGCATCATAAGCTTCATCATCCCTATTCTGATAAAAGAGAGACAGACCAAGATAATAATAGCTCTCGCTGGAATAAGGATTAGGATTTCTATCTGTGGCACGGGTAATGGCTGTTCTAAAATATTTTTCGCTCTCTGAAAAAAGTCCTCTTCTAAAGAGCAAAAGACCATATGCAGTGTTGGCCCTCATATCCTGCGGATCACGCTTTATAGCTTCAAGATAATAAGGATCCGGCAAATAGGTCGCGTGCCTGTACTGCTCTATGTGCAGTCCGGTCAGATACAGTTCTTCATTTGTAAGTATCTCCTCAGGTAGTTTTGCAGGTGGCATTGGATCCGGTATCTCTTCTATCTTTTCCTTGGCAGGCTGATAAGATAAGAGCTTTTTACCATCATTTCTATATACTGACAGGGTATATTCGTATTCATTTAAGCTCTGAATCTGAACTTCCTTATGGAATACCTCTGTAGGACTAATAGTACTAACCTCTTCAAAGATAATCTCTCCATTATGTTCAAGAGTGATCTTCGCATCCTTATATTCCTGAGTGGCATAAGCCTTTATCTCTGCCTTTTTTCCTTCAAACTCAAGCCCCAGAACTACTTCAGTGCTTGCATTTTTGGCATAGCCAACTTCCTTGTAAGGCATGAAATATTGAGTGAATTTCTTTTCTTCAAAAGGCTTAAGCCAAGTGAAATCAGGCTGATTGTCACAGAACATTCCAGTCATCAGCTCAATATATGGTCCGTTTTCATCTGTGAGATTTCTATCCCAGGCCTGTCCAAAATCGCCACAGCCCCATGTCCACTGTTTTTTTCCAGGACTGACATGATGATCTGCCACATGGAGGATTCCGGCTCTTTCCTTATAATCATAGCCTCCAACAAAATTGTAGTCAGAATGAGCGCACATATAGCTTGTAGGCACAGGAATATTCTTATACCTTGATATATCAACTCCTGCGCCGTAATCATGCTTGTAATATACGCCGGTAGCAATTGGGAACTTGCTGACATCTCTTTTGCCATGGTCAAATACGGCATTAACATCCGGTGGAAAAACTGACTGGGTATGGTCATTTACTGCAACTGCCGGATTGGCCCACCAGAGAAATGTCTGAGGCATATTGGTCCTGTTATAGAGCTGGCCTTCGATCTTGATGTAGGCCTTGTCAGGATAAAGAGTAAATCTCATCTTGCCCTTGGTTCCATACATCTGATCCACTTCACTGCATTCAACATAGCAGCTGCCGCTTTTTTCATTGACTATTCTATAGTCAGTAGGGGCAAATGTTGTAGGTCTATGATGCTGAGGCCAGTTAAACTCTATTCCACCGCTTATCCATGGTCCTGTAAGTCCTACCAGTGCAGGCTTGATAACCTCGTTGTAATAAACGAAGTCGTAACCATTGGTCTTGTCGTAGGCGCGCTGTATCCTGCCTCCAAGTTCAGGCAGTACCATAACTTTTATATACTGATTTTCAAGAAATACTGCCTTGTATTCCTTATCTTCTTTTTCATCTAATATCTTATCTACCACCGGAAGCGGATAGACCTTGCCGCTACTGCCCTGATAGACACGCTTTTCAAGAAACATCGGATTCTTATCCGGCTCTCCTATACCGTATGTCGGTATTGTGACTACTTCTTCCCAAACCTTTGCTCTGTCCATAAATGACCTCTCAATTATCTTTTTTCCAAACGGGTACATGAATATGCCACTAACAGCAGTAGCAATTTCACATGCATATACTTCAATAATCAATATAAGGAACAAAAGATACCCCCTCATATATATCTTTTGTTCCTTAATTCATAAATATATTGCTTTATGCATTTTTATAATAACACTGAAATTTAAAGTACAAATAGCATTTATTTGCGAAAAAATGTAAAAAAATTGCTTTTCATCACTGATGATATAAGTATGTAGTCGACTTTTAATGGATTGCCTACAGCATTTTTGAACTTACTGTTCAAAAAAATATACACTTCTTCCTTCCTCATCAATAGTATATGTCAGGTCAAAAAGTTTACAAAAATCGTCTACTGTAAGGGTAAATAAAGGTCTGTTGTCAGGTGACGGATATATTGTTAGTGGTACTTCTTTTCCATCTTTTGTTACTTTGATATCGGATAATCTATCACTATATTCTTCATTTTTTTCATCATAATGAGCTGTCATATGCCATGTATGAGAATCTATAGTCCACTTGCATTCCAGATCAAGATCACGTGCTTCCTGATCTGTCGAAATAAGTTCATATGTACCGCCAAGTCTCGAAACATATTCAGGGATCACCAATGCAGGACTACCCCAGTATTCAGCAACCATACCTGCATCGCATACCATCATGTAACTGTCAACATCGTAGTTGTAAGTGCTATAACAATACTCGTCCGTTATCAGGCCGTAGTATACATATTCACTATTATTATTATCATAAAGCATCTCTTCATCATCCAGATATATGTGGTCAAGCTTTGAAATGTGCATATTTTCAACATATTCACTTGTTCCAGAATAAATATCCGATGCCACTTTTCCATCTTTTACATCTTGAGCTATTTTGGTAAGAATATCATCTTCCAACTCATCGGCAGTAATCTCTGAACCATCAATATCATAGTAATCAATGCCCAGATTCCCCTCGATGCCTATCACTTGTGCGTGGAGAGAACCATAGGGATGTTCATCAATGTATTCTTTGGAATTATAACTATATTCTTCAGAGTAAATTGCGTTCGCCGCTGCAATAGCCTGAGCAAAATGAGCAACATCATCAGCATCTTCCAGCAAATATCCGTAATAATCTGAAGTAAAATCTTCAAATAACTGTTCTATTGCAGTACGGTAATACTCATCGATACAATCCTGGTAATCATCCTTTATAGCTTTCACATAGCCAAAGGGTGGAGCGCCCCAAATTACATAATTGGGTTTTCTATAACTTGATACATGGAAAACAAGATCTCTCTCTTTTGAACTGAAGGTATATTGTATTTCTAATGGATCATCACATACCTGTTCTGTTCCAATTAGTTCTACTTTTTCTTTTGTGAGCTCTTTGACATAGGAATATACTGCGATTTTACCGGGTACCGATCCAGTGGAACTGCCGCATCCGGACAGTAAAGATAATGAAGCAAAAAAAGCTGATAGGATCATTATTTTCTTTAAAACTGATTTCATACGATCATTCTCCCTCAATAACACGTTTTTCTAAAATAGATATTACCAATTATTGCAGGTTCAATAAACCCGAAATAGTGCGAATTAGTTCTAGTTAAAATATAGAGATGAGATGCTTGACAAATTCGCTAAAGCGGATTATCCTATATTCAGATTGGTTGCAAGCCAATTTTTATTATAGATTTGCAATACGCTTTTGCGGATTATTATTAGAAAGGGGCTGCTTCCTACATTTATGCGGGACGGATTGGTATGGAGAGATGGATGTTAATAAGCATATTTTTGAACTACTTGATGAAAAAGAAATATCTCAAAAAGAATTATCAAAGATGACCGGAATATCCGAGAGCACTATCAGTGACTGGAAAAGAAAAGGAAAAACTCCGGGAATTGATAAACTATTGCTCCTTTGTGATAAGTTAAATGTCAATTTATATTCTCTTATAGGCATAGACTATGAATATCAGCTGGATAATGATGAAAAACTGATCATAGATATGTATAGAAATACTAAACCAGCACTGAAGAAGCGTCTTATCAAATACATGAACGAGTTTGATAGGGTGAGTAATATGCCTATGGTAAATGAGAATTCTGCTGAAAAAGACATTTACAATAAAACTAATAGTGATTCTGAAAGATTCGAGACAGATCCTCTATTTTTACAACAAAAACAGCTGGCCAAGAAACTCAGAAAACTGGCAAAACTTGATCACATCAGGCTTGATGAGACAGAACATGCTTCAAAACTCAATCTGCATTTGCTCAAATACCTGGACTACATTGGGATTGATAAACTGGATTATATCAAGCAATATCTGTCTAACATACAACCATTTATGATTTTTGAAATTAAGTCTCAGGAAAAATTTGATAATGCCATCTGTATTCTGGATAATTTCTATAGAATATCGGTATATATCAAGCTAGACGTTACAAAAGGCGAAGAAATAATTGTTTCATTCCATGAAAACAATAAAACCGGTATTGCTAAGAAAAACAACTTCAGCAGTAATCTTAGCTATGTTTATGTTTTTGCAGATTCTATAGGGAGTCATGTCAACAATACTGACAATTACACTGTTAATCTTTTCATAACAAGAGGCGTTTCAACCTTTCCTATTAATGTACCTGCCAGCAGGTATGATGAAGATGGTTTTCAGGTAAGATATACCTACATAAACAACGCCATAATAGACATCTCCAACAGATACCTCGAAGATTTATATGCTTCTGATATTGATTTCAGCAGTGTAGAATTGTTTACCGATTTGCAACAATTATCCTTTACTTCATATGGCAACGACACTTTTTCCAATATCTCACTATTGATTGACAGCTTGATTATTCAGAAAAATATATACAGTAAGCAAATAGCAGATACTGCACTGTGCATTTATTGCAGTTCTCTGAATTTATTGGAGGCTGATAAGAAAGATCTTATCGAAACACTTAAAGAACGCTATAAAGTCAATTCAGTAAAGGCACTGCCACAGATAATTGAGAGAGTTAAGTTGAACCTATTATAAGCACGTATTTCTATTTGTAGCCTTAAAAATCACTCATTATCAGGATATTTTTTTAATGCCTTTAATACAGAAATTATCACCAGCGCGGCTGCTATTGTGACAATCACTGCAATCCATATATATTTATTGCGCTTTTGAACTTGTTGATGCTCATAGTCTTCAAGCGCTTGTTTTTCCTGAGTTTCAGCATTTTTGAACTCGTTACTGAGAGCATCTTTATCAACTGCCTCAGATGCTGATAAAAGAGTTGTCGCATCACCAGCCGCATCGGTAACTGTGGCGTATTTGTATATATAGATATACTGCGATTTGTAATAACCAACATACCAATCATCTTCCTCAGATGTGATAAATACAGGATCTCCTGCGGCAAATGTATGTACAACAACACTATTAAGATCTGGCTCTTCATATGCGTTCACCTGAACATCAAAATTATGCACATCTCCAGAGATGCTATCGGCATATGCGCTCTTGCTATAGCAGCATAAGATCAGTAATACTATTGCCACTACTGATATTATCTTAAAAGTAATACAACTTGTCTTATTTATTATTTTAGTGATATCCATAATCCACCTACCTCTTAAGGAACAGCCTTATCTATTCATTTCCTGCAGTAAATGCAAAATATATAGCATCCTTGGCGATTTTAGCAGCCAAGCAATGCGTACCAACCGTAGTTTCCACTCGATCATATCTGACTCGATATTTCGAAAAGCATCGGAATAAACTTCATCATTCATATATCCTTTTGCCAGTTTTAATTGAAGCCTAAGGTTGCCATCTCTACATTTTTCATTAAAAAAGCAGAGCCTGCAGCATATTGCGAAAGACTTGATAACTCTGGCATAATAAGCCTGCTCGAGCTTAAATGTGTTTAGTTCGTAATAATCCTCATCAAAAATAGTCTTTAAACTATGCCCTTCTTCCTCGATGGCATTTTTCAAATATTTAAATACATACCTGTCGTGGATAGGTCTGTCAGGCTTGAAACTATTAGTAATCGAACTGCTTCTAACGCAGTAATGATAGAGCTTCTCATGGTGGTATGCCACATGCTCTGCCTTGCCCATACATTCAAAATTGAAGACCATATCATCCAATACTTTCAGGTCTTCTCTGTAAAACAGATCATTCCTCAACAAAAAATCTCTTCTGTATATCTTGTCCCAGGGTGCTGCAATAGAAGTATCACTGCCCTCTGGAGCCATACGGGAATATAACATTCCGCATTGAAGCTGGACCATATAATCTTTATCTATCCGATATAGATCACAATCGCCATGACACCACTCTTCAAAAGCCACATTTCCTGCTTCATCTTCTTTGTCTTTATATGCATCAAACAAGACTATATCTGCGCACGTGTTTTCTGCCACATTAAAAGCATCTTCAACATATTCAGGGCAAAGATAATCATCCGGATCCACAAAGCACACATATTTGCCTCTGGCTGCCTTTATTCCAGCATTTCTGGCGGCTGCAGGCCCTTTATTGTCCTGATGGATCACGATGATATGCTTAAATACAGAGTCTATGCGTATGGCTCCTCTGTTATTTTTATAATCTTCACACCTATAGCCTGAATCATCAGTTGAACCATCATCTACAAGTATTATCTCTGTATTTATCTGTTTCTCATATGCTGTCTGCTCGTCTATGCTGTCAAAAAACCTTGTTATGTATTTATTGACGTTATAAACAGGTACTATCAGCGATACGTCTACTTTCAATCCCTAATCCCCTCATATATCTACCAATGTTAAAGTCTGCACTATTCCTACATCTCATATCTTCCTCTGTGCAGCAGCCACGATTATTGCCTCTGCAAGTTCTTCACTGTCTCCAAGGCTTACAAATATGTGTCGATTATCTTCGTGAAATAATTCTCTATTTGCCCTGGTATCTCCCAAGATCATTGGTTTATTCATCATTTCATATATATAGGCTTTGCCTGGAATAGTCCTATCGGCTTTATCAATGTCTCCTGCAAAATGTCCTGCAAGGCACAAATCGCTCTCTGCTATGAGGCGTGCAAGCTCAGGCTGTTTCAGCCATTTATGTACAACCACATTACTTTGCTTATCATCTATTCCTCTAATATTTCCCACTAAAGTAAAAATAATATCCTGACCTTGAAGCTTTTCTGCAGCATCTACAATAATATCTGTGCCTTGCAAGGGAAGTCCTGTGCCAAAATACAGCACCTTAAATGGGTTACCTTTTTCAGATAAGGTTTCTGGTTGTTTTGAATCGCACTTAGCATTAAGAAGATCTGTGTTATAGACTTCCTTATCCGGCAAAAGGTACATTGCATAAGTCTTATCAGTGCCTGCTCCGAATTCACTCACCACAAAATCCGCATTGGCCTTAGTATCTGTGATCACCATTTGAGATAATCTGCAAGCAGCTTCATCCATTTTTTTCAGCTTCCTGCCGATGCGCCCATCTGGACTGACATATCGCCTATCAAGAGTTACCGTATCCCACAAAGACAGGAAAAAATCTGATATCACAACTGCATCTGATCTACCAGCACGCTGCAGTCTGCCGATAACCTCTTTTATCAGGAGTTGTGGAAGAAATCCAAGTATCACAACGTCTATGTCTCTTAAGTCAACTCTATCCAGTTGTAATCTTAAATCTATCACCCGCAATAGAATGTTTCCTTTTTCAGAAAAAAGACATATCCCGCTGGCAGCTTCTTCATCAATTATTTTTTTGTACTGATAAGAGCGGATATAACTCTTATTCTTAACGGTCAAATATAATACCTTTTTCCCTCTTATCAGGTCTCTGAGCGGCAACTCGCTCGTAGTGATCAAGTCTTGTATGGTATTGGACATTTTGCAGTATCTTCCTATTCGCACTCATGGCATCCCCGAGAATGCCAATCATAATGGTCAAAAATCCAAGAATCAGGAGCGTACATCCAAATATAAGTGATTGAATATGACCAGCTCCTCCTGTTGTAAAAAAGTAATATAAAAACCTGAGCCCGATAAACAATCCGGGAACTATTGGAAACAGTGACAGGAATACAAAAAATTTCAACGGCTTGTATATCAGATAGGCCCTGAGTATTGTAAGCATTGAGGTCCTGACATATCGAAACATAGTCTTGGCAAGCCTTGACTCACGCAGGGCTGGATTGGTATGAATAGGAACGCTTGTGATAGCAATCTTCTCTCGTCCTGCCTGGACAATAGTCTCCAGGGTATAAGTATAATCATTTACCACATTGATACGCAGTGCCGCCTCCCTGCTAAAGGCTCTAAAACCGCTTGGAGCATCAGGAATATCGGTATGGGATGCCTGACGGACAGCCCAACTGCCAAGGTGTTGAAGCTTCTTTTTCAAAAAGCTGAACTCCTGATTCTCGTCTATAGGCCTCTCTCCTATGACAATATCTGCCTTGTGCTTCAGTATAGGCTCAACCAGCCTTGCAATGTCTTCGCCTAGATATTGATTGTCTGCATCAGTGTTGACTATAATATCAGCCCCATTTTCAAGAGCCACGTCAAGTCCTGCCATGAAGGCGCTGGCAAGGCCCTTGTTACGATGAAAGCTGACGATATAGTCTACGCCCCAGTTACGGGCTGCTGTGATTGTCTTGTCATCAGAACCATCGTTTATAATGAGATATTCAATTTCATCAATGCCTTCAATAGCTTTGGGCAGGTCATCAAGAGCTATCGGTAGTGTCTTTTCTTCATTTAGGCATGGAATCTGAATTATCAGCTTCATAAGTGAACCACCTCAATTGACTTTTTCCTCTTGCAATTATTTCAATAATATTCCCATTATTCTGATAAAACCTGGAACAATGTATTACTCTTAATCAATCTTCATTCGTTGTAATACAGGCATAAGTGCGAGGTAACTATTTCATACTGATACCCATCTAGCGCGTTTACTTCTTCGCGCCTGGGGTCATACCAGTCAATGATCACAAGATCTGTGTCACTAAGCCCCTCCAGATCAGTAGTCACATTTATAGATATGTCTCTTAGCTGAAACTGCACCAATCCAACAAAGGTGATGCGGTTTTCATCAACATAGATGACTCTTCTATCAGGATTCTCATCCAGTTCTTCCTGAATGATTTCAGTGAGCTGTCCGTCGCTGTAATCTGCTTTATTAAAGGTATGCAGGTAATGAGAGCATTGAAATAATGCAACACCTACCTGATAGATCAGTATTACTGAAAATAACATGAACCATATTTTATCGTATGATATTGCCTTTCTTTTCCCTCTATCAGCAATGTCTTCCGTGGCGCCCGAGACAGACATCTTCCTTGGCATGGTGATTATTTTTCCCAGTATTACCAGAATTGTCACTATAGATACGGCCACCACGCCATATATGATCACCTGTATGTAAAATCCCGGTATATCATGTCCCGTGCTCTGATACTGATCCTGCAGCCACATGCTGACTCCAACAGTAAAGTATCCTTCTATCTCAAAGAGCCCTGCAGATATCGCTTTAAAATAACATGCGATTCCCATGAAAATCATTGCTACTGCAGTTATGAACTGGCCTATCATAACAACTTTTTTCTCAGATTCTAATATCTGAATAAGTCCAAGTACCACAAAAAATGGAAGGATTGTCTCGTTATATCTTCCATATATGAGTGTGTCGCCTCTGTAATCATTTATTGTAAAAAGAGTTATCAGAAGAATATTAAAAACTCCTGTGAGAAGAACAGTCAGGTATAACACTGACTCTTTTTCCTGAAAACTCTGTCTAATCTTCTTAATCAAGTAGGCACATCCCCACCAAAAGATGCCATATGTATAGACAGTTATGTAAAATAACTTTCCTATAAGGCTTATAAGGAGCTGCCTTATGCCACCTGCGCTGAACAGAATCCTGAATTTATATACCTGAGCCACAAATGTATTGGCTATATCAGCCGAGCCATTAGATAGCTCATCAAATAATCGGTTAAAATAGCTGAAGGTGTAAAAACCGCCTATAATGGCGACGACCACTACTGCAATGAAAGCTACTGCAAATATTTTCCTATTTCTCTTTTTATTCTCTGATTTAAACAGAGGTGCTATCAATAATAGCCATAGCAGTGAAACCACGACTCCTGCTACGATAGCGAGATTTCTTCTATGCACCATGTATGAATATATGCACAGGAAAAGAATGAAAAATGTAATGAAAGCTTTATTCAGAGCCTTTTTTTCAAAGGTAAGTCGCTGGATCATCCTGATAAGAACAACATATATCAGTAGACAGAGGCTCTCAGTAAGTGTTGTCTGGGAATAAAAAATAAATGAAGGCGTGAGGATTGAAACAACGGATAATAACTGCACCATGTCCTGGCTGATGTTCAGAGTCATAGCATTTATAGTCCTATAAACTACTATAAGCGAAACTCCTACCATCACTACATTTACAGCTATTGCCGCTCTATAACAACTAATTGGATCAGTGAAAAAATGTAGAATTGGAAGCAAAAAGATGCTGTATCCTTTTGCATAAAAAGAACCCAGACCATATATCTGTGACCAGTCAAATCCAAGCACCTTGGCCGCCGGATACCAATATCCAAGCTCATCCGGATAGAAAACAAAGCCGAAAATATAAGGTCTTTCAAGCTGCATTATGATAAAGAGAATTACTTCTGCAGCAAATAAAAACTTAAATCTAGTCACAAAAGCCAGTAATCCATCTAAACCCCGCCTCAATATATTACCCCTTGTTTATAAAAGTTTGTGTGCAGCATAATATGCGCTCAATTTTATGAATATCTTTTTATAAAAAATATATGCTATATCAAATATATATTCATGCATGCATTAGATCTTCTGCCTTATGCATCAAAAGATGGCAGATGACACATGTCACCTGCCACCTCTGGAATAGACAGAACTATTATTTAACTAATGCATAAGCAGCATTTCCAGCTGGAATTGTTGCTGTGAAAGATGTACCGTCTGCAGATACTGTTACAGGAATAACTTCTGTTCCAGCACTTGTAACTCTGATGAGCTTGTAGTCAGCGCCTGCTGTTCTGAACTTAGTAGGAATAGTAAACTTAGCCTGAATAGCACCTGATGCAAGAGCAACTACCTTGCCCTTTGATACCTTGTTGATATCAAACTCAAATGTAGGTCCTACTGTAACACCAAGAGCTGCTGCTGCATTGTTAAGTGCTGCGTAAGCAAGTGGGCTCTTCTTTGCAGAAATATCCCATGTTACAACCTTTGCTGTCTCGCCTGCTGCAAGACCAAGACTTGTAGCAACATCTGCCTTAGGTGTTGTAACTGCTGCTGCGATTGTCTTAGTTGTGAATGCGCCAGCAATTGTTGATTTTGTTCCTGCAACTGTTGGAGTTACAACTGTTGTCTCAACTACTGCCTCTGTTGAGCTTGAGCTTGAGCTGCTTGTTGTAGTAGCTGCTGTTGTTGCTGCCATAGATGTAATAGCAGGAGCAAAAGCAATAGCTGCTGCAAGTGTTACTGACAATGCTTTCTTTGCGACTTCTAATCTCATGTTTAGAATCTCCCTTCATATTAGCCACTTTTCCATGGCATGTTATTTGTCGAATACATTTATAATTTAACGCTACAGAAAATATCAGTCAAGCGTAAAAAGGTATTTTTTATATCATTAATTTCTGAATTTTTTATTAAGTCCAGTATTTGCAATACTTTGAATATCATTAATTGCATTAATGATATTTCAAAAATCAACAGTTATTAAATTTTTATAAACCAAGATATTGTGGTGGGGAATTGGATAGAAACACAAGAATACATGTGTCATTTGGAATATAATATCAGAGTCAAAAATAATAATTTGCCCTTGATTGATTAATGATTCAGATCTGTAAATTTACACCAATATCCATATATGCTATGCTATAAGCTATATATAGTTTGGAGAAAAATGATGGACATTGAACAGATAGGTATCGCATTTTTATTCATTATAATCGGATTAGTGATGTTATATGCATCGGTCATAAAACCCGAATTGAGCTTAGCTCCAGTATTAACAACGGTTTTGGCCATAGTATTTATATGCATTGGTGTTATATTTTTTATAAAACCTGTTATTTCTGCAGGTATAATTGGCATTGCGCTATATATTTTTTTATTCTGGATGGCTCTTAGTAAATTTACAGGTCCCTTCATCTATACTAAGTCTATTGAGGCAGTGTACAGATACAAGAAACATGCTCCCGGACATCATACTTCTCGCAGCACCAGATACGAATATGTTTTTATGAAGTACGAATATCAGGGTGAAAAAATAGAAGGCTATTCTCAAAATACAGTTGCAGATGGCAATAAGAAATTCAATGATGGCTACAAATACAAGATATATATCAACCCAGCCAAGCCGGAAATGTTCGTAACTGCAAAATGGGGCGACTTCATTGGTTCCTTGTTTCTGCTACTTTTCCTCTTGATGATAGGAATAGGCTTGTTCATGGAATATTTTCTTTGATATATTGTTTTCTTTTACACTCATAGCACACACGATACCTACAAATGCCCAAATCATATATCCATAGTTATTTCTCAATGAGACATCATAGACCATAATAAAGAGAACCATGACGCAGGTGAGAATAATCAAAAGCTCAGAACCGCTTTTCTTCTTCAGCGCCTGGATAATGGCTTTTATCGGTATGAATGCCCATGCAAAAATATAAAGAATAAGGCCTACTGCTCCGCCTTCCACGTATACCGGTTATCTGCCTCAGACTTTCTGGAAAGGAACATATTAGCATTGCTATAAGTAAGATTACTTTCACTAGAGTACCTCTTAATTCTGTTGGTTCATAATAAACCAAATATAATTGAAAAAATCACTAAGAATAGTATATCAAAAAAAGCTTGCACAAAAATAATATCTGTAGTAAATTGTTCAAGTCGGTTTTCAACCGGTAAAAAAATGTGATTACTTTCGTTTTCACATTTCCCAACAAAAAAATAGAAAATATGTTAGTATTAATGTAGTAAAAAGCACTGATACACT
>SVGC01000009.1 GCA_015056495.1 Butyrivibrio sp.
AAAACGCCATTCTGTAAGAGTAACTTCCTCTTTTCAGAACGACGTTTTTGAAGTGGAATTTAACTTTTCACTTCAGCCTTCAAGCTTACGCATATATACTTGACTCTGGCAGGTGTTTTTATTGGATCACTCGGAAATTTTTTCTATATATGCAGCCACTATTTTTTTCCTGTCAAATTCCTTTTCCATTTTGGCTCTACCATTTCGTCCCATGTTTTTTCGCATATCTATCGAAGTCTCAACAAAAAAACTCATAGCATCATAGAGTGCTTCTTTATTTTTTGCTTCAAATAAAAGACCGGACTCACCATCATCAACAGTCTCTTTACATCCACTCACATTAGAAGCCAGAACAGGTCTACCCGTTGCTGCAGCCTCCATAAGGACATTGGACATTCCCTCATGATATGACGGGAGAACGATGGCATCTGCTTCTCTGATGTATGGATGCACGTCCTTTTGAAAAGGAATAACTTTTAAATACTTTTCTTTTTGTGCTTGATTTAGCTTATCCTCATAATCCTCATCACTATAGCCAATAACGCTTACAGACACCTTATCTCCATACTTTTCACGGAGCTTCTTTGCAGCATAGAGGTACTCATCTATACCTTTTTCATGCATTATGCGACCAATATATAGAAATCGTGTAATATCATCTTTATGCCCCGGATATTCTTCAAATCTATGTTTTTCAAGATTGACACCTGATCCGTTAACGAGCTTGGAATCTTTTCCATTTATATGAAGTTCCTCGAAGAGCCTTTTGTTCTCAGCATTTTGGAAAAAGACACATTTACAACCTTTAAGTCCAAACTTATACATGGTCACGATCATTTTCTTTTTCAGGCCAGTCCATTCAAAAGAACTACCAAGTCCTGTAACTGTTGAGATATAAGGTACCTTTTCTTTTCTACAAGCGTAACCACCATAAACATTAGGTTTGATAGTATATGTAAGGACAATATCAGGCTGTTCCTCTCGAAGAAGCCTGCGATAAAACTTATAAAGCTTAATATCATGAGCAGGGTTTGTACCTCTTCTGTCCATTTCTGTATGTATTATCTTGCAACCTTCTTTTTTCAGTTCCTCCGCATGTTCAGTGTCCGGAATGCTTACCAACACTTCGTGACCATCCTGCAAAAGTCTTAGAACCAGCTCATTTCTAAATATGTATAGTCCACTGGAATTGTTAGCCAATATAAGAATCTTAGACATTGTTGTCTTCCTCAGTTCATATCTATTTGATCAGTTATCTTCCTTAGTACCTGTAAAAGCTTCCATCGTCGCAGATGTAGCGCTGGAGATACCTTCATGGTTTAAAACAACCTTGATAGTATGGAAAATAATCTTCAGATCAAGAAGGAACGAGCAATTCTCTACATAATAAACATCTTTTTCAAACTTCTCTTCCCACGTAATACTGTTTCTGCCATAAGCCTGAGCATATCCTGTAATACCGGGTCTTACATCATGGCGATGGCTCTGGCGCTCATTGTAAAGTGGCAGATATGATACAAGCAATGGTCTTGGGCCTATCAAAGACATATCTCCCTTAAAAACATTGAGCATCTCCGGAAGTTCGTCAAGAGACGTACTACGAAGCTTTTTACCAAATGACGTGAGTCTTACTTCATCTGGAAGCAGTTCTCCATTCTCATCTCGTTCGTCTGTCATAGAACGATATTTGTACATTTTAAAGACCTTACCCTTGTATCCTGGTCTATCCTGCTTGAACAATACAGGAGATCCCAATTTCGTTCTGACTACGAAATATAGAATCAGATATAGCCAACTAAAAAAAATCAAAAATATCCCTGAAACAATGATATCTATTATTCTCTTCACTACTCGTTCATAAAAAATATGTTTCTTCATAAGTACACCATCTTATCTCTACATATAATCGTGAATGCAAATATAAGTATGTCGCATTCAACAAATATATCTAACATATTTGACATTAGAAAAAAATAAAAGTAATATTGAAATATAAAAGTGCTACCGATAGACGGTTAGCCTATTATTGATTGGTTCAAAAATGACCGCTCAGCTTGCAGGCAATTGGCGGTCATTTTTGTGCATTTATAAGAGCAATCAATAAAGTAACAACTAATGTCAGTATCATTAAAAAGACTGATATCATCTCAAAATCACTCATACACAAACCCTCCTCCCGATTGGATTTTTTACCTCCTTTCGCACGAGTTGGGCTAACCGCCTACCGAAAATGGTAGCACCACCTTACATCATATCACTTTCTGTTCGAACATACAATCGATTTTTATAAAAACATTTTTCTGAATGCATCTCCATTATTGAACCACACAGCCTTCATTCCAAGCATAAGTGGGGCCTTATGATCTTTATTCTCATTATCTCCAACATACATAAGCTTGTGCATAGGAATACCAAGACGCTTCTGCATAATCTCAAAGGCAATTGAATTAGGCTTTCTAAAACGTTCCGGATGTCCGCATCTGCCGGCAAGTTCATCTGTGACTATGATTTCATCGAAATAATGCTCTATTCCCAGAGCTTTGATCTTGGACCATTGCCCTTCAGGACGTCCATCAGTAATAAGTCCCAGCTTGATATCCATCTTGGATAATTTATCTAACAAGACCTTAGCATCACCATATAAATCGATATCAGGTTCCTGATTTCTGTAGATTGCTATTATCTTCTGCTTTATAGCATCATCAGCAACTCCATATTTTTCAAGCAGGACATCGATAGCCTTCTGACCATTAGAAAAAGCCTCCCAAAGAACATTCTCTATTTCTTTAGGATCAGCACTTATAAGACCTGACTCTGCAATTTTCTTGTATCCACTTCTCACATACTGTTTTTCAGAATACAGTGTATCATCCAGATCAAGTATCAGCCCTTCAAGACCGGATAACATATCGCCATCAATCAGCTCAAGCAATGACTTTATTTCAGTAGCCTTGTTATCCACACATATGCTCTGATCAAAACGAGTATACACGCTTACAGCATCCATATGCTTTTCTGCTTCGACATCATATGGCAGAGCTGGAGTTCTATCCGGATTCTTTTTTAACTGAATAAGCATATTCATAAGAGCGAGAGGCGAGTCAGCTCCTGCCTTTATAGACAATGGCGCTCCACCACCGTACCTTGGATTGATCTCGATAAAGTAATCTTTATCCTCAGTATCTCCTACCTTACGACCTCTGATAAGCTGGACTGTGATCTCACCTACTGCTTTAAACTCTTTTAACAGCTGCTTACTCTCAGCTATCATAGTCTCATCCATAAACATCTGGGTCTTAAGCACTTCGCCGCTTCTAACAGCCAAACGCTTTCTAGGAGTTATAAATATAGGTTCATTATCAAATCCACAAAAGATGTCTATTGTATACTCTTCACCTTCAACAAAAGGCTGAATGATATAATCCGGGACCTTAGCTGCAAGGCCTCTTAACTGCTCTTCAGAATCAGCTCTAAAAGCATTGATGCTGGAACTGCCATCCAAAGGCTTAATAAAACATGGGTATCCATCACTGTAGTTATCCACATTGTCTGTTGGATTTGGAGTGTTTAATCCACATTTTACAAAGAAAGCTGCTGTATTTCTCTTATCTCTGCAAGCACGGATAAACTCAGGATCACTTACGAGTACCTTTGTTCCTATCTTTTCAAATACACATTTATGCTCTGATAGGACCAGAAGATCCGTATCAATGGTAGGTATCAAAACATCTATTTTTTCTCTCTCGCATATTTGAGCCAAAAGAGGAATATAGTTACTATCTGATATTCTGCATACAATTTCTGTTTTATCACAATAAGCCAGAGCAGGCGCTGAATCTGACATATCAGCTCCGTATATCTCTACTTGTTCATCTATCATATCTGCTGCCTGTCTGAAAGCCTGCATCAGCTCAACTCTACGACCAGCACTTGTAAAAAGAATCTTTATCATAAACAGCTCCAATTCATTTAATAAATCACTATCTTATACTATACAATAAAAAAGGCTTCGGTACAAAACCGAAGCTCTTTTATCTTGAATCATTTTCTTACGCATTCAGAAGCGTAGCGCCTCCTGCTAAATCTGAACAAAAGCTTTGCCTTACTCATCGCCCTCTTCATTAACAATCTTTGCTGCTTTTTCAAGCTCAAGCCTATACTCATCAGATTGAAGTTCTCGCTCTGTTGGATGATAAGTAGTAACCACGTCCTGAACCATCTTGGCAATATTTCTTGTCTCAGCTTTGGATGCTTTTTTCAGTTCTTCAAGCTGTTTAAAGAACAGCATCTCATCCATCTCAATAGGCTTACCTATGTGGATAAGTTTGTTATCTGTATCCTGAAGTCCTTCTTCATCCATAAGCATCTCTTCATAGAGTTTTTCTCCAGGACGAAGGCCTGTAAATTCAATCTTAATATCCTCTCCAACCTTATATCCTGAGAGTTTAATGAGGTTCTCAGCAAGGTCAAGGATCCTTACAGGTTCACCCATATCAAGGACAAATATCTCACCGCCTTTTGCATAGGCACCTGCCTGAAGCACCAGTGATACAGCTTCTGAGATAGTCATGAAATATCTTATAATATTAGGGTCTGTAACTGTAACTGGTCCGCCGGCGGCAATCTGTTTTTTGAAAAGTGGTATTACAGAACCATTGGAACCAAGTACATTACCAAATCTAACTGCAACAAATTCTGTATCATAGTGTCTGTTGAAAGTCTGAACAATCATCTCACAGATACGTTTGCTGGCACCCATGATATTGGTTGGATTTACAGCCTTATCAGTTGAGATAAGCACAAACTTCTGTGCACCATTCATGGCTGCTGCCATAGCTGTATTAAATGTACCAAATACATTGTTCTTGATAGCCTCATTTGGACTATCTTCCATCAGAGGTACATGTTTGTGTGCAGCTGCATGATATACAATATCAGGTCTATAGGTTTCAAATACTTTATTTATCCTGTTTGTGTTACGGACGGAACCGATAAGAACAGTAAGTGCCAGCTCTGGATGCTTAATCTTAAGCTCCTGTTGAATGTCATAAGCGTTATTCTCATAAATATCAAATATGATCAGTCTCTTTGGCTTATGATTAGCAATCTGTCTGCAGAGCTCAGACCCAATGGACCCGCCACCACCTGTTACAATTACTGTCTTGCCCTGAACATATCCAGCAATTGAGTCGATATCTACAGTAATAGGCTCTCTGCCAAGGAGATCCTCAACTTCAACATCACGAAGCTTACTGACATTGACTTCACCATTAACAAGCTGATATACACCCGGAAGTGAACGAAGTTTACAGTTAGTCTCCTTACAGATCTCAAGGATTTCTTTCATCTGAGTCCTTGTGGCTGAAGGTATAGCGACGATTATCTCATCAATGTCATAGAGATCAGAACATTCGATGATTTTATCTCGTCCACCTACTACTCTGATTCCCTGGATATATCTGCCCCACTTATTTTTATCATCGTCAATGATACAGCCGATGACCATTGTGGAATAGTTACTGATGGTAATCTCTTTGATAATAGTATTGGCAGCCTCTCCGGCACCGATGATCATTACTCTGGTGGCATTCTTCTTATTTTCGTTCTTATGTTTCTGACTACGGATAAATCTATAGGAGAAACGGCTGATAAACATAAAAGTAATAAGTAAGAATGTATATAAAAAGTAATAGCTCTGTGGAACCGGCTGTGTATGCTCATACTTGACCAGCTGCAGTGCAACACCATTTACTATACCTGATAAAACACAGGCTACAACAAGATTTTGAAGTTCATTCTCTCCAGCATATGCCCACAGGCTATCATAGAGCTTGAATAAATAAAACAGCCCTACAGTTATAAGGATCAATATAGGGAGAACCCAAGTAATAGGATCCAGAAAGTAATCCGGAACCTGACTGATCCTGAACTCAAACCTGAACAATAATGCCAGATAACTTGCTGCTATAATGCTGCAAATATCATATATGATCAGGAATATCCTTCTATAAAGTTTCTGATAATTAAAAGGCTGTTTTTCCTTTTTATCCTTCATAATGCTTACGCTTCCTCAGTTATTAGAATTGTCGCCACCTGCTTTTTTACTTACAAACATAAGAGGTGCCAGTGACAACATCATCATTATTGTAATAGGATTTGAAAACTGGAACAACCACTCTGAGATACCGGCAATAGCAAAGCCAAGCATCAGTACAAATGGCAGTGCTTCAACTTTTTGATCATTATGTTTTCTTATCCTGATAAATCCAGAAATCAGTATAGTCAAAATCCAGAAAATAAACAATATGCCTACAGGTATTCCATGGTCATAGGCTACCTGAATGTAGATATTATGAGCATGAACTGCAATCTCGCCACTTTCAAGCTCAGCACCCATCTCATCATGTCCGGTCATGTTCAGCTCTTTAATATATGATCTGAATATATCAAAACGTCCATTTGATGCCTCTTCAAGGGCAGACTCTTCTTCCTCCGCCGTTTCTTCTGAAACTTCTGATGCCTCTGCCAGAAGTACTGACAGTGTTGATTTTGGAATTGTGAGCGATGCAATATCTTCGCTAGTGCTGACTATAGCATTTTCAACATTGAAAGCATCATCTTTATCCATCTGCGTTGCTGCATTTGCCAGATTCATACTATTTGTTTCAATAGTACCATCATATCTGGCACTGTCTACAGGCACTCCATTTTCAAGATACAGTGGATTACCATCTGAATCATAATTGTACTTATCCTCAGGATAATCATAGTCCTGCTCATCAAGCCCTAATATCTTACTGCCAAACAAACCGACATATCGCTCAATGCACATGAGCTCTGTATTATCCCAGTTAACGCCACCATTTATCATCGGTGATTTATCTTCAACCAGGTAAAAATATGGTCTTGCAACCATTACAGGTATTGTTCTCTGAAGAGTAAACATAGCCGGGAACACTATTATTACTGCACTCAAGATAACCAACAAGTTCTTGAAGGCATTTTTCCATGTGCTCATAATGATCCATACTATGAATGATGTTACAAATATTGCAAGAAAAGCTGTTCTTGATAATGTAAAGAGCACGTATGCACTTACAACACCAAGGAATGTCCACTCTTTCCAGATGAATGCACATTTATTCTTAAAGCTCAGCTCTTTATCCACGCGATTTAACTTAAGCAGGAGGAGAACTATAGCCATTACTTCCATTGCTGTCAGGTACTCTGCTGTAACTGTAACGGTGTGGAAAACAAGAGCAAATCTTGCTTCTCTAAAGGCCTGCATGTACCTGAATAACAGTGAATAGATCACGCATGAGATAAAGTTCAGCATCATGCCACAGACAAGGATACTGCTAAATTCTTTTTTCTCTTTCCAGGCATTGAATCTTACATAAAATGCTGTAAATACAAGAGCGAGCACAACTCCCCACCATCTTGTATTACGCATAATCATGAGGCAGACAAAAAATACCAGTGTCACGACTCCGGCAAAGGAAATAGTATTGATTCCTTTAACTACTTTTTTATTAAGTCTTGCTGCAACTCTTTTGACCATAATACTAATAAAATTGATTAGTATAATGCCAGTGAGAATTGCAATTATTATTGCATAGCAAAGTGCAGGATTTTGAAGCTCATACTCTTTCTCAGTCTCAGCCAGAGCATGCTGTACATAGTAATATCTTCCGTATATTACAGCGATGATCATATAAACAAAGTTGTATACATTAAATAGTTCCTTGTATGAAAAAGTAAGTATTATAACGCATAACAGTGCGATCAGCTCTTTTCTCTCTGCCAGTGTCTGGTAAATCGTGTAAAGAGCATTCATATACTCAATTCCAAAGCCAATTGCACAAGAGATTGCAATGATCATCAGACAATTCTTCACATTAAGGTGTATAAACTTATTATCAGTGATAGCAAAACTATATCTGTGATTAATGGCAAAAAGAGTTATAGCTGTTGCAATCACAACTCCAAGCTCATAAAACAATATCTCTACCAGTCGCAGATCAAACAGCTTCATTGGATAGATCATGATCATCAAGGCAAATGCTGCAACAATCACTATAGGATTCAGTGTAAACTTAAAGGCTCTTGCCTGTGTGATTAATTTATCCTTTAATAAATTTTTCTTATATAAAAAACTGAATATCAGCATAAGAACAAGCGCTGCTGCTGCAATAAGTCCCATGATCTTAACTGAATCTGTCTTACTGAGAGGCACGCTGTAATTGTATTTGGCTGCCAGGTGAAGTCCACCAACAGTAGTGTCGTGATATAACAGGTCTCCTACATATGCAGGCTCTGCCGGAACATCTTCGTATGCTACTTTAAAAGTAGATTTATTTCCCAAAAGAAGCAGCGTGTATGTCTCTCCAACTTCCAAATCCACCTTCAAGGGAATAGATACATAACCGTTTACCTCATCAACACCCAAATCAACATAGGTATAGAATATCAGCTCCATGTTCTGGTTGTAGAGGTTGGCTGTCATATACCTGCCTGCATCGAGGCTTGTAACATACACATCAATGGAACCAATCCTGTCATACTGAGCCACAAATCTCTGTACCACATCGATCGTATCATTGACTTCACCAGATTCTCCGGCAATAGTACCACCGCCTGTGCTGGTAATAGTTGTATTCCAAACTCTAAGCGGAAATACTGATATGATTGCTATTACAGCAAGGATCAATATAACTGCCTTGATGGCATTACTTTTATAAATAACTTTTCGCATACTACATTCTCCAGATTCATTACATTCTAACGAACAGTTTTATTCATATAGATTTTGGTCATTTCATTCCAAAAATCCTGAAAACAAGCCATTTATGGATTGCTACGCTGCAGGGCTTGTTTTCCTCTTGCATCTATCATTAAGAGTAGTGGTAGTCCAAACCACAAATATACTGCATATCTCACAAGATAAGTCGGTCCAAGTAAAACTGTAAGCCATACTAACAGCATAAGCAAAAGTGGCGTACAAGCCTTTAGTCTCCTATTTCTGGCATAATAACAAGCCACATACATATACAACCAAAAGTAAAAGGCTGGTGAAAACAGTAGAGATACTACCGGCATATTCTGCTGAAATCTCTCTATAGATAATTTTCTATAAAAAGCGTCAATGACAGGAATAAAGCTGTGCCTCTCTCCGGGAAGCTCCACTTCATAAGCAAAATACGAGCTGTCTGTATATGTAAAAGTAAACATAGTATTTCCCTGATACACATTGATCACAGCTCCGGGATACCACATTCCGTAGGAGGTCATAAACCAGGCGTTAATGTATGTGACCGGATATTTTCTAAAAAGCTTGAGCCACAGTCTCCAAAAGCTTGCTGAATCCGCTGCATAGGCTTCATTATCAAACTGACTCTTTAATAAGTCTGAAACTCTTGGTGTATAAAGCGAAAGGGCATCCTCAGACAAGTATTTAGTTAGTACAGCCATATCCTCGTCTGTGAATTCTTCACTATTGTACGTGTACGCCCTTGCAATCTGCTGGATTGGCACAGTGAGCATCTCCTGATTTTCACTATCATCTGCATGAAGCAGACTGCTCATAGCAGCTGACAGTACCATGTATACAAGTACCGGTGCAATAAACATCACAACAAGCTTTTTTAAATTCTTTTTATAAATGATCAGCATGAATGGAATCATTACAAGATATGCGTAGAAACCATTATGTCTAAAGAGCATCATAAGCGCTGCTGACAGCACAAAGCAGATTTTTGTGCGTCTGCTACTTGTAAATGCTTCAAGATCATCCTGAAGCTGAAACAAAAATGCAATGGTAAGAACTAAAAACGCTGAAAAAAGGCCATCCTTGCAGGAACACAGCACATACATCACTACAGTAGGAAAAAATCCAAAAAACATAGTAAAGATCACTAATACCGACTTCCTGACCTCTTTTCTTCTAAGGTATGTAAGTAAACCGGCAAAAATAGCATCTACAACTACCATCTGAAATACGATGTACAAAGCTATCCCAGCATTATAGCTGCCTGTAAGCTTATGTCCAAATGCCACCGCTCCACCCAATAGCAGTACATGAAGCAGCGGATGATGGGTAGTAAAAACTCTTGTAAGTACTTCATTTACTTCATCCTGGGCATCATAACAGAAAAAGCCAGGAAAAACCGCAAGTAAAACTGGGATCTGACATAAAATGAGGATCAACCAGATCCTCTTAAAAAATTTAGTATCCGAATATGACCAATGTTGTCTTATATGAAAACTGTTCTGAACTTTTTTCTTATCTAGCAGCTTATATGATATGGTGACTAAAGTTCCTATTATCACTGACAGTATCAGCCACATGATAAATGCTCTGACATTTGTCAGTTCAAGATGATCGTATTTTTCAAGCTGATATCCCCAGATAATAGCAAGGCTCAATAATGTTCCATATAGAAAAGGAACCGCCATCAATTTTTCTTTTTTCATAGGGTCTCCCTAAAATATTACTCTGACAAGCCCTCAATCAAACATTTTTCTCTTCAGGATCTGCTGAAACTGCATCTCTGATAACATACTGCGGATTCTCATTGATAGAAATATAAGTCCTGCCTATGTACTCTCCAGCCATTCCCAACATCAGCATGGTCATACCACCAAAAAAGATGATAGCAGCCATAAGGGCACTGAATCCTGCCGGAATGTCAGGAAGCACAAGTCTCTTGATAATGGTATAAATACCATAAATAAATCCGATAAAAGCAAAGACACAGCCCATGACCGTAGCTATTCTCAGCGGCTTAATACTAAATGCGGTAAATCCATTTACCCACAATCCAAGGAGTTTTGCAAAGTTATATCCACTGGTCCCGATTTCTCTGCTTCTATGATTAACATCAACATTTACTATATTTTTGGTAGTACGAAGTACAAGGCCAATTACATATGGATATGAACCTTTGTATTTGATCATTTCATCTACTACAAATCTTCTAACAGCAAAATAACTTGAAACATAGAGCTTTTTAGGCTTTCCAAGCATCACTTCTGTCATCCACTCATTCATGGCTGTTCCGAAGTTACGAAATGCTGAATGCTTTTTATTATCGTATTTTGCATAGACTGCATCAGCTCCATCTTCAATAGCTCTGATAAGTTTAGTAGCTTCATTAGCAGGGGTCTGTCCATCATCATCAAGACAGATGATGATATCTCCTGTAACATTATTAAGACCTGCCATAAGAGCTGCATGCTGTCCAAAGTTTTTGGCAAAATTAAAGCCTCTGACTTCTTTATGGTTCTTAACTATCTCACAGATTTTCCCCCAGGTATTGTCTGGAGAACCATCATTTACCAGTACTACCTCATAAGTATAGTTCTGTAAAAAAGACATTGTCTCTTCTATCTCTGTAATTACTGATTCTATTGTCTTTTCCGATCTATAACACGGAATCACATAGCTTATTTTCTTCTGCATATGACTAATGCCTTTCCTGATTAACTATATATTTCTTACCTAAAAGTTATCTAAAATATGAAAACTACCATTTTGCTCTATTGACCGTTTTTCTTTATAAATCATTTGATGCTGCAATTACAATTGCACTTCCATGAGTATCATATCTTTTACCTCACCGTCACTACATCTGACAGCCGGAAGGTCCTGCATCTTCTTAAAGCCTGCATGCTCGTAACTGCGCCATGCAGCAGTATTGTCATTAAAAACTCTGAGTATGATGTGCTTAAGGCCAAGGTTATCTCTTGCTACTTTCAGAGCAAGCTCAGCTGTTTCATTGCCATAGCCCTTTCCAAGTGCATCATCCTCACCTATAAATATACCATATTCCGCTTCTTTTTTGACATTATCAATATCTCTGTAATATATGCTTCCAACCGGACGGCCATTATCACTCAGGTCACATATGATCATCTGATACACGTCACCTTTTTTGACATGATTCTCGATCCAGCCCTTATGTGTCTCTGGAGTGAAGGTCTCACGGTATATGAAATTGTTTCTAACTCTAGGATTATTGCGCCATCTGACTATCAGATCCGTGTCATCCTCTGTCATAAGACGCAGTGCGACCTTAGAGCCTTGAATCAAGTATTCATCCATATTATTTAAAATACTCCTGCACTTTCTCATAACTCTCAAGATCACCGATATCGAATCGATGTCCCTGCGAGCCATCTTCTTTTACCATTTTCCAGGCATACATTGTAGTCTGGCCAGAAAGCCATGCCGCATAGCTACCAGGAGCGTCGTATCCACAGCCCTTATCAATAGCTTCCTCAATTCTCTTGATATCTCTTCCAAAGTAAAAATAAAATGGAGGAACAGCAAGATTTCCCTTTGGAGTCTGAGGTTTTTCCTCATAGCTGGTAATCTTACATTCATCATCTATCGTGATGATTGCTGTTTTCTGCTGCTTTTTTAGCTCATTTTCTTCATGGCATGTAATACAGGAAGTACCTTTTTTTACTGCAAAATCAATGAAATCAGATAGACTAAAGTCAATGACATTATCTCCTGCCACTACCAGATATCCTTCATTATCATCTATTTCAGAGCCGATGCTATCAAGTGCAAACTGGATATCCTTAACAGCACCAAGTCTATGATCATTGTCTGTAGAGCCGTCGTCTACTACTTTGATAGTCATAGCATAATCCTGCTCCTCTGCCCATTTTT
The DNA here is from genome assembly GCA_015056495.1 of Butyrivibrio sp. Lineage (GTDB taxonomy): Bacteria > Bacillota > Clostridia > Lachnospirales > Lachnospiraceae > Butyrivibrio. Next base: position 12,680 of record SVGC01000009.1, read on the forward strand.
CAAAATGCTCTACAAATTTATGGTTACTTACAACTATTGTCTCAGTTACCTTATCCCCAACTGTATCTAATATCCAATTAAGTATTGGTTTATCAGCCACTTTAAGTAGAGGCTTAGGGAAATTCTCTGTTAAAGGATATAATCTTGTTGCATACCCTGCTGCCAACACTATACATTTCATAATATTACTCGCTCCCTCTGCATAGCCATTACACCATCAGCACTTTTGCAAAAAGCACTCATGTACTTTCCTTCAAGCTCCGGGTATTCCTTTAGATATGCTTCTCTTACGTTCTGTTCTATTTCTTCTCTCTTGGCGGGATCTATCAACGCCATACAACAGCCTTTAAATCCTGCACCGGAAAATCTGCCTCCGTAAATACCTGGGGTCTTGCGCATGATCCAGTATAGACTTATAAGCTCCGGGCATCCGCACTCATAAAGTTTGATGGAACTCTGACCGCTCTCAAACATAAGCTTGCCATATTTGACAAGATTTCCTTCTTCCCAAGCTTTGGCACCTTCCTGAGCTCTTCTTATCTCGCTGTAAAAATGGTCTGTTCGCTTGCAAAAAATCTCTGGAAGTCTATCTCTATAGCTTACATATACATCATAAGGGACCTGTCGGAGTCTTGTATTGGACATCTTGTCGTATTCCATACCCGCATAGGCCATAAGGTAATAGGCACTGGCCTTGCACTCATCAACTCTCAGATTGTATTTACTGTTAGCCAGACTTCTCTCAAGACCACTGAAAAATATTGCTATTTCATAATCCGGCATATTTTCAGATTGTTTTATATGCCTATATTCATTGCTTTCACAATCAAGATAGAGCAGAGAATCTTTTTCACACAGAACTTCGCAGCTCTGATCCAATATGCCACAATTAACTCCTACGTACAGATTCTCTGTACGCTTGGCAAAACGAATATATTCCTGCGCCTCAAGTTCAATGTTGTTAACAGCGCACAGAGCCTGTAAAAAGCATATGGTCACTGCTGCAGAAGATGACAACCCGCCAATAGGAAGTGAGCCTTCAATAACGCCGCATACGCCATATTTTAACGGATATTCCTCTCCCAGCATCTTGGCTGCGCCTCTCAGGTAATCTGCCCAGTCTCCAACCTTTTCATCCTGCACTTCTCTGACATGAAACTGTACACGATTCGGAAAGTCCATGGACTGAACTTCTACTACGCCGTTCTGCTTTCTACCATAAGCCATGTGGATACCTCTATCAATAGCCATACCATTGATGATACCACCTTGATGATCAATATGAGCACCCAATGGAGATATCCTGTATGGGCAAAAAGCTATCGCATCAGGCTCTCGCTGATATGTAGAGTAGAATCTATCTATACAATTCAATTTATTAAACATATATCCCCCAATGATCCCCAATAATTATTTCGCGTAGTACTCGCAGAGCTTAGTAACTGCAGCTATTACATCATCTACATCCTGATCTGACATTCCTGCATAGAGAGGAATAGACATCATCTCATCATAGAGCTTCTCAGCATTTGGACATAATCCCTTCTTGTAACCGTGCTGCTGATAATACTGCAGATAATAAACAGGTATATAGTTAACATTACAGATAATGTTCTCAGCTGCAAGAGCTTCAAAGAACTGTTTTCTGTCTATCTTTAATGTTTCAGGCTTGATTCTTAAAATATAAAGGTGTCTTGTAGTATCAGACTCTGTAATCTCTTTCTGGACAAATAACTGAGGTAATTTGCCAAAGGCCTCATCATATTTCTTACAGATATCCTGCTTACGTTTCTTAAATTCAGCAAGCTTATCAAGCTGGCTGCTGATAAGAGCTGCCTGCATGTCAGTAATACGATAGTTAGGTGCAAGGTCTACCATCTCATAGTACCATGGTCCCTCTGAGCCATGTGCCATAAGTGATTCATCTCTTGTAATTCCATGTGTGCGGTATAAAAGGAGCTTTTTATATAGATCTTCATTGCTTGTAACTACTGCTCCTCCTTCACCGCCAGTAATAGTCTTGATAGCATGGAAGCTCAGCTCTGTCATATCTGCAAAAGAGCCGACTGGCTTGCCATCATAGAGAGTACCTATAGAATGAGCTGCATCCTCAATAAGGATCAGACCATACTTATCGCAGATTTCTCTGATCTTGGCTATCTCTACGACCTGTCCTGTGTAGTCTACAGGGATTACAGCCTTTGTTTTATCAGTTATCTTTTTCTCAATTTCAGCAGGATCAATCTGATATGTCTCAGGGTTGATATCTGCAAAAACAGGTGTAGCACCGCAATACAGCGCACAGTTGGCGCTGGCTGCAAATGTTATAGGTGTAGTGATAACTTCATCACCAGGTCCTATGCCTGCTGCCATACATGCGATATGAAGAGCTGCTGTTCCATTACTGCAGGCTACTGCATATTTCGCTCCAGTTACTTCACAGAGTTTTTTCTCCATCTCTGTAATAGCTGGTCCACAGGTAAGGAAATCGCTCTTTAATACATCTACTACTGCCTGAATATCTTTTTCATCGATGCTCTGATGTGAATAGTGTATTTTGGTACTTCTAACAGGTGTTCCACCTTCTATTGCTGGTTTATTCATAATATTCTCCATTTCAACTAATCAATTTTATATTACAATTAAAGCATGTTGTGCTGAAGATGCTTTTAAATTCATTGCCTGAAATTATTTTTTACATGCCGCTAATATATGCGATAAGGGATAGATGCAAGCACCTATCCCTCTAACTTCTAATTATTCATATATTGCTTCGCCAAGTCTGCGTCTGATCTCTTCTACGCTCATCCATTCTTTATTGTTTCCTGAGCTGTAGTAGAAGCCCTCTTCAACTTTTTTACCGGAAAGATCCGGTACCTGACGATCATTGTATACAACCTGAGGATATACGATATAGTGCTTGTCATATTCGTATGTGAATGGTGCGTCCTCTGTTGTAACCATTATCTCATCCAGTTTTTCACCTGGTCTGATACCAACTTCTGTTGTAGCAATTCCCGGTGCCATGGCCTCGGCAAGATCTTTTACATTGAAAGAAGGAATCTTACTAATAAATGTCTCACCGCCCTTGGCATCCTTAAGTGCCTTAAGAACAAGCTCAACACCTTCCGGAAGGCTGATCCAGAATCTTGTCATTCTGTAATCTGTAATTGGAAGCTCTGTAGCACCTTTTTCTATAAGACTTCTAAAGAAAGGAATAATAGATCCGCGGCTACCTGCAACATTTCCATATCTTACGATTGAGAAATTGATATCCTTAGTTCCAGAATATGCATTGGCTGCTATAAAGAGCTTATCAGATACCATCTTGGTAGCACCATAAAGGTTAACAGGATTAACTGCCTTATCAGTTGAAAGAGCAACAACTCTCTTAACGCCACAGTTAAGAGCTGCATTTATAACATTTTCTGCACCATTTACATTAGTCTTGATAGCTTCAGCCGGGTTGTATTCACAAGCAGGCACCTGCTTAAGAGCTGCAGCATGGATCACGTAATCTACGCCTTCCATTGCTCTCTCAAGTCTTGCACCATCTCTGACATCTCCAATAAAGAATCTGAGCTTGTCAGCATACTGTTTGTACTCATTGGCCATTACAAACTGCTTGTACTCGTCTCTTGAATAAATGATTATCTTCTTAGGATTGTAATTATCAAGTACATACTTAGTAAAGCAATGTCCAAATGAACCTGTTCCACCTGTTACTAATAATGTTTTGTTTTCTAACAACTGTTTGTTATCCATTTTCTATTTCCTTCTTAGATATTTCAAATTAAACGCAAGTTATTATAACACAGAATAAAATTTACTGCATTATTATATAATAAGTCTTTGTTTTTATACCACTGCTTCAAATAAAACCTTGTCTTTAACAGATACTCGCTTAACTCCTGTTGTCTTTTTCTTATTAAAGTTAAAACTTAGCATATACCCGGTAGATAGCCCAAAGTAATCAAGGTATTCACATATTTGTTCTTCGCCACGTTTATTATAGCTATCTCCATGCCATATCTTCATCTCTATAATATACCTGGTACCAAGATAATCGATTATTACATCTGTCCTGGTCTGATTTCTAGTCTGCGCCTCAATATAATAGTTTCCTGTACCATTTATGATTGGCTTTAAATACAACAGGAACAGCTCCCTGCCATCTTTTTCTTTGAACTTATCTTCAAGAGGTCCGCATATTTCAGTGAATGAATCTATAAAATGCTCCAGAATCAATCGTAGATCAAGTTTTCCATCCTTAACAAAAATATTTTTTGAAAGACCACTTTCTCTGACAAATATATTATTTTTCATTATCTCGTCAGATAAGAATAAATTATATAAAAAAGTTTCGTATATACGGTTAGCTACTGCAACTACACCATTCCTATTTTCTATAAAGCCATACATCTGCATTTGAGCCAACTCTTCCTGATAATTATTAAATGGAATGCTAACTCCTTCAATCAGGATACTTTTTAATACCGTCTTAAGATTAGGATAATTTATCAGCTTTCCCGTTAGTGACTCAAATAATGTATTGCTCTCGTTGATAACTATTTTTACTGCCTCATCTATACCATTTCTTGTCCATGCCTCTGCAAGGCTATCAAATTTCGATGGTACCAATTTTTCATCTATAATCTGGCAAATTCTGCTTACAAGATATGGATAACCATTGGTGTAACTATATATCTCTTTTGCAAGAAATGTATTATCAACTGAAATGCCATGGTCCGAAGCATATTCACTTATCATCTTGGAAATACCACTTTCTCCAAGTCTCATTGATACATCAAAATCTGCTGCAATATTCCATGGACTATTAACTTTATGCATACTATCATCGCGAATCTTGCTCTTTATATGCTTTACATCAGTCACACCTGCCAAAATAACTGATTTAAATGTTGCTATGCCTTGCGAATTTCTACGGATATATCCTTCTCGCAATTGAGCTAAAAAATCCAGGAAAACTTGATTATTTGTGGCACTATCAACTTCATCGATTATAAAAACAATTTCCTTTTCAGAAACCTGACACCACTTGGTAAAAACATCAAATAGCTCTCCCATCTTGGCTTTATTGTCACTTCTGTTTACAAAATCCTCAAAACAGCTTTTTATGGTAAGCGGAGCAGGCAATCCATTTTCAACTTGCATTATCAACAATCTTGAAAGTTCCTGTACAAAGCTCTGCTCTGTCTTATAACCTGCCGAACTGATTCCCTGAAAGTCTAAACTTATTACAAGGTATTGATCTAACAGATTTTTCATAAGCGCTGTCAATGTTGTTGTTTTTCCATACTGTCTTGCTCTGTTAATAGTAAAATACTTTTCTTCTTCTACCATTTTTCTTATATCAGCAATCTTATCTGAAATATCCACCATATAATGTTTTTCTGGAATACATACACCTGTAGTATTAAACGTTTTCATAACATGGAATCCTTTTTTGTAAGCTGTTAAATATGCTAGTGTTAGTATATCATGTATCTATGTATTTTTGTTATGTCGAGCAAAAATCATGCATAAAACAGCCGCACCAATTGGTGCGGCTGCAATCATCTCATTATGCCTGTTCTGAAAAATCATCCTTGCCAACTCCACATAGCGGACAAACAAAGTCTGCCGGAAGATCTTCCCATTTTGTGCCAGGTGTTATTCCATTATCCGGATCACCTGCTGCCTCATCATAGATATAGCCGCATACATTACATACATACTTCATAGTCTGGTCTCCTTTCACAATAAACATGTGATATAACAAATTATTATTCCAACTATCAGTTAATCTAATGCCTTAATACACATTGCATAAGTATCAAAAAACTCTATATGCTTGCTCACAATCCTGTCTCATACAACTTGCCAACATTGTCCCAGTTGATAATGGAGAATAGTTTATCAAGGTAATCAGCTCTCAGATTCTTGTATTTCAGATAATAAGCATGCTCCCATACATCTAATGCCAGGATAGGTGTATTACCAGTTCCCTCTGATATTGGGTTGTCCTGATTTGGAGATTTACTTGTTACAAGCTCTCCGCCCTTTTTAACTGACAAAAATGACCATCCTGATCCAAACTGTCCAAGAGCAAGTGTTTTCAACTCTTCCTGCAGTTTTTCCACACTGCCATACTGTTTATTGATTTGCTCAAGAAGCTTGCCTGTAGGCTTGTGCACATCTTCTGAAAGTGGAGCAAGATTGCAGAAGTACAGGTTGTGATTGTAATAGCCACCGCCATTGTTACGTATAGCAGTGCGCTTAGCCTCATCTATCTGATCAAGTCCTGCCAGAACTTCCTCGATAGTATTGAACTTATCTGCAACGCCTGCTTCCTCCAGTAGCTTATTAAAAGTTGCTGTGTAGGTTGCGTGGTGCTTGCCATAATGAGTTTCCATAGTGAGTGTATCTATCACCGGTTCAAATGCATCCATGGCATAGTTTAATGTTACTTGTTCAAATTTTGACATGTTTGGCACCTCCTCTATTTGGTGTGTGTTCTGTGGGAGAGTGAGTCACTTTCCCGCGGTATGAAAAAAGTGCCTGAGATTTACGTCCCAAGCACTTTAATTGTATCATTATTCAGTTAATAATACATCAATTTTCAGGATAATTAATAATAGACTTTGAAAATATTAAGAAAACTTATAATATTCCTTAACCCTCATTACTACTTCATCCAGATCATCATCTGTAAGCTTATAGTACATAGGAAGTCTGAGAAGTCTCTCGCTTTCCTTGGTAGTATATCTGTCTTCGCCATGGAATACACTGTACTTAACACCTGCTGTAGAGCTGTGTAGCGGTACATAGTGAGATGCAGGAAGGATATCATGTCCTGTGAGGTATTCAATAAGTCCCTTTCTCTCTTCGAAATCTTTACACTTGATGTAGTACATGTGTGCATTGTGCTTACACTCTTCAGGTACGTAAGGAAGCTCAATAAGACCTGCCTCTGCAAGAGGTCTGAGGGCTTCATTATATCTATTCCAGTGATCAAGTCTTGCGTTGTTGATCTCATCAGCCATCTGAAGCTGAGCATAGAGATAAGCCGCATTCATATCACTTGGAAGGAAAGATGATCCAGGCATGATCCAGGAATACTTATCCACTTTACCAAGCTTGTAAAGTGTTCTGTTAGTACCTTTTTCACGGATGATTATAGCCTGATCAACAAATCTCTCATCTCTAAGAAGAAGGGCACCGCCTTCACCCATGCTGTAGTTCTTGGTCTCATGAAAGCTATAGTTACCCATGTCACCGATTGAACCAAGGGCACGTCCCTTATAGGTTGCCATAACGCCCTGTGCTGCATCCTCAATTACCAGGAGATTGTGACGCTTAGCTATATCCATGATGGTATCCATCTCACAGCCGACACCAGCGTAGTGAACAGGTACGATTGCCTTAGTCTTTGGTGTGATGGCCGCCTCAATAAGGTTCTCATCAATATTCATAGTATCAGGTCTGATATCAACAAATACAATCTTGGCACCACGAAGTACAAATGCATTGGCTGTTGAAACAAATGTAAATGAAGGCATGATAACTTCATCACCTTCTTTGATGCCTGCAAGGAGTGCTGACATCTCAGTTGCATGTGTACAGGATGTTGTCAAAAGGCATTTTGATACGCCTGTCTTTTTCTCAAACCATTCATTATCTTTAGCTGTAAAAGGGCCATCGCCGCAGATCTTCTGATTCTCAACGCACTCTTTTACATAGTCAAATTCTTTTCCAGTATAAGGTGGAACATTAAAATTAATTCTCATATATTCAATCCTTCTTTTCCAGGAAAATCTTCCTTGAAATAAAATTATAAACCATAACGACGCCAGTTGCACCAAGTTTAAAGAATGTCTCAGCAAATCCCTTACTCATCCAGCTCTGTAGCCATGCCCAATGGCCGTAGATTAAGTCAACTCCTACAAACAGGCAGAACTCGTTGATAAGAAGTCCAAAGAAGCTAAGTACAAAGAATATGATGAACTCCTTCTTTCTAGACATATCATCCTTGCGGACAAATACGAATTTCATGCTCAGCAGGTAATTTACTATCATTGAGATGATAAATCCGCAGAAATTAGATATCAGATAATAATACTGAAATGCTGCTGCAAATCCTGTTGCCTTAAATACTGCATTTAAATCCGTGTAGATAGCAAATTCAACAAAAAATGCTATAACTCCAACGATTCCAAACTTTGCTATCTGTGCCAATAATTTTTTCAAAATAAAATCTCCATTTTCTTTCAAGTATTTTAAACCAGCTCTGCAATGTATTTGCTTTCAAGTAGCTTATTTACACAACTTTTAAATCATAATAGTAAAAAACATTTCTCCACTCGCTCGTTCCAGGATTCATTACTATCATCACATCTCAGGGCTAATATAAACGATATATTTATCGTTTTCAAACACCTTATTATAATGCCTTGAATTCATATAGTCCACTAAAAGCTCTAACTTGGCCTCGCCACTGACTTCGCCGTCAATGTCAGGACTCAATATGACTATAGGCATCTCATCCATACTTTCAATCAGAGAACTCTCAAACTTCTCTATAGTATTACTATCAAGATCAGGCCACAGGGAAAAAAGTGCCGGTTCAACATCAAGGATATAGGCCAGTCCCGGCGCGTTCTTGCCAAAAAATATAGCCTTTTCATCCAGTAGGCCTTCTTCTGAAAGATAGTCATACAGACTACTTAGAGCCTCTGCATTATCCGCAGTTGTAGTCATGGCCGATACCTTGGCAATATTGCTGACCTTGGAGTCTCTTACTGTTCCGTCTGCTCCATCCACAAAAGAGTAATTCAGATGAAAAAGATTGCCCTGGATAACCAGCACCACAATGACCATAGTCACCATAGCCTGCCACGGGAAATTGACATCTTTTTCTCCCATACGCTGCATAGTCCTTCTAAAGAGCCACAGACCGTAAGGAGCTACTAAAAACAAGTTATTGATGACTGGGAAGGTATAGTTATTGCTTCCCAGAGGTGTTATAAGGATTATGACAAGTATAGCCAGTGATATCACACGTTCCTCTATACTGCCATTCAATATTCCTGCAATTCCAAGTAGCGCAAAAATAATTGTGAATATAACAAACATCTGAGCCACTTCAAACATGGAATCGTAGTAATAATAATTTCTTGTAAAGACTCCCTCTGCAAAAAAGAATTTGATCAGGATCAGCAGTCCCGCAAAATACAGGCATTTCTTGATCCACACGTACTTTTCAGGCTTTAGCATAAACATCAGTATACCCATGACTATGCATGGAATCATGATGAGCATGTTCTTAAGGGATGATATATAGGCACCAATAATGGACATCAACATTCCAGCCATGGTGTAATCAGAAGCTGTGGCGGTCATGCCAAAAAGGCTCTGGATACTCTGTACATATCCATCCACACCGAAATCTGCAACGATGGCGATAAAAGGCACCGCTACCCCTATCAAATAGCCGCCGATACAGATAAGAGTCTCCTTAACCACGCTCATAAAAGGCTTTTTATCCAGATATCCGTAAAACCACACCACCAATATCAGCGCAGCTTCAGCAAGATTTGGAAATCTGACCATTACATTTAATCCAAGGAAGAAGCCCGCCAGCAAGAACTTTAATGATTGATGTTTCCAGGCAGTAACTGCATATAAAAGAGTAATTGCTCCTAATGTAAAAAAGACATAGGTCAAATAATTGTACAAGATAACCCTAGGGCACCAGCACAGGCTTATGGCAATCACCTCGCCAATAAAGAGCATCCAGCCCGGCATCCAACGCTGAAGCATATAATATGAAATCAGCGCCATAAAGCATATCGGAAGGGTTGCATAGATATTCATGCCCAGCATGGTACCAGCTCCCGGTAGTTGCAGCATCAGATGTCCCAAGACATTGGGAATATAAGTTGCCAGCATCCACATGGGATCAAGGCTGTCCTGATATTGGAAATTGCCAAGGCTGTATGTTGTATCTGTTACGTCTACACCTTGGTTTACTCCAATAAAAGGCAATAATAACAGAATCACTGGAAAAATAAACTTTTCCAGTGGTTTCTGATATTTTTTAAATTGTAAAAAATAGCTTCTAATGTTCTTTTTATTCATCGCTCTTACTTCACATTACTTATTCTCGCCAAGCCCGGCTTTTTCAAGGTTTCCAGCCTTACGATCAAGCCATGCCATGAACTTTGTATTTTTTAACATTCTTCCAATGAAACTAAAGATCTGAACTCTAATAAAATCAACAAACACTCCGGCAAAAAATACAACGACAACGCTTAACAGGAGATGTCCTATAAAAGCAAGTGGAGTCTTTGGAATTGGTCCAAAAAAGCTCTGCATCCACACAAGCCATCTGTCTCTTATCTCAATATGTTCATGAAGAAGATATACACCAAAAGTCATAGGTGCAAGGAAACAAGCTACATTTGAGACGATCCTGTTTTTTACCTTAAGATACCTGAAACTGGAGAATATTCCCAATGCTCCTGTCAGGCACAGCAGGTAATTGTAATGAAATGGCACATCAAAGTAGTAGTTAAAGCCGCCTGTTATGCTGTTGTATTTATAAACGGCCAGTTCTATCACAAATATAAGAATTGAAGAAACCACGTATAGAAGACTACTTTGTCTGCCATTGGACATGATCCTTACATCATATTTTCTGATATAAGCAGCTATCAGATACAGCACTATGAACCATTTGAGTCCATAGCCCATGTCATCAGTCACAAAATTGACCGGGATAAAGGTCTTGATAAAGCAGAACCAGAACAGTAATCCCATGATGACCATTTTCAGCTGCCATCTTGAAAGCTTATTTACACCGCTGTTAAGTACAGGTGACAGGATGTACATAAATACGTAGGATGTTGCAAACCAGTAATGTTCAGAGGCAATCGGGAAGCAATACTGAGCTATCTTGAAAAAGTCCAGTCCCATTGCATAGGTTCCAACCAACTGCATTACAAATGAAATGGTCACTGTGTAAAAAATGACTTCGCAGATCAGCTGAAGTATCTTTTTCAGATGGAATCCTGATGTGGATAAAAAGTATCCACTGATCAGTACCCATACGTTGACTGCAACTATGCAAAATGACTCTATGAGTGTAGATATGATATTTACAGAATGTATTGGCGCCCCAAGCTTGATCAGCACATCTCCATGTGACAAGTAGTGCAGGATCACCACCATAAACATCGCTATAACGCGTAATAATTCAAAGTTTGCCTCACGTTTTTTCATACAACTCACCCTTTTAGTTACTTGCCGTAAACACTGGCAAAATATTTTATTTTTTAGACATCATAAGGTCAGGAACAGTTACTTCCTTCTTGTTAGACATCACGCTCTCTCTGTTACGACCTTACCATCTTTGACTCTATATACAATATCGCACTTCTCGATAGTCTGAAGTCTGTGGGCAATGATGATCAGAGTCTTTCTGCCATGGAGTCTGTTGATAGAATCCATGATTGCAGCCTCTGTCTCGTTATCAAGAGCTGAAGTAGCCTCATCAAGTACAAGCACTTCAGGATCTTCCATAAGCGCTCTGGCAATACCGATACGCTGTCTCTGACCACCTGAGAGACGGATACCTCTCTCACCGATCTTGGTATCGAGACCTTCAGGAAGTCCCTTAACATATTCATCAAGCTGAGCCTCTTTAAGAGCCTGCCATACCTTTGAATCGTCGATATCGTCATCATCATAACCGAACGCCACATTTTTTCTGATAGTTGAATCCAGCATAAAAATAGTCTGTGGAATATATCCGATATTCTTAAGCCATGACTGGTAGTGGTCTCTGACCTCTACGCCGTCAGCCAGTATCTCACCTGACTTTGGCTGAAGGAGTCCCAGCATAACGTCCACAATAGTAGTCTTGCCGGCACCGGATGTTCCAACGATACCTACTGACTTACCTACAGGTATTGTCATATCTGCATTATCAAGGACCGGTGTCTCTGTATTTGGATACTGATAAACAATGTTTTTGAGCTCGATCTTTTGAGTAACTGGGAGCTTGTCCACGTTATTTTTCTGAAGATATCTGTCTGCATCATAAGATACCTTGTCATCATGGATCTCAGTCTGCAGGTTGTCACTTACATTCATGAAAAATGGTTCAAAGTAAGAAATAGCTGTCATGTAGTTGTTGATACGGTTTGCACTTGGCAAAAGTCTTGCTGCAGCTGCTGCGAGAACTGTCAGCTGTGGCAAAAGGTCTGTAATGCTGACTCCGCGCTTCATAACAAAGAGCATATATCCGATCATACCGGCAATACTGATTGTCTCAATAAGGAGACGTGGTGTTGAATTGTAGAGGTTATATTTCTGAACCGCATTAACATAGCCCGCACCGCAATTAGCATAGCCGTTGATAAAATAGTTTTCTTTTGCAGCAATCTTGATTTCTTTAATACCTGTAACTGATTCATCGATCCACTTGTACAATCCGCTATAGTAGTCCTGATTGTCTTCACCGGCTTTTTTCATAACAGGCTTGATGACATACTTGATCACAAGTAGTACCACTACAAGGAGACCTGCGATAAACATTGTCATTCCTGCATCAGAATAAAGAAGTATAGTCACAAGGCAGATAAATACAATGATCTCACTGGTCAGCTGCAGGCAGCTCAATATAAGACCATACATGTTATTAACGTCAGAAGTGATATTACGCTGAATGACAGCTGTGTCAGCTCCAAGATAGTACTCATAAGGGCGTTTCATGAAGTTGATCATCATACGTCTCGATGTAGCAAACTGGTTGGTATAAACAAATCTCAGCTGTACAACGTTCATGAAATACAGGAAGATATTTTTTACAACAAATACAAGCACTAGTGCCACCATAATGATAGCTGCAAGCTGCAATGTGTCAGTAAGCCCCAAGCCATGATAGATAGGCCTTAATATGTCACTTTTTTCTACAGAATCAGGATCCATAACTGTAGTCATGACCGGAACGATCATGGCAATACCAAGTGACTCCAGCACGCCTCCTATAAGCATCATGAATATAATGCCTATCATCTGTTTTTTCTGTTTCTGATCCAACAAGACCATCATCTTTTGTAATATCTTACGCATAAAACTATAATCCTTTTATATATCTATATATTTATAATATTCCTTCAAGAAATACCGGAGGCTTGGCTCCAAGCCACATCTTAACTCTCTTCAGATGCTGGCTGTTCCATGCATCATGTGCTTTAGTACTCTCCTCACACTTTTCAAGCATACGTGCAAATTCAGCCTCATCCTCCATCCAGCTTCTGGTCTTGTAATTGGAGCCAAATATGTAAGGCATGATCCTCTCCACAAGGTAAGCTTCCGCTGGGAAATTGTACTCTTTTCTATATTCCATAAGTGTATTAAGGTTCTTATAAAATGTTACTGAATTCTTTAATACCTGATGTTTACTGATGATGTAGCATCCTCCAGGTGCAAAAGTCGCATATTTAGGAATTACCGCTTCCTCATATACAAACCTGATGAAATCGTCCAGGTCGTAGAAATATCTATAACTATGGCTCTGCCTCATATACCAGGAAGAATTGAACTCTGCAAAATGAGTCTCATCCAACAGAAATGCCGGGCATTCCTCGCTTGCCTTTTCATACTTGGCACGCATATTTTTTTCCTCATAAAGGAATGTGAAAAAGTGGTTATCATAGGCTCTGTCAAAAAACTCCTGTGACACGTGCCTTCCGATGATATTGCCCTTTAAAAGAGCGATGTATTCAGGAAGATTGTCATAATGTCTTATAAAATAATCAAAATAGCTCGTAAGATTATGCCCTGTATTTTCAATATGCATAATCTTATCAGCCGGATAAGTCTCATCCAGCTTGCGTTTCACTTCCTCATCATCTGAACTGTCCATTATAAGGAAGTTGTCACAATACTCTGTCAGATTCGTTGGAACTGTATTGTAATTATGTATCAGAAAAAAAATGTCTGTCTTTTTCATATTATCTCCGTTTAAGATGCATGTATTTTGCCATTCCATATCACAAATCCCGAAAAAAGCTATTTAAAGTTAGCTTCACTACATGACTTATTTTCCAAATGCATCACTCAATAGCCTTCCATCCGTCCTCAAACTTATCTCCCATCATCTCGCTCTGCTCCAGCATTCCGCGGTAGCATACGCCTGGGAACTTGTAGTAGCTGTTGACCTCATCGCTACCTGCTATATAAATAGTATATCCGTTATAATCCACACTGTCTTCATCCCTGTAGTCAAAAGGCTGCTGAGCAATGTAGTATGGGCTCTTGATGTTCTGTTTTACAAAAGATAAGTCATCCTTCATGTAGTTATTGATGTGATCACAGAAGCACACAAGCAAGCACCCTGAAAAGATCACACCGACTACCTTCCAGACGTAACGGTTAGCTAACGCATCCTCACCCTTGTACTGCAAGATGTCTATGAACAATCCTACTGCTACAAGTGGCGCTGTCAGCAGAAATGCCAGTCCATATCTGATGAATGGCGCTGATAAAAACCAAAAGGCTATATTTATATATAGAACTATCACATATATTACAAGTCCGCTGTGAAGTCTGATCCTGCGACGGATAGCATACAGCAGGCAGACTATGTTCATCATAACGCTGAGGACGATGCCATAGATCAGCATCTGTCCGTATCCTGCCTGGCCTTCCCACCATATTGGAAGCCACTCAGAGATTGGATCATCAAGCTTTGTCACATCATAGAGGCATCTTCCCCATACTGTTATCTGCGCGGAATCATTTTCAAGATATTGTACTGGAACCTTCCATTCAACATTGAATAGATCAATTGACGCAAATGGGTATAACAACCACCCGGATATTATTACATTTCTTATCAAAAAAGGCAAAAATGCAAGGAAACCTATGAGGATAAATAGTCCAAGCTGCCTGAATTTCTTATTTTTAACCAGTTCTATTAGTGGATAGATCACTATCAAAACCAGTGTTGCTGCGGATAACTTCATACTTGCTGCAAAGAGAGCAAATACAGAGAGCATACCGGTTCTGTACATGAGAGCTGTATTTGCTGGTGATGAAGCCTTATACAGATCGATACCTTTTTTGCCAAAAATAAGTCCGCAAGGAGCCTCTTCAAAGGCTTCAAGCCATGCCACCAGTATGTAATGGCAGATCATCAGCGCACTGTAATCTGTCGCTGGAGACATAAATCCGGTAAGGTTGGTAAATATATAGATCAGAAAAGCTATCCTTGCAAAGTCCGCCATATGGCTCTTGTGGCTGTTCCATCTCCTGAGTCCATAGCAGGAATATATAAAGCCGATAGCACCTATCCAGCCTGTAGCTGTATGAAGGGCGAGGCTTCCGCCTGCATTAGCACCGATCTTGGGAATCCATGAAAAGGTGTATAGCGCACAAAACGGCAGATAGGAACTGTTATATCCAAGGTGCTGCTGGATATTAGCAAGCCCCTTGACTGAGCCGTATACCTCTATGTAGTGTATTGCCTGAGCATGGTAGATGCCTGTATCAGTATGAAATGTTCCCCTTGATGTAAAAAAGGCTATGAACAGGATAAATATCAGATAAAATAAGCCTTCGTAGCTTATGGCAATCTTTCTGATCTGTCTTATTATGTCGATAAGCTCTCTCTGAAAGTTCTTCACAATTACGAGAGGCAGTATGGTTCCAATCAGCAGTAGCACATGACATACTGCACTTACACCGGCGAACAGGCTAAAAACCTGAGCATAAACTGTCTGAGCTGCAAAGCCAATCATGATATATGGTGCTATTTTATCCTTATACAACTCAGGTATATTCAGCACTTTTTTTAATAAGGCATTGAGTGATATGCCTAATATCAGTGAAATAGCTGACATGTAAATCCAACTGATAAGCACTACAAGCATGTCTGTATCCTCTTTTTATCTATTCTCAATCCACAATCTGCTCATTGATCCTATGTATCTCCGGTGCCTCATACTTATCCATGAAGTCATCCCCCAGGTACACCTTTTCATCCACAAATTTAATGGAATCCACCTGAGTGTACACAGACACGATCTTGTTAAACCTAAGTCCTTCAATGAAGTTGAGCATCTCCATTGGGAAGGAGCCTGACAGCAGTATGGTATCAGAAAATGACTTGGTATAATCCAGCACATCTCTTGGATGCTGCTTGATCATCACAACTGCCTTCTGGCCATCCACTGTGCCATACTCATCTACAAGGTCTCTAAAGAGCCTCTCCCTTGTCTCAAGGTCACATAATGGCTCTGACAAGATAAGGACGCGCGGCTTATCAAGTCCCTGAGATAGCTGGCTCTGGAGTTCGTCCATGTTTTCGATAAATAACCCTAGCATCAAATCCTTGTCAGCCTGTGTAAGCTCTGCTACAAGGCTCTCACGTGGAAGCTCAACATATTTTTTGCACGGATAGTCAAGGATACTGATGTCATTGACTTCCATGTCTATGCAATATCTTCCGTAGCCGTTCTGGATGAAAATAAGTCCTGTTGAAGCCATCCATGCCTTGAACTTGAAATGTCCGTTATTGTCAAAACGCGCTGTATCGCCGTATTTGATGCAGTTAAGTCCATCCTCAAGGGCATGATATCTGATCTTTTTATAATTAAGGTAATAGCCAATTGGGTCAGAATCGCAGAATACAAAGATCTCCTTGTATTTCTTGAAATCAACCGGAACGTAAGGCTCCTGCAGTTGTGCAAATCTCTTGCAGAACTTGATTCTATTGATCATGTTCTTAACAAGGCTGCCGGTGTTGGTCCTAAGAGGCTTGAGTTCCGGGAAAAAGGTATCTTCTTTTTCATCATACTCAATTACTTCCTCGAAGAGTCCGCACTGCCTGGCTCTCTCCACCATGGTGCCAAATTTGTTGGACATCTTGGAAAGGACAAGAGTTGCGCGGCCAGCCATATTGCTTCCCTCTGAAGCTTTGTTGTTTCCTGCAGAAATCCTGTTCTTATAAGCATCTCCATCCTTGGACGAAGTACTTATTCCATGTAATATATGAAATTCCTTAAGACATGCCACATACACATGGTAAAAGGTGTGGCATACGTATATTCTCTCGTGCATAGTAGTTCCTTTATATTTTACATCTCAATCCACAACCTGCGTCACTGCATAGATCTCGAATCCACCAATTGTATCCACAAGCTCGGTTTTAATCTCAATATCCTGATCTGCATAGTAGTCCACAAGCCACTGAGTATCAGCCTCCACAGAGTTTACAGGGTCAAGGACAAAGTACACATTGTCAAGTAACAGCGCACTCTGCATGTCTGTAAAGCCGTAGCTCTCAAGCTTTTTCTGATAAAGCGGGCTCTTGCTGGCCCAGCCGCCCATCACATCATAGTTGGCCTCGGAGTTATCCACATTTTCAAACATCTTCTCAGTATAAGTGGTTGTTGAGTATACGTCAAAGAAATAGAAATTCTCACTATTTTGCCTGCAGTAGGAATAGATTTCCTTATATGACGCATTTGTCATAATTCTACCAGCATCCTCTTTTGCAATAATATCCGCATTGAAGTAAATAGCCGGAACTGTAACTGCAAGAAGTAAAAATGAGATAATGCAGGAGCTGACGATCTTGTCTCTGCGCCTTAGCTCTCTCATCTTTTTAAACAGCATACCTGCCAGCACAGCGCTCTCCACAAGGTACAGGGAATGTGTAATCCTGATTGGGTCTCTGCCTCTTACAAGAATATATCCCCAGAGTGTTGTCCTGCACACGAACAGCAGGAATAATTCAAAAAATATATATGCAAAGCGCACCAGTACTGTGTTGTCTTTTTTTCCAGGCAAAAGATATATCACAAAGACTGCTAGATACAGCACTATCACTGCCAGATTGTATGGATAATCCGTCATTGGGTATTCATATGACATCGGTGCCTGAACCGCGTGAAGTCTGTATATATAAGCAGGGATCACATTCATGATGCTTGTAAGCAGCGGCTCTTCGTCAGTTTTGATGCTGGCCGCATAATCTGCAATCTCGCCCACCAGCTTGGAATCGATCTCCGTATCAAGTCCAAAATTGTAATTAACAAGTAGCTCCTGCTCAGCCTGGGTAATGCCTATTTCGTCGTAGAAGTCGCTATTTGCTTCGTAATCAGGGATTGTCTGGAAATCGTACAGCTCAGTCCTGTTGTCAAAAAAGGCTGTGAACTCTTTCCACTCCGCTGAACCATAGGCAATCCTGTGGCTTAACTGACAGGCTCCGATTCCAACCACCAGCGCCAGGCACATAATGAGGAAATACTTGGCTATATCATAAAATGTCCTGTCGTTCTCATAGCTGGTGGCATTGTACTTCTGCCCCAGCATAGGCCTTACGAAAGACAGGTCGCTTATCTCCATGTTGATCCTATAGCAGAAAGCCAGTCCTGTCATAGGCAGTGTCAGAAGCAGCATCTCCGACCTGATGAGGTACGCAATCCAGATCAGAACCAGGGAAAAAATGTCTGAAACTATCCTCCAGGTCATATCTTTTCTGGAAGTAAGAAACAGAAAGGCTGCGGTTGCTGACATCAGCGCACATGCAAAGGTGTACTGGACTATCAGAATGTGGTTCAGCATAAGTCCCAGAAAGATCAGCACTTCCACCACAACAAGGGCAATCTTGCTATAAACATGCTCAACAAAACGCTGGCTCCTGAAGATGATCACAAATATGCATAAAAACTGGACTGCGCACAGAAATATCCCATACCAGTCAAGTCCGGAAAAAAGTCTATATGGAATGCTGATGAATGCGCTGATAAGGTACAGCATCTGGATATTGTGGCCTTCAGGAGTGCCTGTGTAAACACCTGACAGGATATCCTTCATCAGCACGTCATCATTTAGGTCAAAATAAAAATCTGAGATCAGGGAGGCTACAACAACGATAATAGCAGTCGCAATAATAGATAACAGAAGTCCTAAGTACTTTTTTCCTATCCTAGCGGCCATATTATTTTTTTCCACCTGTAAACCCTCCTTAATTCAAAGACTTTTGTTACTGCTTACTTACGATAGCTAGCTCAGGTAACAAACTTCCATTTTAAATACCAATTATTTGATCCCCATATCTTATTTAAAACCGTGAGCTCTTCTGATTCCCCTATATGCCCACAGCATCCTGTAATATGCGTAGAACTGCGCATGAGAGCGCATCTGCATATGTATCAGTTTCTTTTCCTCTGCGTGGACTCGCTCCTGATAATACTTATTTTTCTCAAACTCAGGGAAAGTCGCTTTCATCTCTTCCCCAAGCTGTCTGCAGAAATTGTAGCGGTCCTGGATATGCTGCTCTATCGGCATTGCAGAAAAAAGAGTATTTACATAGAACAGCACGATGTACATAAATTCTATTTCTTCTTTGTAATCCTCAAAATAACCGTACTTATGAGCCTGCTCCAATATCATGCGTCCAGCCACCATTCTGTCTTCCAGATTCTTCTTGGAAATAGTATGAACAGTGGATGCATCATGCTGATAGTAGTAATACAGCGGCTCCTGGATGTATTCAAAATGCTTGGATCTCAGCATCCAGGTATTACTGATGGCGTTATCCTCGTAGAATATATCTTCCGGGAATATGTGGACGCGCTTTTCGTAGACCTCCTGCTGCCAGAAGTCTGAGGCTGAACCTGATCCCATTGCGTTTGCACCTTGTATAGCAGGATCAAGCTCTCCAAATACAAGCTCTCTCTTATATATCTTGACTACAAGACTTCCTGTATCCAAAAGAAGCTTTCTATACTTTTCCTTATCCATAACACCAGTCTGCTCAAAGGTGTTATTGTGTACAACCTGCCCAACTTCCATTGTGTGGCTGTTTACAAGGCTGTAGTCGCAGCCAACCATGTCTGCACCTGTTTCATCAGCCTTTTTTAACAGAACCTCATAATAATCTGCAGTTACCCAGTCGTCGGCATCGATAAAGCCTATCCACTCACCGCCTGCGATGGTAAGCCCAATATTTTTGGCGCCACCCTGATGGTGATTTACCGGTGAATGCACTGCAATAAATCTGCCAGGGTACTGCTGCTCATATTCTTTCATCAGGGCAAAAGAGTTATCAGTAGATGCGTCATCTACGGCAATGATCTCTATGTCCTCATCCGGAAGTGTCTGATGCACAAGGCTGTCGAGACACCACTTCAATTTATCATCTGCTGCCATGTTGTAAACAGGCACTATTACGCTTAATCTCTTAGACATGTATTTGTCCTATCTATTTTAATTACAAGCTTTCTTTCAGCATCTGAGCCACGTAATCCATGTGCTCAGTGTTATAGCGATGATCGATCCAAAATCCCAGCATATGTTCAGAGAAATCCTTGGAAACAGCGCATGTTGCGGCTGCCTCATCATCTATCGGCCACAGGACAGGTGCGTAGACACCCTTCTGGGCAAGCTTTCTTTCAAATTCATCTCTTGAACAGCCCACAACCCTTTCATTTACAAGGATTGGAAGCATAAATGGTGTTACATCAGCTGGTGCTTCTGGTAGCAACGTAAATGGTGACTGTTGCCTATCAGCATCTGCATCGCATGACATGTTTGTCATAATCTCTTCAAACTTCTTATAAAGATGATGATAGTTCTCGCTGCGACGTTCCATCATCTCTTTTACCGGCGCATGCTGTATGTCGCTATAGCTCTGCTCTGATATCTCATAGATGGTGAATCCATTATCAAGGGCGTCATCTGCGTCAGATAAAAGGCCTCTAAAGTGAGCCTTGAGTTCCTGATCTGGATTCTCAATATATGCAGTCTTCTCAGTCATAGCCTGCGTACGCATGGTGGTAAAAGAAGTCTCGCCCTTTTTTGCTGTAGCTAAAAACTCTTTATCTCCGGTGAGCACCACAGCACCATCAGCCAGCCCAAACCACTTTCTGATGCTGCCTATCTGGTAATCTGCATTTTCAAGATCATAATGATCCGGAGTCAGCAGTATATGTGTGATGTCCTCCACGATTATAGCCTGTGGATATGCCGTCTTTATAGCTTTGTTGACATCTCGCTGATCTGCCATGCTAAAAAGGTTCATGGTCAGAATGACTGGCGCAAATGACGCCTTATGCTGATCAATGTCTAGAAGTGATTCCTTCGCAATCTTCAGATTTTTTTCAAGTTTGTAAAAAACAACCTTATATCCATGCATTCTAAATGGCTCTACCATTGAATCACAGGACAGTGCCGGCATGTAGACTATTTTTTCAAAGGAATCATTTCCCTTCCGGGCCTGCTTAAGGGCAATATCTTCTGCAATAAATCCAATTGCATCGCGGCCGCAGCGAAGGTACTTTGCAGTTCTTCCCGTCTTTTCAAATAACTTGGGAATACTGTCTCCCTGAGCCATATCAGGCTTTATATAGTTAAATTCACTTCCTACTTCGTATTTCATTGAATCTCTATCTTGATCTTTGCAAGAGCCTCCTCGCAGTTTTTTTCTGCCTCATCAGCATCTGAGCCAATGGCAATCACGTGTCCAAGCCTGTCTCCGCTACTTTCGAGCTTTGGAACTACATCTCCAACACCCTTGTACAGCACAACTACCTGAACTCCAGGCATGGCCTTAGCTTCTTCAACGCCTGTAATACCTGTTATTGTTCCTTCCTGAGCCTGGATAAATCTGATAGCTGAGCCTCTTTCCAAAGTTCTGTCCCACTTTACCTCTTCGCCAATGGTGGAGCTGATGCAACAGTCGATCATGTCCACACCACTTGAAAGCGGCACCAGACGTGAAGTGATAAAATCGCCTCCAAGTCTGGCTGCAATCTCCACAAGCTTTGCGCCTGTAGGAGTTACTTTGATCTCAGTGTGTGCCGGTCCATTGACAATGCCAACAGCCTTAATTGCTCTTGTTGCAACGTCTCTGATATCGTCCTGCTGCGCTTTTGAGAGCCTGCTTGGTTCTGTATGACCAGTCTCGACAAAATATGGCACTTCTGTCACTTTTTTGTCTGTAATAGTAATTATGCGGGTTTCGCCGTTAACAGTAAAGGACTCAACACTAACTTCCGGCCCTGTCATAAATTCTTCAACAAGCACTTCGCCGCTTCTACTGTACTCTTTTGTATGGGCAAAAATGGCTTTCAGGTCAGGATCATCCTGTTTATTTATAAGGAATACGCCTCTGCTGGCTGCATTGTCAGCAGGCTTTATTACAAAGCTTTCTTCCATCTGTTCATAAATAGCTTCCAATTCTTCAAAGGTGCTGATGACATGGAACTCTGGAATTGGAACACCGCACTGCTCCATACGTCTGCGCATTGCAGCCTTGTCTGTAGCGCAAAAAGCATCTTTATAGGATATGTCATTTTGTCTTCCAAGCTGTTCATTGACCCATGCAACAGTTCTGACAGGCATGTCACTTGTAGATGTTATTATGTAATCAGGCTCGTACTTCCTTGCTGCCTCCAGCACTGCTTCCTTATCGATTGTGCTAATGCACAGAAACTCGTCAGCTTCAGGAATACCTACTGCCTCCGGATCGTAGTCCAGGGCATATACGTACAGGCCCTTCTCTTTAGCCTTTTTAATTGCAGGAACCTGCAGCATGCTGGCTCCTAATATAAATATCTTTTTCATTTATCTATCTTCCTCTTAAATTTTGGAAAAACTTGCAAGAGCTCTTTATTTATCTGCCATATTCATGCCACCTTTTCTACTTTCTTGATTGGTGGTATGCTTTTTTACCTGCACATGTTCTGAGCTGCAATCGCTATGCGCTCTGCGCCGCGGCCATCTACCTGGCTCTGCAAAAGCAACGATATCTTAGTTCTTTCGTCTGGCCCCATTACTTTATAACGAGTGAGCCTGTCTATTATAGAAGCCACGCACTTATTGCTATCTACTCGATAGTCTCCTGCATAGCTTATCATTCCTTCTTTGTCAAAAAAGACTGCGTCAGCAATCTGATTATCTGCAAAAATGTAGCTCACAGAAGGCACTCCGCAAGCACTAAGCTCGTAAAGTGTTGTTCCTGCCGGTGTGACGCCCAGTTGGCAAGACCTCATTATCTCTGCAACATTACTTACATTCTGATGCAAAATAAATCTTGGCTTATCATAGGCATTTTTGGCCTGTGACAGCTGTGTCAATTTATCTGTCATCTTGAAATATCTGCCTGCGAGAAGATGCACCGTAACATCTTTAAACTCACTGTTTTCTAGTATTGCACTTATGACATGCTCTGAGATTCCCAGCGGATCTGAGCCTCCAGATGTCATGAAGATGTCGGTGATTTCTTTATTTTGAGCTGATGCCAGCTCGCCATCAGCATTGTCTTTTTCAATATGAATATTCTGATGATTGACTTTACCTACTTCATCTGATTTTCTTTTATCATCACTTTCAATATCTTTGGTATCGAAACATACATTATTGCCAGTCAAATTAACCACAGAATCAGAACTTGACCTATTCTCCTTTCGAAACTGCCTTCTAAGCGGTACATACTCTATGCCTGTATACAGCTTAGTCTCTGAATCCCTGTATTCTTCCTCGTAGTCACACTCAAGGTAACTAGGGCTGTAGTTGACCAGCGCATCAACGGGGGACTTGAACTTATCAAGATCATCAATGTACATAATCTTGATACCAGCTTTTTTTAAGTTCTCCATGTAATTTAAGGTCACATAGTAGGTATCGAGGATTATTGACGTAATCTCTTTTTGCAATAAAACTTCTTTTATCTTATCTACTTCTGAGTCAAGATCCTGCCAGTCTGTCCCCAGTACAATATGCTCATATCCTTCGCCTTCAATATAAGTGGCGATGCCATCATCAGCACTTATAAATATCGGCTCCTGTCCGAGTTCTCGTAGACTTTCTGCAATTGTCCTGCATCTCATTATATGCCCAGAAGCCACAACTTCATTGGCATCTACTCTAATTCCTATCCTCAAAATCTACCTCTGATTATCAATTCCTAAAAAAATATAGTCGTCGTATTACTTCACGAGCTCGAACGTAAGCGGTGTGCCTCTGGAAATGTCGTTAATTGCTGTTTTTCCCAGCATCTCATCATAGTACTTTGGCAGGATTCCTCTTGCATTGAAGGATCTGATGCTACGAATGTTAGTCTCTGTAAGCTTTTCGCCTGCTTTGATATCTTCAACTACAAATAGTGAACGTCTATTGTTGTATTCATCATGCTCTGCTTCTGTCGGGCCATAGAATACCTTGCCCATAGCTCGCTCAATGTCACGAACGCCTTCCACCATTGCCTTATACTCCTGTGGTTCCATGGAAAAGGCACTGTCAGGATTTTTGATCTTTCTGCTCATGCAAAAATGTTTTTCTATAACCTGGGCACCTAGTGCAACAGCGCCTACTGCTGCAGTGTGGCCAAGTGAATGATCTGAAAGACCTACAGGAACGCCGAATTTCTTTTTCATATCAGGGATAGTGCTAAGGTTAAGGTCAGAAGTTACTGTAGGATATGCGTTGCAGCACTTCAGCAATATGATCTGATCATTGCCCTGACTCTTAATTGCATCGATAGCATCCTGTATCTCTTCTTCACTGGCCATGCCTGTTGACATGATTATAGGCTTGTGAAGGCGCGCCACATATCTAAGGAGCGGCACGTCAGTGAGCTCAAATGATGCAATCTTGAAGAACTCTGCGCCAATATTTTCCAGATAATCTACCGATGTTGTATCGTAAGGAGTAGAAAGGAAGTCTACTCCGCACTCTTCACATTTTTTCTTGATAGGCTCCATCCACTCCCATGGTGTATAAGCCTCTTTATACAAGTCATGCAGCACATATCCGTCCCAGAGTCCGCCGTGGATCTTGAATGCCTCTGCATCTGAATCAATCGTCAGCGTATCTGCTGTGTATGTCTGAGTCTTAACGCAGTCTGCCCCTGCTGCCGCAGCTGTCTCAATGAGTTCCATTGCTCTATTAAGGTCTCCAGCGTGGTTAGCTGACATCTCAGCTATCATATAGGTCTGACCTGCATTTATTTTGTCATATAATTTCATTAATGTTTCCTCTTATATCACTTTACTACGGAACCTGCAGCTAGTGCAGTTTTCTGTTTGAAGCCACAAATCTTAAAGCAAATTTCTATCTTTTAAGAAGTTATACTTAAGTTCAGCCAGCACCCAGTCGCTCTCATTATCAATATCCTGAGTTGCCACCTGGTCTATGATATATGGAATCGAATTCTCCATTGTTGTATCCTGCTGAATCTTGAATTCATCAACCTTGAAAATGTAGAACTGACCGCATTCATGGTACTGCTTTTGCAGATCCTGACTTCTTGTTGTTGCATATTCAGGATGCAGCATCTTAACTTTTCCAGCATCATCAATGAACAGGCCACGCTGTGGTGGATATGAGAACTCTGTAAGAGGTACGATTGAATCTGCGCCTGATTCTACAAGCTTTTCAAAAGCATCTTTTACCTTAGCTTCTGTTACAAAAGGGGCTGTAGGGTACAGACAGCATGCGTAATCAAAAGTCATGCCTCTTTTCTCATATTCTTCAAAAACCTCAAGAAGTACATCTGCTGTAGTTGCTGTGTCGCTGGATGTCTTTTCAGATCTCATAAATGGTACCTTGGCGCCATATTTTCTGGAGATTTCTGCTATCTCTTCATCATCGGTTGAAACCATGACTTCATCAAACATGCCGCTCTCAATTGCAGCTTCTATGCTGTACGCGATGATCGGCTTTCCATTAAACTCTCTGATATTTTTTCTTGGTATTCTCTTACTGCCACCTCTGGCTGTTATTATTGCTACTGCTTTCATATCGTTTGTCCTTATTTATAATTTTTTTATCAGCCGTATTTTCTTTATCTTTTATGATGAAAGAATAAAACAAACATTTAATACTAAATTTCCTTTTCACTTCTATGCTATGCGCATACTCCATAACATTATACAATAAACTTTGATTACAAGCGAATTTATGATCTTTCCAAATTTTGATAACACATATTTTGTTAATGTTCAGAGTTAGCAAGAAGTGTTGTGCCGCTGATTACATAAGAAAATGATCAGGAGTGAACACACTCTTCGCCGAAAGAGATTGGGAATAAAGGCGTGAATTTGTTACTAAAGCGAGCTGTATCTATTGCTGCTGAAATACGATGTAAACTATTTATGGTAAATAGAACTTGGGCTACGGATAGAAAAAAGTCCGTCATACCTATTCAAAATCTAAAAATCCCAAAAACAATAGGTATAAAAATCCTGCCCAACCTTTTGGAAATTGAGAAAACCAAAAAAGCGATAGGTATAAAAGTCTTGTCCAACCTTTTGGAAATTGGAAAAATGCAAAAAACAATAGGAAAAAGACTTATAAAAAACCTATTAAAAAAGAAGAAAGTGAAAAAAGCAACAGGTAAAAGCCTTTTAAAATACCTATTGAAAAAACAAGAAATACAAAAGCCAACAGGTAAAAACCTTTTAAAATACCTATTGAAAAAGCCTAAAAGGTAAAAAACAACAGGTGAAACACTTACCACAAATCTTTTACTGCTTGTTTACTTGCTTCATAGCTCATAAACAATAACAATTCGCAAATTCAACATTATGTCCAAATCTGATCCACTTCAATAATGCAATGTTGGATCAAATATGCAATAATAGCACTAACGATTCATGATCAAGGAGGAGAACCAACCATGTCCACAGTTTTAGATACTATTGCAAAAAGAAGTTCCACAAGAGGATATACAACAGAAGCTCTTACCAAGGATGAGCTTGAAAAACTGATTCATGCCGGTCTTCAGGCACCTACTGGTGCAAATAAGCAGGAACTGCATTTTACAGTGTTGAATGGTGATAATGCGATCCTGGCTGAGATCGAGGCTGAGAAGAATGCCCTGAGAAATCTGGAGCACGTTGAACACAATTTTTATTATGAAGCTCCAACTGTGATCATCATCAGCGCAGACACTGACTATAAGTGGAACAAAGTCGATTCTGGAATTGCAGTTGAAAACATTGCGCTTGCCAGTGAGGAGCTTGGACTTGGCAATCTTATAATTGGCTGCATCTATGATGCACTTCATGGGGAAAAGAGAAAGTATTTTGAAGAGAAGCTGGCTTTTCCTGAAAACTATGAGTTTGAAATTGCCATTGCTGTTGGTCACAAGGCAGTTACAAAAGAGCCACATACTTACAATTATGATGCTCAGGTAACTCACCTGGATTGAATCAGATTGATTCATATTAAAGCTATAAAAAAAACTGAAAGCAGCTCTTTCATTTCTTAGTGAAAGAGGACTTGCTTTCAGTTTTTATTTTTGCAATAGAATGATGCGATTTATGCAAGCATGATCGCATTATGGCCTTTTGACCCTATCATCACAAAATATCAGAAAAGATTCATAACTGAATCTATGATTGTTGTGCTATAGAGTGCAAGGATGATCTCTACAGCGAAGAAGATAACATATAAAAGCATTCCAGGATTGCAGATAGCTGTCTGGAAACGCTTTCCCTTTTCAATCTCACCATCGCGGTGCTCAAATACAAACTTTTTCCTCATAACAAGCATAAGGATAGCTCCCACGATAGTTGCAACTATAACAAACATTCCTACTAATGTCATTCCTGCAAGTGCTGAAGCATGTTCATTTACATAATTGGCATAGCCTTCCATATCACCGCTATTCAGGTATGAATTAACTTCTACCATATCTATACCATCAGCCATTAAAACACCTATGCATGTTGATAAACCATTGACGATCAGGTGCAATGCTATAGTGTAACCAATTTTTCCTGTTCTGATGTAGATAAAAGCAAAGAACATTCCCAAAAATGTTGCATAGAAAAACTGTAAAAAGTTAGCATGGTAAAGGCCAAACATAAAACCTGAAATCAGCATTGCAAGAACTTCGCCATATCCAACTACTCTGTCGATAAGGAATTTTCTAAATAACAATTCTTCGAAAACAGGTGCAAGGATTGGAACTGCTATGATCCTGATAACTGTTGGCATGTTGCTGACTACATTGGCAAACTGATTGATCGCACCCTGTCCTGTAATTTTTCCCAGGATATTGTTAAGTATCATTCCTACGATTGTTGAAAGGTACATAACTGCAAATGTTATAAAGATGCATGCTATGAACTTGCCTACGCCAAGTCTCTTTTTCTCAATCTCAAATGTTGGTTCTTTCTTGACCAATAAAAGCATGATCGGATACATGATCGCAAATCGGAAAACTATTTCTAATCCAATAGTCCACTGGGCGCTCATATCTTCCCCGTTTATAGCGCCTGCAACCAGTGCACATATTGTAAGTGCAATCGCCAGTCCCCAGTATGAAACTGTGTAAACCAACCCGAATTTTGAAAATACTTTTTTGCTTGTGAATAATCCATTCGTTTCCTCCAAATATCTCTTTTTTCATACTATTGCTTGTGTATTATATCGAATAAGTTCCTACCTGACAATCAATATATCACATAAATAGCTCAAAGACTCCGCGGTTATTGCTGAATTAGGGCAGAAAATGACCCTTGGGGACGGGGTTAGCGGGTCATTTTGACCATTAGTCAAAATGTCCCCTTAACCCCGTCCCTAGGGGTCATTTTATTCAAACCTATACAAAGTCCAGACATCCTTAACTGAGACTACGTCTACGGTCGAAAGCTTGTCATTACTATCAAGTATGCACTGGATACATTCGTCAGTATTGTCATTATCAGCTATGTAGACCAGCAGCTCGTCGGCGCCACAGATCGTTTCATCAGTGATAACTGAAGTGTCGCTCTCGCTCATGAAATACATCTGTGGATATTCAAGCAGTTCGTTGGTCATCCACCATATCTTCTCACTGGATGCGTCATTAAAATAGATGATAACAGGGATGTCGCTATTGTCCGCTGCGTAAGCGATACGCTCTGCGTCATCCGGATACAGGAACAGGACCTTTTTTCCAAGAGTAAGATTATACACGAGCGGAATGAACAGTATGATAAGGGCAAAGAGCTTAACAACTTTTATCCAACTCTTGTTTATTCTGTCAAAAGAGAACTTGGCATCCATCAGGACGAGCATGATGACGAGTCCGTAAATAGGCATCTCGTAACGGTTTGATGTTCTTCCAAGAAGAAGTCCCGTCTTGGACACTACAAGGAAATACATGACTGTTGCAAAAGCAGTGATAGCAACCGGTCCAGACATCTTGGATGCATATAGGAGCTTGCTGTCTTTGGTACATCTAAAATAGATCATTGCAATGACCATAAAGAGCAGTAATACTATGAGCAATCCACCAAATACGTCATTATTTAATAGTCCTATAAAAAATGTCAGTCTATCTGTGAAATTACTGGCGTCTGTAAATGACTCGATCGCACCAGTGCCTCTATATCCGCTAAATATGTGCGATGCGCTGGCAGGATAGCTCAAAACAGCTAGTCCAAGAGCTACTGCACAGCTTATGACATACAGGATGATCAACTTGATCCTTGAGGATAAAGGCTCCATTATCAGAACCTTTCTGGCATCAGGCTTATCTTTTGGCTTCTCAGCTACATAAACAAATCTGCGCTTTGAAACAAGCATATACATTGCTGTTCCAACGCCCATGAAAAAGAAAAATATCATGTAAAAATACTGAGTCAGAAATCCAAGATAGCTTACGACCATTATTGGCAAAAAGTAAGTTATCCACAGCTTCCATAGTGGGATCATAGCTTTATCCCCATCCATAGTGTCGATAACAAATCTTATGTGGAGATATGTACATGCAAAAACAAAGACTGTCAGCCACATATACATTCTTATGAACATATTGAAGGATATTGTCATGGGGTTGAATCCCCAGAATGCCAGGATCACAAGTTGGAGCGGCTCTGAAACCTTTAATCTGACCATGATGCGCCATAGTATCAGGTACGCAATGGCAAATGCAATAAGGTTGGTGACAATACCTGTCCACTTAGTCAATATTCCAGCTGTAATTGAGCATAGAGTATGAAAAATAAAGTAATAGAGCGGCGGATGCACATCCCAGGACTGCACAAGAGAAACCAGTGAATAGTTAAAACCCTCTCCCGGCACCACCATAAACTCATTAGCTATCGTCTCACTGCTCTGCCACTCTCTGTCCGGCTTGTACAAGCCAAGAGATCTGTTAGAGGAAAAGTAAGTATAGTATTCATCCTCATGAAAACCTTGTTTTTGAAAGCCAAAATATACATTGGCAATGATCTGCAAAATAAGAAGCAGAGCAACCGCAAAAAAATACATATTCTTTTTATCTATACATTTTTTCTGGTTGCTCATATAACTATCTCTTTCTTGATCCTCATTCTTTAAGTTTTTGAAGTTACCGCGCCCTGGCATCGACGATTGCCGGCAACGCATTATTACAGTCCCTTCACCTTGGCATGAGCCCATCTCACAAGCTTTGGAGCAGGTAAAAGAATCTTCAGATACTTCTTGTCTCTATCACTTAAGTAAGGGTTTGTGAAAATATCTTTTCTGTGTTTTCTAAGGTAAGCAACGACATTATCCCTGTAAAAAGAATTGTCTGATGTCATCTTACTGATTGGTATATGCAGCAGATAATCCAATCGCTGGACATATCCAAATCGTTCTGCCACCTGCACAAGCTCGGGATGATTTTTCTGCATGAGCTCTAGTGCAAAATCCGCATGATTTACTATATCTGTAAATACCGGTGGAAAATAATCCTTGTCCTTAGCCTTTTTTCTGGAATTGGAACCGCTTCTGTAGTACACGTGATAATACTGATACGGAAGTATTGCCACCTGATCTATTTTATCCAGCATCTGGATAAGCAGCCAGAAGTCTTCATTTAGAACGCCTTCCGGGAATTTCAGCTTATCTGTAAAAAGAGACTTCTTGGTAATTCTCGTGCAATATGAAGCGTCTCCTGTATGCATCAGGAGCGTTTTTATGTACTCAGTATTTTTTACAAGGGTAGTCTCAGCTGGTGGTATGACCACATCAGGAAGCTTGGAGCCATCTTCTGCAATCTCATCTCTGCAGACCTGCGCCATTGGCACGTTGTATTCATGAATAGCTTTCATCAATACTTCTACCATGTGCTCATCTACATAGTCATCGCTATCCACAAAGCCTACATAGTTGCCGGTTGCATGTGCCAGGCCATTATTTCTGGCTGCACTTGAGCCGGCATTGGCCTGATGGATAGCCGTTACGTTTTCGTACTGCTCTGCAAGTCTGTCAACAACTTCTCCTGTGGCATCCTTTGAGCCATCATCCACAACTATTATCTCAAGCCTGTCAGCCGGATACGTCTGATGCACAAGCGATTCCACACATCTGGTGATCAGGTCTTCGATATTGTATGCCGGGATGATGATTGTGACTTTATCTGACTTGGCTAACGCATTCTCATTTATTGAATTATTCTTTTCACTTGCTGAATCCGCTACTTTACCACTCATTTTTCTATCACTTATCTGTTGATACTGCATTATCATTGATCTGTTTATACAGGTCATATCCCATTACAAGGATGATGCAGAGGTTGATAATTGCAAATGGATACAAATAGGTTACGTTAGAACCAAAAAGATATCTGATATAAGTAATTATTGCCAGTGTCTCAATTCCTACAAAACAACAGAACTTCCTATATCCAAACATAGCGTAGATAACGCCAAAAACTTCTGCAATATAAGCATATCTCTCATGCATTACAGGCAGGCAGAATACGATAAGTGCTGCCATGAATACGATGAGTGACACCATAAATTCGTTTGTGATTTCAAACTGCTTCTCATAAATATAATAAGCAATAATTCCAACAAGCATAGCCGTAATAAGAATTGCTGATGGAATGATTATCTTACGCATAGAATGAGATATCTGTGAAGTAACTACTGTATAAAGGTTAGGATAGTTCATTGAAAGGCTGCTGAACATGGTAACCTGATTGCTGTAGATTCCAAGCAGTGATCCAAGGCTTCTACCGGCAATCCATGCAGGTATTACCTGTACAAAATATACTACAGGCATCAGAAGTATATAGCGGATCTTTGTCTTATTCTTGAGCCACATCAAGAGCAGGAATGGCAGGAAAAAGATTGTCTGCTGCTTAAAAATAAATGCAATTGAAACATAAAGCCATGTTCTGAAGTCTCTTTTCTTTAAGAAACTGTAGAATGAGAGCATCAAAAAGCTTGTAAAAATAGCATCATTCTGAGCCCATGTAGCACCATTTAAAATAACTGTTGGAAGAAGTGTTACTCCAGCCATTGCCATCATTGACTTACGTACACTTCCTGTAAGTACATATGTAACTCTCATAGCATTGAAAACAAGGACAAAATCAAATATACATGATAATGTCTTGACCAGTACTATATTAGCGACCTTGCCACCGCCTATTGTATATAAAAGACACAGGCAATACTGGAATATACAGTTATAGTCAAAAGTACTAGCGTCACTGGTTACCGGATCGATTCCAATATAAGCCCATCCGCCTGCTGCCTCAATTTCGCTCATCCAGTCAGCAAAAGCATTGGTATAATCTCCTGATGCAATACTGAACATATTGATTCTGGCAGCTATTCCGATCGTAAATATGCCCAAGGCAAAAATAATATCAACGAGCTTTACTACTACTCCTCCGAAATTAAATCTGTAGTTCATAAGTTCATCAATAAACCTAGGTTTGTTCTCTGTTACATTTTGTTTGTTTTTAGTTGTGTTTTCCATTTTTTCCCCTACTTACAATTTATTTTTTATATATAACTCTTCTCTCTTCATACCAAGATCCAAGTACATAAACAATATATAGACTACTTCAAATGATTATCCTCCTGCAGAGTCCTAAAAAAAGATGGCGGCTTTATTATCGGCGCCTCGCTCAGCGGACCGTCTTCGGCAGGCGAAGGATAGCCTTTTAAAAGATCCTTGCAGAATCTGATCAGCTCATTTGCAGCATTCTCTGCATTCCACTTATCTATGATCGTGTTATAGGCTTCAAGCCCCATTCTTCCTATCCTGATCGGATTTTCAAGGAGTGCTGTGAGCTTTTTCAGCATCTCACTATATCTGCCTTTTCTATAAACACATCCATTGATATCATCTTTTATCAGGTATGGAACGCAGCCTGCTTCCCCGGATGCAATGACTGCGCAGCCTGCATTCATAGCTTCATTTACTACAGCACCCCAGCCTTCCAAATAATTGCTGGTAAAAAGAAAAATATCTGCATCCAGCATCTTCTTTCTAACTGCAGCAGGTTCCATATTACCACAAAAAGTGATTCTATGATAAACCTTGTACTGACGTGCAAGTTCCTTCATTTCTTCCAATAGTTCACCATCACCTATCATAGTAAGGTGGACATTTCTATATTTTCCCGCAATATCTTTCATTGCCATGATCGCATATTCAGGATGCTTAAGTTTGATAAATCTTCCTGCCCACATAATCTCAAGTGGTATCTGGTCCAGCCTGACACTATCGTCTGCTATCTTACTGATTCCAGCATTAGCCACATTTCCCTCAGTCTGAGCAGAAGCATTATCTTTGTCATTATCTCTATTATCCGCTTTCCCATCTGTCCTGATAAATTTTAATGTCTCATCAGTATTATCCAGATCGACTGTATCTTCATAATCCTGAAATTTCTTGAATTTCTTCTTATGCTCCTGGGCAGTAATAATGTGGGTTGGTGGAAAATATCCCCAACGATACTTTTTACCTGGATAAGCATGTATCAGCGCAAAATCAGCTGCCACATAGGCTCCTGCACATAACAGATACACAGGTTTGTTCTTAAATCTGATGTGCTCCTTGTATTTACTCAGCAATCCTCTTGGGGAAATGGCTTTCCACTGCCCTTCCCTGTATATTCGCTCGCTTATGCGGATTATAGGCTTGTCTGACCCAAGAACGATCTCATCTACCTCCGGAACTCCGCTCCAACCAAGTATCAGCACATCCGCATCCTGTATCAGCTGCAGGCATCTGTCCTTATCTCTTGTGTATAGCTCAACATAAGGATACTTAGCAGTATCAACGCCCCAGCCCATCTCGACGCGTTTTTCCTCCATATCCATACACTGTATGAAATGGAAATCTTCACCAAGATACTTATATATTGCATCACAGAGCGGAATCTGATGATGATTTATGTAGTTTGAAATAAAAGTTATCTTCATGATCTCGCTCCAGTAGCAATCTCCCTATAGATCTCTTTGAGTCTTTCAAAATTGCGATCCGGGTCATGGTCTATATGCGCGCGTTTGTAGCCATTGTCACCATATACGCCTGCAATAACAGGCTCATCCCACATATCTATTACTGCTTTTGCAAGCTGGTGGACATCGCCGCCCTTATAGATTATGCCCTCTCTGTTATTATCAAGCATGCTTGGGATCCCTCCCACATCTGCTGCAATGACCGGAACTCCCAGTAGCATTGCTTCTGCCAGAGAATTGGGGCTGTTCTCAACAGCTGATGGACAGATAAACACATTACACTTAAGATACTGCTCTTTCATCTGCTCAGCATTTAACTTTCCAAGGATAGTCACATGCTTTTTGAGATTATTCTGGGAAATGAGTTTTTTGAGGTACTTGCCGTAGGCGCTGATACGCATGAACAGTGGATATTTACTACCTGTAACAACTGTTCCTTCATCATCAGCAGCTGTAACTGTTCTTCTGTCTATTTTTCCAAAAATACTATTACCTGCAACATACACATGAGCATCCGGGTATTTCTCAAGGATCTCAGGCATCGCCTGAAGTACATAATGAAGGCCTTTTAGTGGATAATCTCCCTGTGATAAAAAGATGCTGTGGATAACGCGGTCTTTTTCAGACCATCTGCCTTCATAGAAGTTACTGCGCATGGTCTCGTTCATGTGGTGATAAACTGCTCCAGGATTGATCCTGGCAGTTTCTCTCTTATCAAAAGCGGTGCGACCGGTAATATGGCCTGCTCCTTCAATTATCTTTTTTTCATTGGCAGCCCTGAGATAATATTTTTCCTGCTGCTGCCTGATGGAATCGTGTTTTATCTTATCTCTAAAGGTCAGATCATTCTGAACTGACTCTGGAAGATCTGCCATATATTTATCAGCGATAACTCCGCACAGTCCCTGTATCCCTACAAGCGTGCGCTCTGGTCTGTTAAAGGTCCTGACCATAGCTAGGCTGTGTGGAAATTCTGTACCAAAGATGTGCACAATGTCCGGCTGAAAATCCTTTAATATAGCATCCATCTGTTTTTCGAGTGCCTCGTCATAAACTTCAGGGGCATCAAGATTTTCTTTGAAAGTATAAAAAGTGACTCTGCCTATCACTTCACCAAGGCCACGATCCTGCTCTGCATCCTCTGTATCAGCAGCTGCTCCTGGAAAAGCCACTGCAAGAGTTATTGCTTCATCTGTCTTCAGCTCCTTATTGATCCTGTCAAAGCTTCCGGAGAGCCATCCTTCCCTTGCGGAAAAAGAGAGCCCTTTTGCCTTGGCATAGGCTGGAAGCATAATATTACATAACCATAATACCTTCATTTAAATTATCCTTTTTTACCCTTTAACAGCTTGTACAACCAGCTTCTAAACTTGTTGTAGGCCCCTGCAGTAGATTTATTTGAGGCAAGATATGTACGAAGAGGCGCCAGTGTCACCCATCTGATGATGTCAAATTTTAAGATCAGATCAGGAGTCAGATACATAGCGATTATCTTCTTTCGCTCCTGCTCGGAAATGCGCCTGTTCTCGGCTGTTTCTGAGAAACCGCCGCCTTCATATTTCGCAATAGTTGTATCCAGATAGATGGTATCTGCATTTTCAATATACCTGCATCTGAGGAAATGCTCGTAATCCGCTCTGACTCTCCATTTGATGTCAAATCGCTCATTTTTCATAAGCGCCACATCATAAAAAGCTGACTGGTGGCACGGTACATTTCTGTAGCAGGCAAAATCATCGATCACAGGCGGGGATGATACGTGCTGCCCGGTCTGCATGTCGATTATATCTCCGTAAAAAATGGTAAGCCTTGTCCTGTCGTCCTTTGAAGCCTTTTTATTATTTCTGTCATCTTCAAATTTCTCCGAAATGCCCTTGGCTACTCTCTCTAACACTTCGTTATCAGCAAAAGAGTCTCCGCAGTTAAGAAAATATACAAAACTGCACTCCCTGTCAGAAGTAAGGTCTGACTCAGGAATAGCTGAAATAGCTTCATTCATTGCATCATAGATGCCTTCATCCTTCTCAGATATGATCCGTGAATTCTTTAAAATCTCATCACCGGCATATTTATCCTGAAGTACAGACAATGAGCCATCTGTAGACGCACCATCTTTGATGATGAGCTCTATGTTTCTGTGGGTCTGCCCTCTCAGGCTCTCATAGGTACTGATGAGGCTCTGTCCTGCATTGTAGGACACTATTATCACTATGAACTTGATATTATCTGCAAAAAAATCGTCTGCCATAAAATCTCCCTGCAAAAAGTATTACTGATACCCTGTCTCTGACAAGATCGGCGGCATATCATGGAACAGGAATGTCTCATATGGAAGTATCCTGATGCCGTCATTTCCTGCACCTCTCATGTACATGATAAAGTACAGTATGCAGGCTATTATCACAAATGCCTTGACTATATGTCTCTTCCTGTCATCCTCGATACCTTTTATCAGAGCAGGTACAAACAATATGTGAGTGATAGTCAGGTAAAAACCTATTCTAGAAACAAAAGGAATAAATGTGCAAAAAACATATATGGCAAGAGCCATTAAATTACTGTAAAAGTAAAACAGATTCCTTCTATTGCCCTTTACCACCTTTTTATATAACCAAAGGGCAAGCAACAGTACTGCAAAGCATCTGAAAATATTGATGTTACCCACAGTCCAGGTCTTGAGCGCCCTTAGCAATCCACCAAAAGAATCCACAGCGGACCAGTCTATGTTGGTTGCCGTGCCTTCTGTAACATACTCTGTATCTTCGTAGGACGGATACAGGATAACAGCAAGCTTTAGGTACTGCTCCTTCAAGAGTACAAAGGACAGACATACAATACCTGCCACTCCCAGCATCCACTTTTTCCAAGGAAGCTGAGCAAGTACGTACAATACCAGCACTACCAGGAGTGATTTGTGGAAAAGTGATCCCACAAGTATGCATAGGGCAAATCTTGGCCAGTCCCTGTCTATGACAAATCTGATACTATACAGAGCTATAGCCAGTGCCAGGTAATATCTTACAGTGCTGATGGACTGAAAATAGTAGCCCAGCATCATGAACATGAAAAAAGTCCATTTAAAATCTTCACTCTGCTGCCACATTGCCAGCAGGAAAAACAGTACCGTGAAAAAAGCAAATATAGCAAAGACCACCAAATAATTTTCAAATCCAAACAGGTCATATACAAGGCAGGTAAGGGTGTTAAATCCCCATTCTGTAGGTACTACCTGCTTAGCCCAAGCCAGATGCATGAATTCCACGTATTTGGCATAGTCATTGCCCACATTGATCCTAAGGGCAGATACGACAAATAGCATGGTGAATATGATCCCCATGCTAATACTGTTCCAGAGCATTCGTCTGCTGATGCCCGCTCCATATAACGCTCCTCGGGTATGCAGCACTGCCTCGTTCTTTAGTTTACTTTGTTTCTCTATGGAGTAGCCTAGCAGCACCGTGCATAGAGCAAGTGTTAAATAAACTATCATTTCCTAACGCTTTTTATCCCCAATTTCATGATTTTATAGCACTGCCAAAGTGGTATGTTCACGCATAATTCTTCCTTATGGCTGAGCAGGAACCTGAGTGCCAGAGGCTTGGCAAAAATGCCATAGAGATAATAGTACAAAACTCCTCTGTCCAGAAAATACTTTTCATTGTATCCCTCAAACCATGAGGATTTTCTGGTTATCTCATGTCCTATAAGGACAGGTGATTTATATATTCTCATCTTTTTCTTCAGTGCATCTCTTAAAAAGAGGCTATCCTCTCCTGCACTGTATCTGGCTCCTCCGCCAAAAAGTGTTGAGAAGGCAATTCCTGATTTCTGCAGAGCCTTAGCTCTTACAGCTATACTGTAGGCAGGGTATCTTCCGGAGTTATATATGCGGACTCTGCCAAAACTGTCATTATGATAAGTAAATCTTCCATCAGACTGATCTACATTAAACAGGATCATGTCTGCTTCCGGATGAGCATCAAACTCTTTTAAAATATCTTCAACATAAGTATCTGTATAAACAATATCCTCATCACCGATGAGTAATATTTCGCCCTGTGCATGGAGGATTGCTGTGTTTCTGGAGACTCCTACGCCTCTTTCATTGCAGTTGTATGTACGAATCTTGGATCCGCAGTTGTCCATTTCGTTATATTCAAACTTATCGCACTGGTTTACTATTACTGCATCTGTCTTTAAACGCATCTGTATTACAAGATCTGCTGTAACCCTATTTACAGCCGATATAAGATGTTCCAGTCTATTTCTTCTAGCCATTTTGATTACCTATTCCATTTTCTATTCTTGAATGTCCCCCTCACTCAAGCAGGCTACTGCATTTCTAACAGGTCAACCCCCCAGAAAGCCTCTTGTGCCAAAAATCACTTTTTCATACGATAATACAATTTCAAAAACTTCATATCCACATCTGTAAGAATGATTCCTACTATGTTACAGTTGTGCTTTTTAAGCTGACTTATAAGGTGATCTGTAGCTGTGCCTATTCTCTTTCCAGCCTGAATAGCAATGATCACGCCATCTGTCTCATTTATCTTTCTATAACTATCTGTCTTATTTCCGGGAATCTCAACTCCCGTGATAGATGTTTTATTAAAATCAAAAGGTCCTTCGATCAATTCATGGAGCCTTAGACTATCTTCTTTGGACTTGGTATCATCATCCCAATTGCCTGAAGATATGAGCAGTATCTGACTCTTGCCATTTAAGAATTCATGAGAGGCCTCTATCAGTTCATTTCTAAATCTGTCAGGCATTGCAACTCCGCTCTTTGTCATGCATCCGAGTAGAGTCAGCCCGTATTTACTCTGTACATCTTCAGGAACGTAGATGGCATCGTCCATGGTATTTATGAGCAGCATTGCAAAAAAGGCTATGAGAAGCCCCATCACTACTCCAAAAATAACTGCTGCCAAAGTTCGGTCTGTATAAACCACAAGCTCTGCAGGAGTCGAGCCTATCTGCTTGATAGAATTAAATTCATCCTTCACTGAGCCAAAGTGCTCAAGAGATGCAGCTGATGCCTCAAGTATTGCATCTGCAAGCTCCTGATCATTGTTGGTGATAGTAAGCACCATTACTCTGACATCTGATGGTATATCTGCACTTGTGGACTCAAGCACTTCCTCACGGGATACTCCGGATGATATGCCGCTGACTACAGAAGCGTCTGTAATCTCAGGAATACCAGCATCTTTCAGATTCTCCATCGTTGTATCAATGATCTCATCCGTTGCCATGAGCAGGTTCCAGGTATATGCATTGTACCAGTCCACAACTTCGCCTGATTCATCATAGGCAAAATCAATGTATATGGTAGCTGTAGCACTATAGCTCCTGGCAGGACCATAAACAACAGTGGCTACAAAATAAATAAGTCCTGCTATAAGTCCCCCGATCGCAGCTGCAAGCGGCAGGATCCATATTTTTCTAAACAGCCTCAAATAAAAGCTTCTAAGATTTAATGCTTCATCCATTAGTTCTTATCCTCAGCTCCTTCTTTTTTAGCGGTTATCTGATTTTCATCAACACCTTCTGTACTGTCCGGTGTAAAGAGAATCTTCAGTGTCAGCAGCATGAGCTTTAGATCAAGCCATACTGAGTAGTTCTCAATATATGTAAGATCCAGCTTCAGCTTGTCATAAGGTGTTGTGTTGTACTTACCATAGACCTGAGCATATCCTGCAAGTCCGGCTTTTACCTTGTTACGGAAAACAAATTCCGGCATATCTTCCACATACTGCTTGATGATCTCTGGTCTCTCAGGTCTTGGACCTATGAAAGACATGTCGCCCACCAGGATATTAAACAGCTGTGGCAGCTCATCTATTCTTACTTTTCTGATAAACTTACCAATTGGTGTGATACGGCTGTCATTCTTAGATGCAAGCCTTGCAACACCATCTTTTTCTGCATCCACACGCATACTTCTGAATTTCATGATCTTGAACTCTCTAAGATCAGTTGTACATCTGACCTGTTTGTACAGCACAGGACCACGATCATAGAGTTTGATGATGATGGCTGTAACCAGCATAAATGGTGATGTCAGAACAATCAGTATCAGTGCAAATACGATATCAATTACTCTCTTTACAAAGCGCTGTTCTGCCTTTAAAGAATACTCTCTGATAAGCAGTACCGGTGTATCAAACAGATGGAGCTGCTCAGAGCCTTTTACCATTACGTCAGTGATCTTTGGCATCAGATATACTCTGATGGAGTTTTCATAACAGAACTTCATGATCTTGTTTCTGTCAGGTGTCGGGATGTCCCAGATGACAACGCCGCCATAGCGCTCTTTACACTCTTTCTTGATGGCGTCTATGCCTTCTGATACGTTCATGCACTTTACGATATTGTATTTATCCTGTCTGGACTTGAACTTGTGCATGATATCGTCCACAGGATGCTCTCCGCTGATAAGGAGCATATCTCTTGGAGGAAATGCCGCTCTGTATATAGCATTACAGATAACAGTCCAGACAAGGGATACCACCAACTGGATAGCATACATCTCAAGAATGCGGCTCACCGGCATCAACCAGTTACGCATCAGTGATAACTGAAAATAGGTAAATACATTGACCATAAGTATGGCAAATATCTCAGAGAATATGATATCCATGGTCTTCATGTAACCATATCTGAGTCCGCCATAAGTATGTATAAAGAATTGTAAAAGACCAAAATATATTACAATAACGAGAAGATGGCCTCTAAAGTAGAGTTTAAGACCACTTCCTAAAATATAACCGTCAGTGCTTATTCTGAGCTGGCTTAATACAGGATAAAAATAATTAAACCAAAAATAGGCATATATAGCTGTTAAGAAGGCCAGATTAACAAAGCCAAGCAGCAACACTATTACTCTTTTTGTTGTTTCTAATTTTTTCATACCTTTTCCCTTTATACTCTTCGTAGAGTCGCCCTAATTGCCCACATTACAAAGCAAAATGCGCTCTGCAGGACATTCAAGCCTGCTATTTCTCTATAAAGATTCCACACTCTCTTCATGGCTACAAATTTATTTGAAGAAAGTGAGTTAGCCGGTCTTCTGTATATAGCAAGTACTTCATCAAGACCTCTGGCTACAACCCCCGTCTTTAATATCTTCCACCAGGTAGCAGTATCTTCACTGGCTATCAGTGGCATATGTATCTCGTCTTTACTTAATTTCTCCATGTCAAAAAGAACCGTTGTAGTAAATATGACCGTTCTTGTGAGGGCATGTTTAAAATCAAGGCTATCCGGTGCATGAACAATTTTTCCTGTAGGCCGCGCCTGTTCATCACCAAATTCATAGGATGTAAAAACAAATTCGCTGCCGGTCTCCTTCATAAAGGCCAGCTCTTTTTCAAGCTTGGTATCAAGCCATACATCATCAGCATCGAGAAATGCGATATATCTTCCTTTTGCAGCGTCTATACCGGCATTTCTCGAAGCTGCAGCACCCATGTTATGAGGATTTTTTACAAGGCGTATTTTCGATGAGCTGCATGCATTTTCATCATTATCATCTTCATGTCTTTCTGGATTGAGTGTAGAATCACTTTCAGATAATGAAGCATTCTTTATCGCCTCTTCAATAACCTCTACACTCCTATCGCTACTGCAGTCATCCACCAGGATCAGCTCCCAGTCTGTATAGGTCTGCTGCCTTACCATCTCAATGGTATGGGCTATGTATTTTTCAGCATTATAAACAGGAACTATGATACTTACAAGTTCCTGATTTTTAGCATCAATCATATTAGAATTCATCCTTGATCAGATAAATAGGTCTCTTCTTAACTTCAAGATAAGTCTTGGAGAGGTACTGACCTACAATACCTATGCAGAACAGCTGCACACCGCTTACCAGCGATATGATACATACCAGTGAAGGCCATCCACTTGTAGGATCTCCAAATATCAGCGCTCTGACAAATATAAATATTATAAATATAAAGGCCAGTATGCAGAACAATACACCTAAAATAGATGCAAATGCAAGTGGTGTTGTGGAGAATGCAATTATGCCGTCAAGGGCATAGATAAACAGCTTCCAGAATGACCACTTGGTTTCACCCTTTTTACGTTCAATGTTCTCAAATTCAAGCCACTTGGTATTAAACCCAACCCAGCCGAAGATACCTTTTGAAAAGCGGTTATACTCTTCCATAGACAATATAGCATCTACAAACTGTCTGGTCATAAGTCTGTAATCCCTTGCGCCATCTACTATCTCAGTCTTGGACATCTTATTGATAAGAGAATAGAACCTTCTTGCAAAAAATGATCTGATAGGCGGTTCGCCCTTTCTGTCTACTCTCCTTGTGGCTACTGAATCATAGCCTTCCTCTGCAATATAACGATACATCTCGGGTAAAAGAGCCGGTGGATCCTGAAGGTCAGCATCCAGCATGACTACAAAGTCTCCTTTTGATGTTTTCAATCCTGCATAAATAGCAGCTTCTTTTCCAAAATTTCTTGAGAAATTGACCAGATGGACTCTTTCATCTTTTTCGTGGAGCTTTTTAACTTCAGCCACTGTATTGTCTTTAGAACCATCATTTACATATATGATCTCTATTTCAACATCTTTGCTTTTAAAAAAGCTTTCTGTTTTTAATAATTCATGATAAAAATCTGCTACATTTTCTTCTTCGTTATAGCATGGAACAATAACGCTCAGAAGTTTCATTTCTATTTCCTCACTCAAGTAATATTTTTCGAACAAAGATTCACAAAGTGACTCTTTGCGCGCTGGTGTGCGCAAGCTTTAGCCTGCATATTACATTTGCGCACCAGTAGCAAACTCGGTAACTGTCACCTTTTTACTCTTCATTCTACCATATTTTTGTGTATGCATAGTGTATTAATTATCTAAATGCAAAGTACATCCAAAGCCAAATTACTACTTTGATCACTTTCTTTTTTAATGATCGCTTCAAAATGCTTTGGCACAATTAATGACTATCTGGCCTTTAATATCTCCAGTGTATTTCTGATTCCCTCATCCAGACTAAATGCGTTAGTCCATCCCAGTTCCTCAATCTTGGTAGTATCCAGTACCTGATGATCTATGAATGTCCTCTCTGCAAGGTCTGTCTCAGTCGGTGCTTCAATGATAGCCTTGGTTCCTGCTGCCTCTGCTATCTTTTCTGCCAGCCTTCTGATAGTGATGGTAGATTCACTGTTGGCCACATTAGTCGCAGTTCCTGCCTCTGCCTTCAACATGATAGTAAGTAGTGCCGATGCGCTATCAGCTATGTACTGATAAGATCTGGTTTGACTTCCGGCACTCTTTAGTACAATATCTTCATTATTTACAGCGTTGTTAAAAAACTGAACCGTAGCTCTGTTATCTTTGCTTGTAACGTTTGGTCCAAAGGTATGGCATAGTCTTGCAATAACGCTCTCAAAACCATACTCCTTCTGATAGCTGACGCATAATGTCTCTGCCATACGCTTAGCCTGCGGATAGCAGGATCTTGGATTGGTAGAATCAATATATCCGGCATAATCTTCGGTAAATTTGCCCATGCCTTCACTGCACTTGCCATACACTTCTCCGGAAGATATGAAAAGAAGTCTCTTTGCTCCGCAGTTCTTACCCATCTCCAACAGGTTCTGGGTGCCCTGAATATTGGCCATGATGGTCTCTACAGGCTCTTCGTTCATAGCTTTTGGATAAGCATTGCTTGCTGCATGAATGATATAGTCCAGATGCCTTCCAAAGGCAAAAGGCGCTACGACATTTTGTTCAAGAGGTATCAGAAATGGATGCTGTCCAAAGCGGGCATCTATCCTGCCTGCGCTTCTTGAAACGGCGTATATTGTAATATTGGCATTTTTTTCCTGATTCAGGCAGATCAGCATATCAGTGATAAATGAGCCTACCAGACCTGTAGCTCCTGTTATCATAATGCTGGTCCCATAAAGTTTTTCAATATCTATAGTGCTTTCAATAGCGGTTTCAATATCTTTTTTATAAATCTCATTTTGAAGAATGTTCATGATAGTTCCTTTCTTTTTACCAGATCCGTGAAGTACGTGCTCTTGCACCTGCCACACAGCTCTAGTTAATAAATTAAGAAAAAGAGCAATGCAAAAGCATCACTCTTTTAACCAATCTGAACGTTTTGCAATCAGCAATGCCTTGAAAATATCAATATCATCCACTGTTGTAAGCTTTATATTTTTTTCTGATCCTGCTGAAAAATATACCTGATGTCCCATCTCTATCATAAGTGTGCAGGAAGCAACTGAAGAAGTATTACCGACCTTAAGTGCCTCTCTATGCACATCACAGATAGTTCCAAGTCTAAAGCCCTGTGGGGTCTGAGTTCTCTTAAGGTTATCTCTTGAAAATGTTTCTTTGGAAGATAAAGCATCTTCTGTAACCAGCATAGCCTCTGCGCAAGGGATTGCAGCAATAGCGCACCCGTATTCCTGCGTTTTAACTATACAGTCAGAGATGATTTCCTCTGACACCATAGGTCTGATGGCATCGTGTATAAGTACTATATCCT
Source organism: Butyrivibrio sp. (assembly GCA_015056495.1). Lineage (GTDB taxonomy): Bacteria > Bacillota > Clostridia > Lachnospirales > Lachnospiraceae > Butyrivibrio. The sequence goes on from SVGC01000009.1 coordinate 57,459, forward strand.
CCGGACCATATTTTTTTTCTAATTCAAAAAGTCCGTTCCTAATGGATTCCTGACCATTAGCTCCGCCAGGAACAACCATTTCCAACTTAGTTATATTGAACTGTTTGGCATAAGCCCACAGGATCTGCTCCCAGCCCTGTATACATACAACTGCTATCGCATCAATATTGGAATGCTTCTGAAAAGCCTCCATAGTATATACAATTACAGGTTTCTCATTTACTGTTAAAAACTGCTTTGGAATGTCCTGATGCATTCTCGCACCTGAACCTCCAGCAATAATAAGTGCAACGTTTGCCATATTACTAGTTATATCCTCCAAAAAAGTAAATCATCGTCTTTATTATATCTTATAATAAGCAATCACTCAAATTTGTGTATAAGCAATGAAGGCACTTTATTTAAGTAAAGTGCCTTCAAAAATAAAAATATGAAAAATTAAAACTTATTATCTGTCTCAACAACAGGTCTTACTCCAGCTCCACATGCTGGCACACTCTCTGAGATTCCGGTGGCAGTTTCATATAATCGCCATAAATAACGCTCATAGTTGCATCATATCCGCTTGGAACCTGCAGTTCAAGACCGCGAATAGTCTTCGTAGTGCCCAGCTGATAGCTGGTCATATCATAACACAATCCCCAATAATGAGGATGCTGCTGTTCATTAGAAATATATACTTTATCAGTAATAGCAAAGCCAGAGCTATCTTCTTTCGGATTAGCCAGAGTTGCTATATATCTATACTGCTTGCAGATTGTCTTTAATGGAATGAGCTTACCTATTGCAGGTAGGATAACTGCACCTATCTTGGCTGCTCCCTTGTATTTATCAAGATCTACCGTCTTTCTATGTCCCATGGCAAAAGCATACAGTATCTTCATAATAGCCAACTGCAGGCCATGATGTTTTCCAACCCTGTCCAGCACGAACAGGTCCACAGAAGGATGGCTGTATCTATGTTCATAAAAGTCTTCATGACCATAGGTAGTCTTGTAGGTAAGGTTTTTATTGGAAATCTTGGCAATAAAATCAAAGAACTGTGGATAATTATTGTAGTCAAGAAACTCCATATTTTCAGGAAGCTCTTTTGCTACAACTCTTATAAATTTCTCGTAGTCCTGTCTTAAGAATATAATATCCACATCGTCATCCCAAGGTATGAAGTCCTGATGTCTTACTGAACCAAGGAGTGTTCCTCCATGAAGAAAAAACTGTATGTCGTACTTCTCGCATATTCTCTTTATCTCAGAGAGTAGTTCAAAGTTACACTGATGTATTTTTTCCATTATTTCTGTATCGTTCATAAACATTCCTTTTCCAGCAAAGCGCTTATACTTTTTATAATAAATGCACTTTGAGACATCGACTCTAATTAGCCCATGTCTCAAAGATATTTACTCTATTTATAGATTTATAATACTTTTATCTCTCAGCTCTCATAGGATTATTTAAGAAATCCTCATATGCAAGCTTGATTCCATCTTCAAGTTCTGTCTTGTATGTCCAGCCGAGGTTTTTAGCCTTTGATACATCGAGAAGCTTTCTAGGTGTTCCGTTTGGCTTGGATGTATCCCATTCAATCTTGCCTGTGTATCCGATAACTTTTGCTACAAGCTCTGTAAGTTCTTTGATTGTAAGTTCTTTACCAGTACCGGCATTGACTGTCTCGTTACCGCTGTAGTTATTCATAAGGAATACGCAGAGGTTAGCAAGGTCATCAACATAGAGGAATTCACGAAGTGGGCTTCCATCGCCCCAACATGTTACTGATGGGAGATTCTGCTCTTTTGCTTCATGGAAACGTCTGATAAGAGCAGGAAGTACGTGTGAATGTGTTGGATGATAATTATCATTTGGTCCATACAGGTTAGTAGGCATAACTGAGATATAGTCTGTGCCATACTGTCTGTTAAGGAATTCGCAGTACTTAAGTCCTGAAATCTTAGCAAGAGCATAGGCTTCGTTAGTCTTTTCAAGCTCTGATGTCAGAAGGCAATCCTCTTTCATAGGCTGTGGAGCCATTCTAGGATAGATACAGGATGATCCAAGGAATTCAAGCTTATTACAGCCATTCTTCCATGCAGAATGGATGACATTCATCTCAAGGATCATGTTGTCATACATGAAGTCTGCAAGAGCGCTTTCGTTTGCAACGATTCCTCCTACCTTGGCAGCTGCAAGGAATACGTACTCAGGTTTTTCTGCTGCAAAAAATTCTTCAACAGCATCCTGTCTTGTAAGATCGAGCTCTTTATGAGTTCTTGTGATGATATTAGTATATCCCTGTCTTTCAAGTTCTCTGACTATTGCTGAACCAACCATTCCACGATGGCCGGCAACATATATTTTTGCATTCTTTTCCATCATTTTAATTTACTCTCCATTTATGATGAAGTTATTCGCTTCAATTTTTTAATTAGATCAGGTTCTCACGTTTCTGCCTGCAAAAAGTTATGCCATAAGAGCCTTTTCGCGCTTAGCAAGCTCTCTGTCGTGCTTAGCCATGATATTTACAAGTTCTTCATAGCTTGTCATCTGTGGGTTCCATCCAAGAACTGTCTTAGCCTTAGTAGGATCTCCCCAGAGGTTGTCTACATCTGTAGGACGAAGCCATGCAGCGTTTACGCATACAAGCATCTTGCCTGTCTCAACGTCATAGCCTTTTTCATCAGCTCCTGTGCCTTCCCATCTGATCTTGATGCCGTTAGCTGCAAAAGCTTTTTCTGTAAAGTCACGAACTGTATGCTGTACACCTGTTGCGATTACGAAATCATCAGGATTTTCCTGCTGCATAATGAGCCACATACATTCAACATAGTCTTTTGCATAGCCCCAGTCACGCTTAGAATCAAGGTTACCAAGTTCAAGGTGATCCTGGATACCTTCTGCGATACGTGCTGCAGCAAGTGTGATCTTTCTTGTAACGAAGTTCTCACCACGGCGCTCTGACTCGTGATTGAAGAGGATTCCGTTAACTGCAAACATGTTGTAAGCTTCTCTGTACTCTTTTACGATCCAGAAACCATACTGTTTTGCAACTGCGTATGGGCTGTATGGATGGAAAGGTGTTGTTTCCTTCTGTGGAAGCTCTTCTACCTTACCATAGAGTTCTGATGTTGAAGCCTGATATATCTTAGTCTTTTTCTCCATGTGAAGAGTTCTGACTGTCTCAAGGATCCTCAGTACGCCGATAGCGTCAACTTCACCAGTGTACTCAGGTGCATCAAATGATACCTGTACATGTGACTGTGCAGCCAGGTTGTATATCTCATCCGGCTGTGTCTGGCTGATGATACGTACAAGTGAAGATGTGTCAGACATATCTCCATCATGTAATGTGATTTTATTGTCTCTGAGTAAATGATCAATTTTAGCAGTATTGGAGATTGAAGAACGTCTCACAATTCCGTGAACTTCATATCCCTTTTCAAGTAAAAACTCTGCAAGATATGAACCATCCTGTCCGTTGATACCTGTTATAAGTGCTACCTTTGCCATAATTACCTCTTTCTTTTAAATAAACAATTACTGTATTTTTTTGTTTTATCGTTCTTGTATGATACTCTTATTTTTGTTTAATTAAAATGTATTTTATTGGTATATTTTAGCACAATATTGACATTTATCTTATAAATGGCTTTCTTACGAAACCCGCAGCATATGCTTATTTCTGTAGGTGCTTTCAGTACAATATGATAAATATCTCCCTTACACCAGCTTTACATTATCCTTGCCATATTCCGCAGCGAGTGCCTCTATGAGGATATGATCACCCTTAACGCAGTAGTTGGAAGGAAGTCTCTTCATCTGTCTGGTGTCCTTGAGAACTATGGCTATCTGGTCGTCACCGTCACTGCCTGCTATGATCTCTTTTAACTTATCAAAGCTCTGATTGTAGGCATCGAGATTCGGGAACTGTATCCACACTGTTCTTGGGATCTCATCAAAGAGTTTAACACGGGATGCCATAAGCTTAGCATCTTTTTCCTCTTCCACAGAGATCCGTCCCTGGATAAATACTTTCTGATCTTCGGTGATCTTGGACTGATATTCCTCGTAAGTCTTAGGAAATACAATAACTTCAATCTGTCCCACAAGATCTTCCAGAGTCAGAAATGCCATGACTTTGTCGTTCTTGGTATATTTGATCTTTTTGCTTGTGATGATACCGCCTACTGTTGCAGTATTTCCGTCTTTTACATTAGGCTCGCCGGTCTCTTCATCAAGATAAAAATCAGTGGTTTTATTTGTAGTATTTTTTTGCCAAAAAGCAGCATAGTCCTCCAGCGGATGTCCGCTGACATAGATACCAAGGACTTCTTTTTCAAAGTCAAGAAGGATCTCTTTCGGGTACTCGTCTACATCAGGAAGCTGTATCTCGTACTGTGACTTATGCTCATCTGATACCAGGTCAAAAAGCGACATCTGACCAGCCATGCTGTTACGACTATTGTCGTGAAGGCTGTCCATTATCTGGATGTAGACGCTCATGCACTGCTTGCGGTTAGCACCAAGGGAATCCAGAGCTCCCGCTTTGATAAAGCTCTCCACAGTACGCTTATTGAGTGTAGATGAACCTTGGCACATGCGCTTTAGAAAATCGTTAAGACTTCTGAAGGTGCCATTTTTCTCTCTTTCATTGACAATCGCCTGAATAACAGGGAATCCCACACCGCTTATAGCAGTAAGGGCATAGTGGATTCCTTTTTTCTTCTGACCTTTATCATCAGTCATCTCTGTAACGGAGAAGCCTGCATGTCCCTCATTTATATCCGGTGGCAAAAGAGGTATATTCATGTTTCTACAGGTCTGGATATAGCCTGCAACCTTACCAGGATTATCAATAACTGATGTCATGAGGGCTGCCATGAATTCTACCGGGTAGTAATATTTCAGCCACGCCGTCTGCATGGATACTACTGCATAGCAAGCCGCATGGGATTTGTTAAATGCGTACTTGGCAAAATCCATCATGGAATCATATATCTGGTTGGCAATGTCTTCTGAAATGCCTTTGGATTCACATCCAGGAACATTTTCATCAGGATTACCGTGGACAAAGTTATTTCTCTCAACTTCCATGACATGCTGTTTTTTCTTACTCATGGCACGTCTAACAAGGTCAGCTCGTCCAAGGGTATAGCCGCCCAGCTGCTGTACGATCTGCATAACCTGCTCCTGATATACGATACAACCGTATGTAGGCTTCAGGATAGGTTCCAGTTCTGGTGTGAGATATGTAATTGTCTTCTGATCATTTTTTCCTGAAATATATCTGGGTATAAAGTCCATTGGACCCGGACGGTACAGAGAGATACCGGCTATTACGTCTTCCAGGGACTGAGGCTTGAGCTCTTTCATGAAAGATGTCATACCGCCGGACTCCAGCTGGAACACTCCGTCTGCGTGTCCTCCTGCAATACTTGCAAGGACTTTAGGATCGTCAAGATCCACTTTATCTATATCTATGTAATTGGCATCTCCAGGGTGAGCTCCTATTGACTGATTGGCATAGTCTGTAGCATCCTTGATAACAGTAAGGGTACGCAGTCCCAGGAAATCCATTTTTAACAATCCCAGTTCTTCTACGGTTGTCATGGTAAACTGAGTTGTAATATTGCCGTCGGCTGAACGTGACAGTGGTATCAGGTCTTCTGCCGGTGCAGAACAGATAACAACACCTGCTGCGTGCATTGATGTATGTCTTGGCAGGCCTTCCAGCTTTTTGCACATATCTATCAGTGTATGTACCTGCGGATCAGTCTCATACATGGTCCTGAGCTCTGCATTCATGGAAAGAGCCTTTTCCAGAGTGATGTTGAGCTCATTCGGGATCATTTTTGCCAGATTATCTGCGTAGTTGTATGGAAGGTCCATTACTCTTGCAACATCTCTGATAACGCCTTTTGCCGCCAGGGTTCCAAAGGTAATGATCTGAACAACTTTGTCAGAGCCATATTTCTCGGTAACATAATCTATAACGTCCTGACGCCTTGAGTATTCAAAGTCCACGTCTATATCAGGCATGGATACTCGTTCAGGGTTAAGGAATCGCTCGAAGAGAAGGTCATATTTGATAGGATCAATGTTGGTAATGTGCATGCAGTATGAAACAATACTTCCTGCTGCCGATCCTCTTCCCGGTCCAACTGCAATTCCGTGCTCTCTTGAATAATTGATGTAATCCCACACAATGAGGAAGTAATCAACGTAGCCCATACGCTTGATTACACCCAGCTCATAGTCAAGACGCTTTTTTAAAGTGCCATCGTCATCAGGATAGCGCTCTGCAAGGCCGTCATTACAGAGTTTGTTGAGGTATGTCCATGAATCATAGCCTTCCGGCACATCGAAATGTGGGAGTTTGGTAACACCAAATTCAATCTCAACATTACATCTGTCTGCAATCTTCTGAGTATTATCAATGGCTTCCTGGGCATATGAGAAAAGAGTTCTCATCTCCTCTTCGCTTTTTACATAGTACTGGCCGCCTTCATAGCGGAGTCTGTCTGTATCAGATACTTTTTTGCCAGTCTGAATGCATAAAAGAAGGTCATGAGCCTTGGCGTCATCTGCATAGGTGTAATGGCAGTCATTGGTAGCAACCAGTGGTATATCCAGCTCTCGTGAAATCTGGAGAAGACCAGCATTAACTGTCTGCTGTGTTGGGATGCCGTGATCCTGCAGTTCCAGAAAATAATTGCCATGTCCAAAGCAGTCATCATACTTTTTAGCAATTGCCTTGGCTTCTTCCAGGTTACCTCGTGCAATTGCCTTAGGAAGCTCACCTGCAAGGCAGGCAGACAGGCAGATTATGCCCTCGTGGTATTTCTGCAATAATTCAAAATCCACACGTGGCTTATAATAATAGCCTTCTGTAAAGCCTCTGCTGACTATATGTGACAGGTTGTTGTAGCCGGTATTATTCTCTGCAAGGAGCACAAGATGATAGTATCTCTCATCTTCTGTGCTAAGTTCCTTGTCAAATCTTGATCCCGGAGCGACGTACACTTCACAACCCAGTACCGGATTGATTCCTGCAGCTTTTGCTTCTTTATAGAAATCAATGACGCCATACATGACTCCGTGGTCAGTAATGGCGCCAGCTGTCATACCAAGGTCTTTCAGGCGTTTTACATATTCTTTTATTTTGTTGGAACCGTCTAGCAGACTGTATTCCGTATGTGTATGCAGATGTGCAAATGCCATATATACTACCTATTAGTCTTCCTGTAATCTCTCTACCATTTTAAGAAGTGATTCTGCACTGTTGAAGTTATCAGGGATGATCTCTGATGCAGGTATTGATATGTCATATTCTTCATTAAGTGCGCTGATGATCTGAAGGATGTCAAATGAATCAAGTATTCCATCATCTATAAGTGCTGTCTCTGCTGTAAAATCAACATCTTCTTTGATCTCTTCTAAAATTTCAATAAGTCTTTCCATTTTTTATCTCCTATCCTTTATCTGCCAGGTATAACTGTTCTCACGTAGCCGGCAAATTTATTTCGTAAGATTATTCAAGATATAATATAATAATTGTGAAATAATAAGATTTTCCCCAATTTATGATATTAATTTCTTTCGTGGTAAAGTATATCATATTAATCTTTTTTGATAAATGTAGAAAGATGGTGGAAAAATGATGAATTGTTACTATTCAATCAGCTCTACGTTGCTAGCTGTGTGAGAACATGATTCAGAAAGGTTTTATATGACAGATCAGGATTTAAAATATTGTTTTGAAAAATATGGCTCACCTATTTATGTTTTTGATACTCAGGAGTTAAAAAGCAGAGTCCGAGATATAGCAGGTATCTGGGGTGATAAAGTAAAACTGTGTTACTCCATAAAGGCTAATCCTTTTCTCATGAAAGATATGCTTGAAGTCGTGGATAAACTTGAGGTCTGCAGCCCAGGCGAGCTTGAGATATGCAAAAATCTTAACGTTCAGGGAGAGCATATCATTTTTTCCGGAGTAAATAAGACTAAAGAAGATATTGACGCAGCAGTGGATCTTGATTGCTATGTGTATACTATAGAATCCCTTAAGCATGCAGCACTTCTTCAGGAAGCTGCAAAGAGCAGGAACATCAATATCGATGTGTATATAAGATTGACTTCCGGCAGCCAGTTTGGACTTTCCAAAGAAGATCTATTCTATATTCTGGACAATCTGTCTTCCTACAGCAATCTGAATATCATGGGTCTCCACTATTTTGTCGGAACTCAGAGAAAAAAGCTCTCTCAGCAGGTTGATGAGCTCCATATGCTGCATGATCTTTATGAAGAGATCAGCTCAAAGTATTGCATAAAGCTGGAGCGATTGGAATATGGTCCAGGACTTCCTGTTCCTTATTTTGAAGGAGAGGACTTCTCTGATACTCTTAAGCCTGCAAAAGAGTTGGCTGAAACCTTGCAATGGGTCACAACCTGGTGCGACCTGACTGTGGAAATGGGACGCTTTTATACTTCAAGTTGCGGTTACTACATTACAAAGATAGTTGATATCAAATCCAATAAAGACAACAATTACATGCTTGTTGATGGTGGAATGAACCACGTTACTTACCTTGGACAGATTATGGGTATGAAAGTGCCTCAGATCAGGCATTTGAAGAATGTAAAAGAAACTTTTGCCGGCGACGAAAGATCTCTGACCTCCGGTGATTATGTATTATGCGGAAGCTTATGTACGACCGCAGATATCCTTGTGCGACAGCTTCATCTGGAGGATGCCTCAGTAGGTGACATACTAGCATTTGGCAATATAGGTGCCTACTCTGTAACTGAAGGTATCTACATGTTCCTTAGCAGACTCATGCCCAAAATAGTGCTATTTGATGGCAATGATCAATCCGGTGAACCTGTGACCAGGCTTGTCAGAGACAATGTGAAGAGTTCTGACTTGAATACAATGATAAATTAATAGTTTCAAAAATGCTACAGATAGGAGTTACAAATGAAGAAATCGTCACTTTTTCATGGAAATCTTGTAAGCACAAATAGAATACTGTATACTCCTTCTCCTTTTGCAAGAAATAGCCTGATACATCTTCAAGAGACGGGAACCCTTAAGGCACAGAGTCCTCACACTTCGAAGAGAAGTCATCTGGACTCCTACCTCTTTATACTTGTTACAGCTGGAGCCGGTAACCTAACTTACAATGGTCAAAAGTATGAGCTTTCCGCCGGAGACTGCGTATTTATTGATTGTAAGCTTCCATACTCTCACACTACGTCTAATGATCTGTGGTCTCTTCAGTGGGTTCATTTCTATGGTACCAACATGGCTGATATATATGCCAAATATGTGGAGCGTGGCGGTGAACCTGTCTTTAAATCTACTAATACTGCAACTTATAGTGAGATGCTGTCTCAGTTGTACGAAATTGCTGAGTCCGAGGATTACCTGAGAGATATGAAGATATATCAGAAGCTGATCTCGCTTTTGACTCTGCTGTTAGAAGACAGCTGGCATCCTGAGAACAGCCACAGACAGTCACCAAAAAAAGCTAACCTTATTGAGCTTAGAGAATATCTTGATGAGCACTACCTCGAACATCATTCGCTTGATGAGCTTTCTGAGCGCTTTTTTATAAACAAGTTTTATCTTACCAGGATATTTAAAGAGCAATTTGGAATATCCATAAACAGCTATATCACAAGCCTTCGCATTACACATGCCAAGCAGCTTCTGAGATTCACCAATATGTCTACTTCTGAGATTGCTGAGAGCTGCGGCATGCCTGACGCCAACTATTTCTCAAGGACTTTTAAGAAAGTCGAAGGTATCACTCCCGGACAATTCAGAAAGCAGTGGTAAGGCACTTCTCTTTTTTGGCACCAAAAAAGCCTACCAGGCAATGCCTGGTAGGCTTAATTGTATTTAAATATCCCCCTCATAAGATACTAAATACGTCTCTGTGACTATTATTATACAACACTAACGCAAAAGTGTTTATTAACTATTACTTATATAATTATAAACAACGTATAAACTTTAACGTTATATCAATCATTACAGAAGAGCCTTAAGAGCCTCTACCTTATCAAGCTGCTCCCATGGAAGCTGTACATCTGTACGTCCGAAGTGGCCATAAGCTGCTGTAGCCTTGTAGATAGGTCTTCTAAGGTCGAGCATCTTGATGATTCCTGCTGGACGAAGGTCGAAGTTAGCACGAACTGCTTCAACAAGCTTTTCGTTAGAAACTTTTCCTGTTCCAAATGTATCAACAAGAACTGATGTAGGCTGTGCAACACCGATAGCGTATGAAAGCTGGATCTCGCACTTATCAGCAAGGCCTGCTGCTACGATGTTCTTTGCAACGTATCTTGCTGCGTAAGCTGCACTACGGTCAACCTTTGTGCAGTCCTTACCTGAGAAAGCACCGCCGCCGTGACGAGCTGCTCCACCATAAGTATCAACGATGATCTTACGTCCTGTAAGACCTGCATCACCTTGAGGACCACCGATAACGAAACGTCCTGTTGGGTTGATAAAGATCTTAGTATTAGCATCTACCATAGCTGAATCAACAACAGCGTCGATAACGTACTTCTTAACGTCTTCGTGGATCTGCTCCTGAGTAACCTTGTCATCATGCTGTGTTGAGATAACGATTGCTTCAAGACGAACTGGCTTGCCGTTTTCATCATATTCAACTGAAACCTGGCTCTTTCCATCTGCTCTGAGGTATGGAAGTGTGCCGTTCTTACGAACTTCTGTAAGCTTTCTTGTAAGCTTGTGAGCAAGGCTGATAGCGTATGGCATGTACTCTTCTGTCTCGTTTGTAGCATAACCAAACATCATACCCTGGTCACCAGCACCGATTGCTTCGATCTGCTCATCTGTCATGTTGCTTTCTCTTGCTTCAAGAGCCTTATCAACACCCATAGCGATATCAGGTGACTGCTGATCAAGTGCTACGAATACAGCACATGTATTAGCATCGAAGCCTTTTTCTGAGCTGTCATAACCGATTTCTCTAACTGTGTCACGTGCTACCTTCTGATAGTCAACGTGTGCCTTAGTTGTGATCTCACCTGTGATAAGAAGGAAACCTGTGCAAGCTGCTGTTTCACAAGCAACACGGCTCATAGGATCCTGCTCCATGCAAGCATCAAGGATTGCATCTGATACTGCATCACAAATTTTATCTGGATGTCCTTCTGTAACTGATTCTGAAGTGAATATAAACTTATCCATCTTAGTTCCTTTCTTCCTCCATTGAGGATGCGCAAAGCGCTATGCAAATTAGTTATAAAACAGTTAAGGAAAAATTTCCCTTGGGCTTTTATTGACCAGACTTATGCGAAGCAATTAAATGATCAATAAAAAACCGCTGATTGCAAGCAACCAGCGGACCCGATATCGATAATCAAATCCTCTTATTGCTCGATAGTCATCAGCCGGATGACTAAAATACTCGCTCAGGTTGGCACCTTCCTACCAGGGGTTGCCGTGGCTTCATCGATCCTATGTATCTCCACCACTCTGAATAAGAGAAATTAAACAATATGAAATTTGCTTATCAAAGTATTCTTTCTTTCGAATACTTATTGATAATACTATATGTCAATATATTATTCAAGTAACAGTTTCTAATAATTGTCTAAAAATATTAATTCATTATCACAATTCATTCTCCAGACAGCACTTCACTGCTAGATGTGTGCGAACATGATCCAGGATTGAGGTACGAAGTTTTTTCGTATCAAAACTTTTATTGTAACAATACACTTATTCAGCATATATGCTTCCAAATCCATCCCTGATGCTATCTCCAAGCATTACAAAGGTCTCTTTGGTTGGTGCTGAAGGGAATGGTGCATATCCTACTCTGTCACCTTCAACCGGATAATAAAATGTTATTCCATTAACTTCATATTCAGCAACTTCATATTCACCATAATCCTGCTGTTCAAAAAAGTACACAGGGTTGAATCTTGGTGCCTCTTCTATGACACATATGCTTCCCTTTATCACGATAACTAATAGTAGCGCTGCCATAACCGCACCGTAGAACCATGGAGCAAGGGATTGTCTTACCTTGGTAAACAGCAGTATGAATATCCTGCCATAGACCACTGCAGCTACTATCCACAAATATACGCTTCCGTATCTGATGAGAGGTGAGCTCAAAAGCCAGTAGATCATTGATGCGATCAGTACACCGTCTACAAGGAGGAAATCTGCCAGACTTACAACTCTCCTGTGACTTAAGTGAAATACTCCAAAGGTCTTTTTTGCCTTGGCGTTCTTATCAGATATCACCAGATATAACACACTGGCGATAAATATGATCACTGCTGCAACATCCAATATCAAAAACATCTTATTGAGATTGCCTATTTGGGAGAACCAATTAGGGAACCATTGTGAAAAAGGCATATCATACTGCAATACATCTGTATAGCCTCTGCCATAGACCATTATTTCCTTGGCATCATAGGCAGCCTGCCCCTTTGGCACTTTCCAAGGCACATTGAACAGGTCGATTGATGTAAATGGATATATCAGCCAGCCTGATAAGATCACATTTCTGATAAAAAATGGAATTGATATCATCAGACTCATTGCCACGCTAAATAGTATCGGAACAACTGAATCCTTTTTTCTGGTCCTTACAAGCTGCACGATCGGTTTGATGGCCAATAGCATAAGCATTGCCGCTGAGAGTTTGACAGTTGTTGTATAGACAGCTGCAAAGGTAAGGAATACAAAAGGTGCATAATTTTTTTCATGCAGCACTAACAGATCCAGCCAGTGGATGATTATGTAAAATAGCAGGCAGCCGATAAAGTAATCTGATGCAGGAGCTACCATCTCATCATAAATGGTGAATAGATAGTAAATTGCTGCAAGTCTTACAAAATCTGATAAGACTGGGTTTTTTCTGCGAACCAGATGCTTGATATCCACACATTGCCATGCAAGGAGGAGTGCGAAAAATCCTGTCATTACGTGATAGCTCTGTCCATTAACTGAATGAAAGCTGTAAAGAGCAGTAAGTGCAAAAGAAGCACTGTTATAGCCCAGTCTCAAATGCAGGTTTCCAAGGCCTTTTACTACTCCATATTTCTCAATCCATTCAATTGCCTGCGCATGATACAGATCACTGTCATAGTGCATGATCCCATGTGATGTACCATAAGCCATGACAAATATCAAAAGTATGTACACCAAGGCGAATTTAGATGCCACTACTTTATGAGCGCACAGGCCTATTCCATCAAACATGTCTGAATGATAGTGGTAGACAATAACACCACAAAAAAGAAGCATCACAAGATTGGCATGGACACCCACACCACCAAAGATGCTCCAGATTTCAGCATATATATTTGCAAAAATAAGTCCTGCAAATATATAGCTTTCAAAAAATCTTATATTGTATTTTTGGAGCTTTCCACTGGATGCAGATTTTCTCTGCATCACAGAAAGCCCAGTCAGAAATTCTAATGTGCCATAACCAAGTATGTATGTTGTTATGAATACGTATATCCATATTAAAAGCACTTTGAACATTTAAGTCCCCTCACTGTGCCCGTTTTTTATGATCATTTTTCAAATCTTAGAATAAAAATGTACATACAGCAAATCCGATTCCGGATCCAAGAATTGCTCCCATAAGTACCTGCAATGGTGTATGTCCGACAAACTCTTTCAGGCTCTCTTCTACAGTCATTTTACCCATTTCCTGGAAGAGCTCCATCATGTCGTTGATAACGATGGCCTGTTTACCTGTTTCTCTTCTAACTCCCATAGCATCATGCATTACGATAACGGCTACAACAAAAGCAATTGCAAACTGAAAACCAGCCACTCCGTAAGTCATTCCTGTAGCGATAAGGGTAGCCATGACAGTTGAAGAATGAGAACTTGGCATACCGCCGTCGCCGGTAAGTCGCTCAACATTAAATTCTTTATTAACTATCACATATAATATTGTCTTGATGACCTGAGCTGTAAGCCAGCCAAAAAAGGCAGCCACAAGAACAGTATTACTAACTATTTCTGTCAAAAAAGGCATTAATTATCTCCCATTATAAAATATAGTCCTTCATGTATTTCTCGATAGCATCATGCCAATCAGCAAACATAAAGTCTGATGTTAACTTAAACATGTAATTCTCAAGTACAGAGTATTTTGGTCTTGGTGCAGCTGCAGGATTCATTGCTGAATACTGCTCTGATGTTACATGATTTACCTTAGTATTTTTGCCAGCGATCCTGAATATCTCTTCTGTAAAATCAGCCCAGTTAGTCTGTCCTTCACAGGTTCCGTGGAAAAGACCATAGTTGTCTGTGTTAAGCAGATAGTGAACTGCCTTGGCAAGCTCGTAAGTGCTTGTTGGTGAACCAAGCTGGTCCATAACTACGCTTACTTCATCATGTGTCTCAGATAATCTCATCATTGTCTTAACGAAGTTCTTGCCATCGCCATATAACCATGCTGTACGGATAGTGAAAAATCTGTCTGCAAACTGCTTTACAAATTCTTCTCCTGCAAGCTTGGTCTTACCATATACGCTGACAGGACCTGTTTTATCAAATTCAAGATATGGCTTTGTTCCATTTCCTTCAAAAACATAGTCTGTTGAGATATGAATAAGCTTGGCATTAGTATCAGTTGCTGCTATTGCAAGGTTTCTAGGTCCAATTGCATTGATCTTATAAGACAGATCAACATCTTTTTCCTGAGCATCGACTGCTGTATATGCTGCGCAGTTGATAATTGCATATGGCTTAACTTCTCTGGCAAGCTTCAATACATTGTCAACATTTGAAATATCAAGAGGTGTGATACCATCACCTTCAAAAATATCAGTATTTACGATCTCATACTGGTCTTTGTCTGCAAGTTCAATATTTACAGCTCTTCCCAGCTGTCCATTACAGCCTGTTACAATTATCTTTTTCAATTTTCATTCTCCTTGTCAGCTTCTCTCTTACTTGAAAACGGACGGTAAATACCGTCCGCTCAGTTTTACTCTTTATTAGTCTTCATAAACTACTGTGGAACCATTTACTTCAAAGTTATCATTTTCTTTAATAACAAAGATCATTGTCTTACCAGTATTTACTGTTATCTCGTTTCCGTTGTCATCATAGTACTTGGTAGGAACATAGTCTTCTGTCTTTTCCCATGTAACATGGATCATCTTGCCCTGAGTGATATAGTATCCGTCTCTTGTTGTGTCATGCATCTGGAATGCAAGATAACCATTGTCATCACGGATCTCATTGTATGTTCTCTGGATGATAACATTGGCAAATGCAAGCTGCTCACCAGTTACAGCATCCTTCTGAGCTTCTCCGTACAATGTCTTGTAATAAAGTCCGTCTTCTTCGTTGTATGAAAGAGCTGACTTAGTTACAGGGAAGCATCCGGACATATCGATCTCAGTAGCTTCTACAGCATCGCTGTAATCCTCAAGTGTGTTTGGATTGGACTTAGTAGTAAAGTTAAAATGTGATTCGCCGTAGTAGTACTCATCTCTGTGCTCAAGTGAAAATCCAGCTTTATCAATAGCTGCAAGAACATGCGCAGCATCTGTAAATGCTGTATGCTCTGAAGTACTTCCCTCAGGAACACGGAAGAAAGCGCCATAATCTGAACCCATTTTTCCGCCAACACCATTTAAGTTATCTACATCATCTCTTGTAAGGATGTTTGTTACATATACTTCTGGGCCGCCATAATGAATAATGATCGGATCATATTCAAGAGCAGCATATACGAAATAATCTCTGATACTACGGATATTACCAATCTGGCTAAGGTCTGTCCAGTCTTCAAGAATACCCATCTGACGTGACATTGAGCCTTCTTCCATGATCTCATAAAATACTGCTACATTGCTAAGTCCGTACTGTGGCTGAGCCTGCTTATTGATAGGATACATAACTGCAAGTGGTCTTGTAGCTGCAGCTTCTTCTGTTATCCATTCATTTGTAAATAAGCTTCTGACCATTCCTTCAGCAGGTGCTTCGTCATCATCTACTACTTCTTCTACACTTGCTTCTGTAGCAGCTTCTGCTGAAACCTCAGTAGCATCGTCAATTTTTTCAATACTGATACCTGTTACTGCATCGTCGCTATCTTTTTTACAACCAAATAACATAGCAGCTGTAAGTACAGTAAGGCCTAATACTTTCAGTTTCTTCATTCTTATAACTCCCTCTCTTTAGTCATACTATATGGAGTATTTCTCCATATTCTTAAACTGCTATTACAGTTTAAATATATCCCCTCGCTTTATTGCGTAGATATTACTCTCCAAGTCCATTATTTACAGCTTCTACAAGTGCTGCAAGTGCTTCTTCCTCATCCTGGCCTTCACAACGGAATTCCAATTCATCACCGCATTTTACACATGCGCCCAGCACTGACAATACACTTTTGGCATTGGCTGTGTTGCCATCATAACTAAATGTTATGTGGCATTTATAGTTCATAGCCACTTTGCAAAGATTTCCTGCTGGTCTTAAATGCAAGCCTGTAGGATTCTTTATGACTACTTTTTGACTTACCATTAACCCACTCCTCCAAGTAATTTACAACATCACATTCTGTATAAGTTCTGCAAGTTTTTTAGCTTCGTCTTCGATCATCTTTTGGTCTTTACCTTCGATCATAACTCTGACAAGAGGCTCTGTTCCTGATGGTCTGATAAGTACTCTGCCATCTCCGGCAAACTTCTTATTTAGATCCTCAATTGCCTGAGCTATTTCAGGATATTCCATATACTGATCTTTTTTATGATTAGGTACTGTAGCATTGAACAATGCCTGTGGCATTACTTCCATAACGCCTGCAAGCTCTGAGAGCTTTTTGCCAGTCTTGACCATAACTTCCATGAGGTGAAGGGCACTTAAAAGTCCATCTCCTGTTGTATTGTCATCAAGGAAAATAATGTGTCCTGACTGCTCTCCTCCAAGATTAGCACCGATTTCTTTCATGTGCTCAAGAACATATCTGTCACCAACCTTGGTCTTGTCGATCTGAATACCCTCGCGTTCTCCCATTTTGAAGAATCCAAGGTTACTCATAACTGTTGCGACAATAGTATCTTTTTTGAGCTTACCATTGTCTTTCATAAATTTACCGATAATGGCCATTATCTGGTCACCATCAACCATATTGCCGTTTTCATCAACTGCAAGGAATCTGTCTGCATCTCCGTCAAAAGCAAGACCGATATCAGCCTTTTCAGTTACTACTCTGCCCATGAGCTCTTCCATGTGAGTAGAACCACAGTTGGCATTGATGTTGGTTCCATCAGGATTAGTATGGATAGGAATAACTGTTGCTCCAAGCTGCTTGATAGCCTCAACTGAAGTATATGAAGAAGCACCTTCAGCGCAGTCCATAACTACTTTAAGTGAATCAAGATGTACATCTACGCAATGGATATTGTGGTTGATGTATTCCTCTTTGGCATCCGGACGATTCTTGATCTTACCAACTCCTGCACCTGTAGGCATCTTAATGCCTTCCATGTTGTTGCGGATAAGAGCTTCGATCTCATCTTCCATTGCATCTGGAAGCTTAAATCCATTGCCATCAAAAAACTTGATTCCGTTGAATTCCATTGGATTATGTGATGCTGAGATGACTACACCTGCATCAACACGATACTTCTTAGTAAGATATGCAACAGCAGGTGTTGGAAGCACTCCAACATTAACTACGTTGGCTCCTACAGAGCAAGCTCCTGCCATAAGTGCGCTGGCTAACATATCTCCTGATATTCTTGTATCGCATCCAACCATGATTGTTGGCTTGTGATTGTTCTCCTTAGATAAAACATATGCTCCAGCCTGACCAAGTTGCATGGCAAGTAGCGGTGTAAGCTCATCATTGGCTACGCCTCTAACGCCATCTGTTCCAAACATTCTAGACATTTATCTCTAACTCCTTTAAAATCTGTTCCCCTACTTATTTTTCGATCGACATTATTCTTCTGTTATAAGTATCTGTACTGAAACACTGTCTGATGTCGATACTCCATCGGGAAGTGTTAAATCTACCGAAGTAGAATACGTTCCCGCAACTAAATTGTCAAGTTCACGACTATCCATGAACTCCTGCATGTCAATCTCACCTGTAATGGTACTGGCTGTTGCAGTATCCAGTGCAGCCTGAAGGCCTGATACTGTAATGCTCTGCGTAGTATCACCCTCTTCTTCTCCAGTAACTATAGTAACCTGGTATCCTTCCGGAACATTACTGATAGTAAATGAAGATACATCAAGATCAACTGTCTTGGATTTAGTCTCTTCAATATGGACAACTACAGATACGATACCATTGAAATCACTATCTCCAAAGGAAATATTGCTTGGCAGATAATCTGTAAGATCAATTGTAGTTTCAAGGTTCTCTGTAAGTCCCTGAACATTTAACAGTGCATCTGATACACCGATAAAATCAACTTCACTAAGGGCGCTGCTCCTGCCGGCAATAAGAATTGTATCCGGTGTAGAATCTATAACACCTGTTAACTGGTAGCCACTGGCCGGTGTGCCTGTGATGGTGTAGACAATAGGTACTCTCTTGGTTTCCAGTATTGTCACATTGACTCTTACTGATGTGATGTTGAGTGTGAGATTTCCTTCGGAAATAACATTGCCCTCTTCATCATAGAGTTTGATATCAGCATCTGTTCCAATATTGGATGTAAATCCTGTAACGTCTACATCTACAACTGCTGACTTGATCTGGCTTACAATAGATTCCGGTCCGCTGACTCTGATAAGGTTCTGCTCTGTAGAAACAGTTCCTACAATGTATCCGTCTTCAAGAGTTCCGGAAGTTGTAGCTGTAAGAGCAAGAGTCTTGGTAGCCTTGTCTTCAACATCAAGTTTAACAGTATCGATACTTCCTGTAATACTCTCTATTTCATTGCTGTATTTATTAGTTGTAAGAGAGATTGCTATTGTATAATTGCTGGTCATATTGGCCACATCAGCTGTTGCAACAATATTATCCTTGGACAATGAATCAATAGCAGTTCTTGGTGCATAGACTTTAACGGTACTGATAACGTCAGTATCATCCAGCACTTCATATACCTGACCATTTTCTGTGATCAGACTTGTGTTCTTGATCGTGACTGGTACATCATAGAATGTCTGTGATACTACCGGGTCATTTATATTGGTAATAAGGAACCAAAGGATTGCTGCAAAAACAACTGATGCAAGCTTTAGTCCCCAATTGGATGTCAGCTTTTTGATCATGCCTTTGCCTTTCCTTTCCATGTTATTCTCTTATGGTCTTCACTTGGTTTATTCTGTATCTGGCGAAGTCGCTCTCTGAGTCTGTCACTATCAACAGCACCTTCAAGCTTGCCTTCATATGCAACGCTTATCTTACCTGTCTCTTCTGATACGATAAGTGTCATGGAATCTGTAGCCTCTGAGATACCAACACCAGCTCTGTGTCTTGTTCCAAGCTCTTTTCCAATAGACATATTATCTGACAGTGGCAGATAGCATGTAGCAGCTGTGATCCTGTTGCCTCGGATGATAACAGCACCATCATGGAGCGGTGTGTTATGCTCAAAGATGTTGATCAAAAGCTGGCTTGTAACTACACCATCGATATCAATACCGGTTCTCTCATAATCTACAAGAGAACTCTCCTGCTCAATGACTATAAGGGCACCTGTACGCACCTTGGCCATCTCAACACAGGCTCTGATGATCTCATTTACAGTTTTATCTGAAAATCTTCCTTCAGGAGAATTATCAGTAAAATTGAAAAGGCTTGAGAAATAATTTTTTCTTCCCAGCTGTTCAAGAGCTTTTCTAAGCTCAGGCTGCAAAATTACTACCATGGCTATTACTGCTATACTAAAAACATTTTCAACTATCCACAAAATGGTGGACATTTCAAAAAACGCAGCAATAATTATAAACACAACAATAACTATGACCCCTTTTAAAAGAGACCATAGTCTTGTATTACGAGCCCATACCAACATGTGATATACCAAAAAGGCTATTATCAATATTTCTACGACATCAACAGCCCTGATGGTAGGCATGTGCAGATTTGTTAAGTTGTTGTTAAAAAAGAATTCAATCTGCTCCATTATTTATTGTTCTTTCTATCTGTCAGCATTCTCTCTTTTGTGCGACTGCTGTGCACGTGAGCGGTTGATCTTCTTCACCTTTTTCTCAGGTGTAGAAACTGTAACCTTAGGAACTGCCTTGACATAATAATAATATTCATCATCTTCGAACTGAACATTTTCAGTACGACTATAATCAAGATCAAATGCAAAAAATTCAATGCACTTGGCAAGAAGTCCTGCCACTACTGCTCCAATTATCACAGAAATAATAGATATCTGTGTATTGAAGATAAGATCTCCAACAAGCATGCAGATCGCATCACATAAAGCACCTGCGATGATAGCAATTGACCATGCATGGTCGATTGACAGTCTTCTGATCACATAAACTACAGAAAGTGTAACTGCAAAGGCTATGATCACAGCAAGCATTGCCTTGTTGGCCATAAGCTCTGATAAAACAGACTGAAAAGCTATTGTTGTCTCTTCTGCATCTGCTGTTGTAAATGCTGTAGCATTCTCAGCAACATAGCGGATCACGTATGTGACTACAACGCCACATGTAACTGAAATAATAGAAACCGGTGTGCCCATAAGACCCATTGCAATAGGGATCACATATGGAACATGGAAAAAGAAACACAGCGGTGTCAGCATTACAGCCAATGTATCCTTTGGTGAAAATCTAAAATACAAAAGAAACATTATCAGAAATAGAATGACTACTGCCAACATACATGGCAGAGACAATTCATATAGATGTCCGATTATAAACAGTGCACTCATAAATACCATGAAGTTCTTTGGCATAATTGAGCACAGCAAAGCAGCCATCAATACTATCGGGAAGGATGTAAGTGATGACTGGTATCCTATTCTTGAATTGATTGCAAGTAATGCGACCAATGACAATACGAACTTCCAACCATAAGTCAGATAAGTCTCGTACTTCATATAAAAATTTTTTATATACTCTTTAAATTCCAGTAATGATGTCATAACAGATTATTCCTTTTCATACATTTTAGATAGTTTGCGCAGATTGTTGTAATAGCCCTTCAGCTCTTTTCTCATTTTAGAGTATCTGTATGAATAGACTATGTAAGAGATCACAGCATACGCAACGATCATTATTATGTAATACAACAGGAATTGCTTGCCAGTGGCAAGCAAATCCGTATTGTATAGGTTCTGTATAACATCTTCAAAATCATATATCAAGTAAGCAGCAACAATTATGCAATAGCAAATTGTCGCACTGATAATGGATTTAAGAACATTAAATCCAACATAATCCCCACGAAAATAAGCATTCATGGCATCATTTTTACGTCCGTTGCGAGCACTGTATGCTGCCATTTTGGTCATGAGAATTACGCGTTCTTCGTCTAGCATGTTTTCTCCTTATGTATCCAGGAAGCGCATACCAGCCTTTGGGTCTTTTTTAACCACAGGTTGCTGCAGCGGTTTAGGTTTAGCAAATGTATTTGTCAGATTATTTGCCATACCTGCCTTACATTTTGCACAAAATCTTCCTGTCTGTATTGGTTCCCCACAATTTTCGCAAGTAAGAGCCAAAGGTGATTCCTTTGAGAACATAAGTCTTTCTTCAGCGATCCACTTTTTGATCTGCTTAGTAGTTACTTCGTTATCCTCAGCAATTTTTTCAATTCTCGCTCCCGGATTCTCTTCAATGTACTTTTTTACTTTCTGAAAATCCTCTTCGATTGCCTTCTTGCAATCATCGCATAGTGGCTCTCCAGTAATATAATTAAACATTTTGCCACATCTTGAACAGTTACGTAGATTCATAAGCCTGACCTCCATTTATGTCAAATTGTTTGCCCGATAGCCAGTGTGCAGAAATATATTTTTTCCACACCTACTTGTCGAAACTCATGGGCGATCTCATCAATGGTACTACCTGTTGTATAGATGTCATCAATTATAATTATACTCTTTAATTTTACATCATTTGAGGTCACTTTAAAAGCCTTTTTCAAATTAATGCGGCGACCCTTTTCATCAAGTTTTTTCATGGGAACTGTGTTTCTTGTTCTCAGTATCAGATCATCTCTGACAGGGATATTCAATTCCTTTCCTATAGCTCTTGCCAGAACAGATGCCTGATTGTATCCTCTAAGGCGCTCTTTTTTCTTGTACATGGGCACCGGAATAAGTGCATCTGCCTTAAGACTCCTGATCCAGTTTCCAAGACTATCGGAAACTATTTCGCCATAGCCGTCAGCATATTCAGCTCTTCCTGCATATTTAAACCTGTAAATTGATGAAGACATACTTCTGTAGAAAACAGCAGCACGGCCTTTATCATAAAAATGCTTTATCCTGCGGCAATCATCACAAAACTCCTGCATTTCTCCATTTCTGCCAAGTGGCTTGCCGCACTTAAAGCAGGCAGGCTCTGTGATCACCTGTATCATATTTTTGCAATCCTTATGGATCTTGTCACCGAATGGTGTAACGATATCGTCGCAGACAGGGCATCGCCTTGGATACACTATAGATATCAGTGTATCCAGGACCTTGTCCTTATCAGTTTGGAACAATTTATTCATATTTTCTTTTCAAGCTGTCAATCCAGCGTATAAATATCTGCGATCCTGTCAGTAAGCCCCGTATATCTGTGGAGCTGTTCTTCATTCTGGATCATTGTGTTTACAGTATCTCTGCTGCCAAGTATCACTACGCTGCCCTTGGCTCTTGTAACCGCCGTATACAATAGGTTTCTGTTAAGCAGCATCCTTGGTCCTCCCAGAAGCGGCATCACAACAGCCGGATATTCGCTTCCCTGGGATTTATGTATTGTTATGGCATAGGCTAGCTCAAGATCATCCAGCATTGTGTAGGAGTATCTGACCTTTCTGTGCTCATCATATTCCACCACAAGCTCCTGAGCATGATCATTGATCTCAACAATGATGCCCATATCGCCGTTGAATATACCCATTCCATGATCTATCACAACTCCAAACTTGCCTTCAACTTCCCATTCAGCCTGATAGTTGTTTTTGATCTGCATGACCTTGTCTCCAACTCTAAAGAGTTTATCTCCATAGGTATGCTCTTTTTTATCATCAGATGCCGGATTCAGATAGCTCTGCAGGATAGTGTTGAGAGTCTCTGCGCCAAGAGGGCCTTTCTTCATAGGAGTCAGGACCTGAATATCGTAGGTACTTGCATTAACATATCCCGGAAGCTTGTCTCTTACCAGCTGCACCATATGTTTGTAGATCACATCCGAATTATTTCTCTCCAGGAAAAAGAAGTCCTTGCTCTTATTGTCCATTTTGATAGGCTCACCTCTGTGTATCCTGTGAGCGTTCATGACAATGTCACTTTCTTCCGCCTGTCTGAAGATCTTCTGTAAAACAATAGTAGAAAACTTCCCACTGGCAATAAGGTCATGAAGCACCTGCCCCGGGCCAACGCTTGGAAGCTGGGAGCTATCACCAACAAGGATCAGATGCATTCCCGGAACTATTGCCTTTAGAAGTGCATGAAACAGATGCATATCAACCATCGACATCTCATCGATTATTATGGCATCAGCCTCTAACGGATTCTCTGCATTTTTTTCAAATCTGACAAGTCCTCTGTCGTTGTCATCACTCATGCCGCCATTGACTTCCAGAAGTCTGTGGATAGTCCTTGCCTCATAACCTGTTGCCTCGGTCATGCGCTTGGCAGCTCTGCCAGTAGGGGCAGCCAGCATAATATCCAGTCCCTGTGCTGCATAGTAGGCAATTATCGCATTGATAGTCGTAGTCTTACCTGTACCAGGTCCACCGGTGATGATGACTATACCATTGGATATACTCTTTAATACCGCCTCTCTTTGAAGCTCATCCAGCTCTATATCCTTTTTTCTCTCAAGATCAAGGATCTGATCTCTAAGCCTTTGTTCTTCTCCCGGATCACTATCCTGGCTCTTAACATTCAGATCGTGAAGCATAACTGCACAGGATTGTTCCACGTAGTAAAAAGAGCTGGCATATACCTGATCCTGTCCCTTTATCACAAGCTTTTGTGCCATTAGCAGGTTGTCTATCTGAGCATCTGTAATATCCTGTTCTACGCCTAGGAGCTCTGAAGCCTTTTGAACCAAAAGAGTTCTTGGAAGATAACTGTTGCCATCAGCAGCTGCCTGAGAGAGCGCATATAATAATCCGCTTCTGATCCTGTAGTCAGAATCAACTTTTATTCCAATCTTCTCAGCAATCTCATCAGCAGTGTGAAAGCCTATACCGGCTATATCTTCTGCAAGCTGATAGGGATTTTCTTTTAAAATAGCGTAGATCCTAGTTCCGTATTGCTCAAATATCTTTACTGCAAGGTTATTGGAGATACCATATTGTTGTAAAAAAATGATGGCATCTCGCATTTCTCTTTTCTCAGACATCTGGATAGATATGTCTATAGCCTTTCTCTGGCTGATCCCCTTGATCTCTGCCAGTCTCTCAGGCTCATCTTCTATTATCCTAAAGGTGTCCTCTCCAAATTTCTTGATGATCTTGGCAGCAAGAGCTTCTCCAATACCTTTGATGGCGCCTGAAGCAAGATAACGCTGCATTGATGTGACATCATCCGGAATGGTGATCTTGTAGTTAGTAACCTTAAACTGCTCACCATATATGGCATGTGTCGTGTACTCTCCTTCAAGCTCTAAGTTATCACCTATATCTGCACTTCCAAAATTACCGGTACAGGTGAGTTCTTCGCCATCAGTAATGAGGTTGACTACCGCATAGCCATTTTCTGCATTTCTATATACAAAATGTTCAATGTATCCCTTAACTTTTTCCATTCCCATAAAAATCCGCTGGTAGCGCTATGGCAGCGCCATGCCAGCGGAGCTTTCTTTCTATATTTTTGTTCACCAAAATTCAGATATCGTAATTGCGTTTCATATTCTCATACATCATCTGAGCCAAGCCCAGTCCCTGAGTATCTGTAGCATCCTGAGTGATCTTGGTAAGTGTCTGTCCCTTGAAATAATCTACAAGGGTACTTGTAGGCTGGTCAATACTACTCTCATCCTTTAGGGCATCTACAGATTTCTGCATTTCTTTAAATACCTGCTCCAAAAGATACGCTTCAAACTGCTTGCAGGCACCCATGAGCTCATCATCAGTAGACGTACTGCTGGTATTGTTCAATGTAGCCTTCAGATTATTGCCACTAGCCTGAGCTGCTTCCATTGTAGCATATTCATTATAAGCATTTGCATTGATACCGGATAAATCAATTGAAGCCATCTTACTTCCTCCTTCAATTCAGATCATCATCTCTTCAAGCTGTTAGCTGTCTGCATCATACTATCTGTAGTTGTAATTGCTGTTGAATTCATTTCATAAGCACGCTGAGCAACAATGAGGTTGACCATCTCTGTTGCAACATTTACATTGGAGCCTTCAAGATAGCCCTGAACGATCTCACTGACTTCAAGATCTTCATTGGCATCATCACCACGTTCTGCAAGCGCATCTCCGCTGGCTGCTGTAACTCTAAACGCTGTACTTCCTACTCTCTCCAGACCTCCAGGATTATTGAACTGCCACAGTCCAATTGTAACTCCAAGAGACTGCGGAACGCCATCATCATCAGGATAATAGATTGTTCCATCTCCGCCAACAGTGAGCTTATTAGCAATAAGTCCGCCATCGATCCTGATTTCTTCGCCGTTTTCATCCAGGATGATATTTCCGTCTGTTGTTGTAAGAACAAGCTCTGTACCATCATCATTTCCAAGAGCCCATGTAAAATCACCATTTCTGGTATAAAGAGGATTTCCATCAGCATCCTGGTATGCGAAAAAGCCTTTACCACTTATTGCAAAAGCTGTAGTACTGTCATTGGCAAGGAGGGATCCCTGTGAAAAATAGGAATTGATCGACGCTGTACGAACACCAAGTCCCACCTGAGATGTTGTAGGTCTTGGGTCGCCATTAGCTGTCGTAGTAACTGTCTGAAGTGTTTGATATAAAAGTGATTTAAACTGCGCGCCCTGCGCTTTATAACCTGCTGTATTAACATTAGCAAGGTTATTGGATATTGTATCTACATTGGTCTGCTGGGCATTCATACCAGTAGCTGCAGTCCATAAGCTTCTTACCATAGAATCATACCTCCTTCACTTATGAAAGGACACCAACCTGATTAACAGTTTTATCCAGAGTCTCATCTATAGTCGTGATCATCTTCTGATTAGTCTCATAGTTTCTCTGAACCGCAATCATGTTAACCATTTCGTCCACAACAGATACGTTGGACTGTTCCAAAAAGCCTGCGTAAACCTGGCCTTCGAAATCCTTTTCTGTGAAACCATCTATGGTGTACCAGTAGTTCTCACCATAGTGCTGCAGGTAATCATAATCCTCAAAATCTGCTATTCCAAGGGTTGCAACAACTTCACCATCCTGAATGATATCCCCATTGACGTTAATCTGTGTCTGAAGATTAGGATCAAGTGTAATATGTCCACCTGCATTGTCCAGTACAAAATCTCCATCCTGTGTTGTAAGGACACCTTCAGAAGTAAGTGTAAAGTTGCCATCGCGTGTATACATTGTAGTTGTTACATTTGCAAGATCACGCTCTATATTAACTGCCTTGTTAGTATATTCTATAGTAAAAAATCCATCCCCTGCTATTGCAAGGTCGTAAGTATTATTGGTCTCTCTCATAGGACCTTCGGACCAGTCTGTATAGCCCTGTCCTATCTTGACACCCGGAGTAATATAACCTATCCTGCGTGCTGTAAGCGGAGCATCGGTAAAGTCTTTGATCTTGAGCGCTAATTGCTCATCAAAAGCCTGGCTGGTGAGACCTTCCTTTTTATAACCTGTGGTGTTGAAATTCGCCAGGTTATTGGTGATCACATCCATCCTCTTTTGTTCCTGTACCATTCCCGTATAAGCAGTGTATAGGCCTTTTACCAATGATTACTCCTCTCTATATCCGGCAAGAGATTCAACGTAACGTCCGGTTCCAATAGCTACAGCTGTCATAGGATCCTCAGCTGTCATAGTATTAATTCCGGTTCTGGCTTCAATAAGATCCTCGAGTCCTCTAAGAAGACTTCCGCCACCTGTCATAACTATTCCACGCTCTGCAATATCAGCTGCAAGTTCTGGAGGTGTGATCTCGAGAACGCTGTGGATAGCCTCAACGATCTGGCTTGTAGGCTCTCTTAAAGCCTCTTCTGTCTCTTCCGATGATATTCTAACAGTCTTAGGAAGACCAGTTACAAGGTTTCTTCCTCTAACATCCATGTAATCAGCTTCTGCTCGTGGATATGCTGAACCAATCTTGATCTTGATATCTTCTGCAGTTCTCTCACCAATAAGGAGATTGTGTTTCTTTCTCATGTAACGAACGATCGCTTCATCGAAGTCATCGCCTGCTACCTTTACTGATGTACTTACAACTGTACCGCAAAGAGAAATAACTGCGATATCTGATGTACCACCACCGATATCTACGATCATATTTCCACAAGGCTTTGTAATATCTATACCAGCGCCAATTGCTGCTGCAACCGGCTCTTCAATGATCTTAACATCACGTGCACCGCACATTCTTGTAGCATCTTCTACGGCCTTTTTCTCAACTTCTGTGACACCTGAAGGTACACATACAGCTATGAGAGGCTTACGGAAGAGATTCTTTCTGCCAAGTGCTTTGTTGATGAAATGTCTCATCATCTGTTCTGTAACTTTATAGTTGGAGATAACACCCTGTCTGAGAGGTCTGATAGCTACGATGTTACCAGGTGTTCTACCAAGCATCAGTCTGGCATCCTCACCGATTGCCATGATCTTGTCATTATCTATGTCATAAGCCACTACTGAAGGCTCTTTTAAAACTACGCCTCTTCCACGTATATAAACAAGAATACTTGCTGTTCCTAAATCAATTCCGATATCTGCGTACTGCATCTGACTGCGGTCCCCTTTCAATAAATAACATTTATATTAACGCAAAACTGCGACAATAAACCTATGATAATTAACAATGCTATTATAAACCAAAGGGACTACAATTTAAATATCTTAATAAAATTTTAAAAAGCAGCTTACCTCATTGTGACGAAATCCACAACCCGTCTGATTTTGAGTTGTTTTTTTCATCAAACATAGTTATATTCTTTAAATCTATATCGGCAAAAAATTATAGATTATTTAGAGTTACAAATATTTTTTTGACAAAAAAACTTATGGATATCCTGGGGGAAAAAAATCCCAAATATCCATAAGCCATTTATCACAATTTATTTCTGTTCAAGCATACGTTTAATGTATTTGCCTGTATAAGATTCCTTGACCTTGGCTACCTGTTCAGGAGTACCCTGGGCTACTACTGTTCCACCCTTGGATCCACCCTCCGGTCCCATATCAATGATATAATCACCAGTCTTGATGACATCAAGGTTGTGCTCTATGACAACAACTGTATTTCCATTTTCAACCAGCTGATGAAGGATCTTTACAAGCTTTTGAACATCAGCAAAATGAAGACCTGTTGTAGGTTCATCCAAAATGTAGATAGTCTTTCCGGTACTAACCTTACTAAGCTCTGTAGCAAGCTTGATACGCTGAGCTTCACCACCTGAGAGTTCTGTTGATGGCTGTCCCAGCTTGACATAACCAAGTCCTACATCATAGAGAGTCTGGATCTTACGCTTTATAGATGATACATTTTCAAAAAATACCAGCGCTTCCTCTACAGTCATATCAAGCACATCATAGATGCTCTTGCCCTTGTACTTAACTTCAAGAGTCTCATGATTGTATCTCTTTCCACCACAGACTTCACATGGCACATATACATCAGGCAAAAAGTGCATCTCTATCTTGATGATACCGTCACCGCTGCAGGCTTCGCATCGTCCGCCTTTTACATTAAAGCTGAATCTTCCCTTGGCATAGCCACGCGCCTTGGCATCAGGTGTTGCTGCAAAAAGGTCTCTGATCATGTCAAAAACACCTGTGTAAGTAGCAGGATTGGATCTAGGTGTTCTTCCTATTGGTGACTGGTCAATATCGATAACCTTATCAAGCTGTTCAATTCCCTTGATATCCTTGTGTTTACCAGGAATAGTCCTTGCTCTGTTAAGGTCTTTTGCCAGATGCTTATAGAGTATCTCGTTGACAAGAGAGCTCTTTCCTGAGCCTGACACACCTGTAACTACAGTCATTACTCCAAGAGGGATCTTTACATCCACATTTTTGAGGTTATTTTCCTGAGCTCCTATAACCTTAAGCCATCCTGTAGGCTTTCTGCGCTTATCAGGTACTTCTATCTTGAGTTTTCCTGCAAGATACTGGCCTGTAACAGATTCAGGTATCTGCATGAGCTCTTCTGCTGTTCCTGTAGCAACGATTTCTCCACCATGAGAGCCTGCTCCCGGACCTACATCCACAATATAATCCGCAGCACGCATGGTATCTTCATCATGTTCAACTACGATCAATGTGTTTCCAAGGTCTCTGAGGTTCTTTAAAGTATTCAGCAGCTTGTCATTATCTCTCTGATGCAGACCGATACTAGGCTCATCAAGGATATAACATACGCCGCACAGTCCTGATCCGATCTGGGTGGCAAGTCTGATACGCTGTGCTTCACCTCCGGATAGAGTTCCCGTTGCACGGGACAAAGACAGATAATCGAGACCTACATCTATAAGGAACCCAACTCTTGCTCTTATCTCTTTAAGAATCTGAGCACCGATAAGCTCCTGCTGCTTTGTAAGTTTCATATCCTGAAGATACTGATACAGCTCATCAATAGACATGGAAGTGATCTCGAATATATTTTTATCTGCAACTGTTACTGCCAGTGATTCCTTCTTAAGTCTCTGTCCGTTACACTCTGTACAAGGTGTTATGCGCATGTACTCTTCGTACTCTGCCTTGGCTGTCTCTGAGAATGTCTCCTTGTATCTCTGTTCAACGTTTTTGATAAGTCCGTCAAACTTAATAGGATAGTCACCCTCTCCGCGCTGTCCCTTGTAATGTACATTAACTTCCTTGTCAGCACCATAGATCAGCATATGTCTTACCTTTTCAGGTAGCTTTTCATATGGTGTATCAAGGCTAAACTTGTATTCCTTGGCAAGAGCTCTTAAAGTGGCATTGGTAAAACTGCTCTCCTTATTACTACTCTGCCATCCC
This sequence comes from Butyrivibrio sp., assembly GCA_015056495.1. GTDB lineage: Bacteria > Bacillota > Clostridia > Lachnospirales > Lachnospiraceae > Butyrivibrio. The sequence goes on from SVGC01000009.1 coordinate 87,749, forward strand.
ATTACCTGAATACAGCCTTCATTAATAGACAGCTTCTTATCAGGTATCATAAGATCTTCATCAAATTCCATCTTGTAGCCAAGTCCAAAACACACAGGGCATGCGCCATATGGGTTATTAAATGAAAAACTCCTAGGCTCGATCTCGGGTATACTGATGCCGCAATCAGGACATGCAAAGCTCTGGCTGAAATTGATGGTCTCTCCATCGATAACATCAACCATAAGAAGTCCCTCAGCCATGGCAAGAGCATTCTCAATTGAATCAGACAGTCTTCTTCTCATACCTTCACGGTCTTCTCTGATCACAAGTCTGTCTACTATTATCTCAATATTGTGCTTGATGTTCTTGTCTAGCTTGATATCTTCTGACAGGTCGTACTGGCTGCCATCGATCCTGACTCTTACGTATCCGCCACGCTTGGCTCTCTCAAGAACCTTGGCATGCTCACCCTTACGTCCTCTTACAACAGGTGCCAGAATCTGGAACTTGGTTCCTTCCTCCAATGCCAGGATCTGATCTGCCATCTCATCCACGCTCTGTTTTCTGATCTCTCTGCCACAGTTAGGGCAGTGTGGAATACCAATCCTTGCGTATAACAATCTGAAATGGTCATATATCTCAGTAACTGTACCGACTGTAGATCTTGGATTTCTGTTAGTAGACTTCTGATCTATAGAAATAGTTGGTGACAGCCCTTCTATCTTTTCCACATCCGGCTTGTCCATCTGTCCAAGAAACATTCTTGCATAGGAAGACAGTGATTCCATATAGCGCCTTTGTCCTTCTGCAAAAATGGTATCAAAAGCCAGTGAAGATTTACCAGAACCGGAAAGTCCTGTAAATACTGTAAGAGTACCTCTAGGTATATCTACGTCAACACTTTTTAAATTATGTTCATTGGCTCCTCTTACTCTTATATAATCGTGAATATCACTGGGCAGTATCTTTCTGGCAGTGGTATTAAGCTTGGTCATTCTCTCGTTATTATCTGACATTACTCCTCCTATTACTTACCTGATGTCAGCTCATTCAAACTGGTCTTAAGCTCTATCATCTGATCTCTAAGGGTTGCAGCTGATTCAAAGTCAAGCTCAGCAGCTGCTTTCTTCATCTTCTTCTGAACTGTGGCGATCAGCTTTTCAAGTTCTTCCTTGCTCATTGACTCAGGATCTTTTTCAAATACAACTTCTTCTTTTGGTACTTCTTTGGTGATACTGATCAGATCGCGGACTGCCTTACGGATAGTCTGCGGTGTTATTCCATGCTCTTCATTATATTTCTGCTGGATAGCACGTCTTCTCTCAGTCTCATCAATAGCCTTTCTCATGGAATCAGTCATATTATCTGCATACATGATAACGTGACCGTCTGCATTTCTCGCAGCTCGGCCTATAGTCTGGATAAGTGATGTTTCTGAACGAAGGAATCCTTCCTTGTCCGCATCAAGTATAGCAACCAGCGATATTTCAGGGATATCAAGCCCCTCTCTAAGGAGGTTGATACCTACCAGAACATCAAATACATCAAGACGCATATCCCTGATGATCTCAGATCTCTCAAGGGTATCTATATCTGAATGCAGGTACTTGACTCTGATCCCTGCCTCAGCAAGGTATTCTGTAAGGTCCTCAGCCATACGCTTGGTGAGGGTTGTAACAAGTACCTTGTTTTTCTTGTCTATCTCAGTCCTGATCTCTCCGATGAGGTCATCAATCTGTCCCTCTACCGGACGCACATCAACAGGCGGGTCAAGAAGACCTGTAGGTCTGATGACCTGCTCAGTCCTAAGAAGCTCATGATCCAGTTCATATTTACCCGGGGTTGCTGAGCAGAACAGCATCTGATCAATATGTGTCTCAAATTCCTCAAAATTAAGAGGTCTGTTATCCAGAGCTGATGGCAATCTGAAACCGTAGTTGACCAATGTCTCCTTTCGGGATCTGTCACCATGATACATAGCACCTACCTGAGGTATGGTCATATGTGACTCGTCAACGATTATCAGGAAATCTCTGTCAAAGAAGTCCAGCAGTGTCAGTGGCGGTTCCCCTGGAGCCATAAAGTTCAGATGTCTTGAATAGTTCTCAATTCCAGAACAGAAGCCTGTCTCACGCATCATCTCTATGTCAAAATTGGTTCTCTCTGAGATTCGCTGAGCTTCTATCAGCTTGTCTTCTCCCTTAAAAAAGCGGACACGCTCTTCCAGCTCTTTTTCAATATTTTCACAGGCTCTGTTTATCTTTTCCTGAGGTACAACATAGTGAGATGCCGGATATATCATAATGTGAGTCAGGTTATTTCTTACAACACCTGTCAACGGTTCAATCTCACATATCCTGTCTATCTCATCTCCAAAAAATTCTACTCTGATCAGATAGTCATCCACATTGGCAAGAGCTATCTCCACTACATCTCCACGGACTCTGAAGTTACATCTTGTGAGTTCCATGTCGTTTCTCATGTACTGTATGGAAACAAGCTCCTGTATCAGTGTATCTCTGTCTATCTGCATGCCCGGTCTCAGTGATATGGACATGCCCTTAAATTCTTCAGGACTTCCCAGACCATATATGCATGAAACGCTGGCTACAACTATAACGTCTTTTCTCTCTGCAAGAGATGCTGTAGCTGAGAGCCTTAGTTTGTCTATCTCATCATTAATAGCTGAGTCTTTTGCAATGTATGTATCTGTCTGAGGAACATAAGCCTCCGGCTGATAGTAATCATAGTAGGATACAAAATACTCTACTGCATTTTCAGGAAAAAATTCCTTCATCTCGCCGTACAACTGTCCTGCAAGAGTTTTATTATGAGAAATAATGAGAGTCGGCTTGTTAAGAGCAGCAATTACATTGGCCATGGTAAATGTCTTACCAGAACCGGTAACTCCAAGAAGGGTCTCAAACTGATTGCCTGCCTTAAAACCCTCTACCAGATCTTTTATCGCTTGTGGCTGGTCACCCATTGGTTTAAAGGGTGATACCAATTTAAAACTATCCATGATTATCTCCTATCATGTCTTACGTATAGGTACAAAATTTAATTTAGCACGCTATAATTTTTTCCACAAGATACCCATTTTCTCGATTTATAAGAGTTTTTTATATTCAATTTTCTAAAATCATAGGACTTTAAGCTCTTTTGGGAGCTCTGCTGCCGACATCACCTCCTGGATCATAATAAAATTTTTATATTTTGTTCGAGTGTCATCTTTCTCATTTAATGCAAAGGATTTAGACAGCCTGTTTTCATGAGCTTGAGCTTGCTCTGATCTATATTTTTTTATGGCGCTCCTTGCTGCAATGCCTGTGACCGAGGCAAAAGCGTAGGGAATTACAAGTCTCTTCCACATAAGGATCAGCAATATCAGCATAACTATGGTCATCACGGCAAAGATCCTTGAATAGCCCTGATACACAGCGATCATAGCCTTTACATCTTCTACATTACTTATATCAAGCAATTTCTTTTTCCTCTTCTTTCATAAGGTTATCCAGAGCTTTATCAGCCATCTTAAGAGCATCCTGAAGCTCCTGCAGATGCTCTTGTTCAAGGTCACTTAGCTGCAAACCGGAATAGATGATATCTGAATATACTTTTGACTCTATCTCAAAGAGCTTGTCTCTCATGGTATCTGCTCCTATCCCTTCTCTGTAAAAAAGAGCTGCATTATTACATACTCCATTTGCCAGCTCGTTATACACAAGAAGTGCCGTAGTTACATTGTCAGTATCCACAATATCCCCTGCTGCCGACAGACACAGATCCTCCCAATATGCAACATAGCTTATAGCAGCATCTCCGCTCTTACTCACATTTCCAATCTTTGAATAGTAAGCAGAGATATTGTAGAGCCTCTCTGCTCTTAGTTTTTTGGAAAAAGGCAGAGTGTGGGCAAGGCCAGCCATCTTGAGCCATCTGGCTGAGAGCTGCTTATTACCTTCATCCTGATAGCAGTAAAAGTAAGCAAGTCCCAGTTTATAGCAAAATTCCTCGTAGTCCTCCTGATTTTTGGCAAACTCCTCTCCGCAGACCTTACCATTTATGTCAGTCATGAGTAGTATCTCTCTGAGCTGCACATCCTCTTCGGCTGTCAGATCATCATCCTGCAGTATCAGATTATCAAGGAGTTCTACATATGCGGTGCCATCATCAGAATCCAGATAAATAGCCTTTTTATATTCATCAAAGCTATCTCCGCTCTCTGATATTTCTGCTGCCCTGGCAAGATATTCGTCATAGCTTTCTTTTTCCATATCATGTGCAAGGCTGTGAAAATTCACTGTCATAGCTGCCAAAAAACCGGTCCACAACACTCCTGTAGCAAAGGCCGCAAGCTTCATTACTGCCCGGATCTTGTAGGATCTGTCAAGTTCCTTGTAGTGTTCTAAGTCATACATTACCTCAGCTGCCGATTTGTATCGCATCTGAGGATCTTTCATAAGGCATTTACTTATTATTTTCTCCAGTCCCTGCGACAGTGCTTTGTTCCAATGTCTTATTGGATAGATGCGATAGGGTGGCTTTCCGGGGTTATGACCTGTTATCAGATGGTATAAAGTCGCTCCCAGATTGTATATATCAGTTCTGGCATCAGTCTGCCCATGTCCTCCAAACTGCTCCGGTGCTGCGTATCCAAGTGTTCCAAGGCATGTTGTGTCCATTTCCTTGGACTGTTTGTACTCCCTGGCAGTTCCAAAATCTATGAGCACAATGTCTCCATCCGGCTTTAGCATTATATTCCCCGGCTTTAGATCTCTATAAATGATCGGCGGATTGCAGCTGTGAAGATATGTAAATACGCTGCAGAGCTGCCTGGCCCAGCGTATAACGTCCTCCTCCCTCTGAGGTCCTCTCTCATCAAGGACCTGCTGCAGAGTGATCCCTTCCACATAGTCCATGACAATCAAAAAACTGTCATCTCTATCCACTATGTCTACAATTGCCGGCAGGCACTTATGGGACAAGCGCTTTAAGAGATTAGTCTCTGCTATAAGGCTCTGCTTGACTATCCTGAAATCAGCAACCGCATCTCTCCGGACTTCTTTTATAGCCCACTGTTTTCCTGCCCGTTCATTTATTGCAAGATATACTGTGCTCATGCCGCCCTGGCCTATTTTTCCAAGTATCTTATATTTCCCATCAATTATCGTTCCATTTTGAAGCATTCTCTTTATCTACGCTTTCTTTCATTTTATTATCAGGGCAGTGAGGTTATCCGTCTCGCCTCTGTCTATCAGTCTCTTACCCATTTCAACAAGATTACTCTCAATCTTAGCGGTCTTGGTCAAAAGAGATATCTCCTTATCTCTGATAAGTCTCCAAAAACCATCCGAGCACAGCATCACTTCCTGCCTGGGTTGCACAATCCCCTTAGTCACATCTGCTCTAAGATTTTTTGATACACCTATTCCCTGTAGTACAATGCTCCTTTCGTTGCTAAGCCTTGCTTCTTTTCTGGATATAAGTCCTTCATCAATCTTTTTCTGCATAAGCGACTGGTCATGGGTAAGAGGTCTTGACCTATATCTCCTGATGAGATATCCTCTGGAATCTCCAATGTTCAGGATTCCATACTGACTTCCCATCCTAAAATAGATCACAGCAGTAGTTCCAAGTATTATCTTTTTATCATCCGAGTACTCTTTTAATCTCTTATCAATTTCATAAACAGCCTTTTCCAGCATTTTTAAGGTTTCATCAAAAGACATATTTCTTAGCAAACATTGTCTGAGTTGCCCTTGAAACCAGTCTTTGAGTCCATTGACCACAAAGGAGCTCGCCACTTCACCTCTACTGTAGCCGCCCATTCCATCGCACACCGCTGCCAGTATGATATCTCCACAATTGCTATCCCTTGCTATCTCTACCATTGCTGCATCCTGATTGACCTTCTTTATTTTTCCAGAGTTCGTATATAAATATGCTCTGGGCATCTTTGCTTTTATCTTTTTATGCATTTTTTCTTCTCACTCCAATAAGGGCTACTCCAATGACACACAGGATCAGTGCTGTGATAACCATATATGCTCTAACATCTATCGCATCAGCGATATCAGTCTGCATGGCATCTGCTGCCTCTTTGTCAGGATTGATCACAACTCCGCTGTATGTTATCTCCTCTACATTTGAAGCCATGTCTTTAGCCAGGATAGTCACAGTTCTAGCCTTTTCTGATTGTGGTATCTTTAATCTTATGTATCCTCCGCACTCTTTGAGCCCTTCTTCAGTTATTCTCGCAAGTTCCTCATTATCAGCTGTTACAACCACTTCTGAAAGTCCCAGATTATCTGTTACGTTTATTCCCACTTCATGCTCTTTTTCATAATAGGTCTTACCTGAATCCATTCCAGAGACCACTACTGAAGGGCTTGTGGTATCAAGGGCAAACTGTATCAGCTGTCCACTGGTTCCACTATCAGCTTCATTACTTGCTTTATCTTTGGAAAAAAGAGTGATCTGGTAATTACCATCTTTTTTGAAAAACTCAGGTTCAATGGTGTAATAATAGGCATTCCATCCTTCTGATCCGCCCTGCCTTGAAACTGCATAGTCTCTGCCTTCTTTAAGTTTGAGTCTCTTACCATCTCTAGTTACAAGAATCTGTTTTTCTACGATCTCATCTACATTTACTTCCATAAGTGTTATTGGAGAAGGCTCGTTTAAATAGTATTCTTCAATAATGCTCATGGTCTGTGGATCAATGCTATATACTGATCCAAACCTGTTCACCGAAAAACACAGCGTATTATTAGCCTCGTTGCCTGCCATGTCTGTAATATGCGCTTCCATTACATATAGATCATCAAATTCTTTTTGTACGGGAAAATCTGCAAACTGAATCGTATAGATGTCGCCTTCTTTGGAAATAGCGCCCTGCAGATTGATGTTGCCATTTTTGATGCCATGGATGAATATATTGGAATGTGAATTGTCTATATTGATATCACCATATCTTGCTGCTATCTGTACTGTGCCATTATTGGCTGAATGGTCTGTGACTCCTGATATTTCCAATACGGGTTCTCTAGTGTCAATGATGAAATCAGGCTGGATATATGGCTCTGAGATATTACCGGCGAGGTCCATGCATTTGACGGAGTAGCCATAGCTTCCATCCTCCGTAAAAGAGATTGTGGCTTCGTAGGTATCCTTATCTACCTGAACAAAATCATACTTTTCTCTATTACCTAAAGCCTTCGTATTCTCTGTAGTCTCAATCCTAACATTATAAGGATCAAATGACTCTTCTTTTATAGTAATAGTAGCAGTTCTTTTCTGGTCATAGTACTTGGAATTTATTGCCTTGTCATTGTCATATTTTACTGTTATCAAAGGCTCTTTTTTATCTATGATAAATTCCGCTATATCAAGTACCTCTGCCCTGTTTCCTGCCTTATCAACTGCCGTGAATCTCAGACTATAAGCACCATCTTCATTAAATGAAATCTGTCTGGAATATACACCATTTAAGCCTTTTTCGCCCTCTCTTATCCACGATGGGGCAGCGTCCGGTTCACAATCAGCGTGGATTTCCAGTATAGAAGCAGCTTCGTCAAAAGTCATATCTTCAACTGTAATTGTCGCTATCCTATTTTTTGAAAAGTATTTTTCATTTTTTGCATCATTATTATCAAAAATTATCTTTGCAACAGGGGCAGTTGTATCTATGGTAAAACCTTCGCCAGTATAAGAAGCCTCATTTAGAGCCATATCCTTTGCCACTATTTCTGCACGGTATTCTCCATCTTCCTGTAAATAAACATCACCAGCATAGCCATCTTCAGTCTGCTGATACTCAACATCAATATCTCCAGTGACAGAACTAATATTAGTTGCAACATCTTTTATATCGATATTTTTATCTTTGATCTCGATGTGCATCTTAACAGCTTCTGCTATATAGGTTGTGTCTTCTCCATGAGGAATGAAAGTACCGCCTTTTCCCATTTTTTCATAGGATACACTTATCTCAGGAGCAGTTCTGTCTATGACTATCTCCGGGCCATAGACTTTACCGGTATTATTTCGGCAGATATCTGTAGCTGTTGCCACGATCTTGTATCTGCCTTCTCTGCTTACCTTATAGCAGGCTGTGTTGTTGTCATCATCCAGCATCAGGCTTTCTTCCTGGAGCAGATCCGACTCATCTGTCTCTATTTCACAAGCAAATCCTTCTGGAAGTATAAGATTTCCATCCCCGGCAGTAACTATTCCTGTCACACTATCACTGGTATAGAGCACATCTCCTACTGTTCTTCCGTTAAGCCTTGTAGTATTGTCTTTTGCCCTATCATTCTGAGGATCATATGGCATCATGTCGCAGTATGTTATCACAGGTGCCTTGGTATCCTGCACAAACAGCCTTGGATAAGCTTCGCTTGTAGCATCGATTTCTTCTACATTTCCAGCCACATCTCTGATGATGATGTTATCAATACTTACTATTTTTTCTTCCTGAAAAAACATTGGAAGGTCAAGCACTGCTTTATAATTTGCTTCGTCTCCATCTTTTTCCAGGTTAATGGTAGTTTCCTGAAAAGAAGTGTCTTTATTACTATCTTCTGTTTTTATTCCAAATGTGATTTCCGACAGATCTGAGCCATCTGAACTTTGGTCTTGAATATGATATTCAAGTGATAGTGATTCGTTTGAGTAATATGCCTCCGGAAGTACCCTGTCTGCATATTCAGATACATCTATGATCTTCTCATCTTCTTGGATGGTAACTTCTATATTTTTTCCAGGCGAAGTGCTGTCTATCTTTACCGGAAAGGCTTCTTCATAGTGTTTATCATCAAGATCATACTCCAATATATACATACTATCCTGATCTCTGCTGCCATCTATGGTACACGATACTTGTGTAATATTATCACTCTCCCAGCCTGTATCATCCACCTCAGCCTCTACTGCTTCGCCATTCCTTCGTAACGCGAGATTACTCGGCTTTATATTACTCTCAATAGTATATCTAAGCTCTAACCCCTCACTATATTGTATCTGTGAGTACCATGGTCTCTCTTCAGTATATTCCCATGCACCATCTATGCTTTTAAGCGTCTTGCTGACGCTGTTTTCTATGCCTATTATCCTATGAAGTCCATCATGATCAACATCAGCCGAGTGCACCACAGTGGAATGTCCCATAAATACAGCTGCACCAAGTCCTATTAATGGCAATACCCTCCTACATACGCAAATAATCAACCTTTTCATTACTTTTCTTTCAAACTCTCCTTTACAAAAATTATTAAAAGTTCAACGTTGAAATCATTCCGGTGAAGACCGGCTTGATGAAGTTCTCTTTTTAGAACTTCAAAAATGCTTTATTGAAAAAAGCAACGAAAAGGATATTATCATAAATAAATTAATATTTCAACATTAATTTATTTTTTATGATTTTATTCAAGCTGTGAGAGTGCTGAGAAAACCATTCTGCGCCCATAGCTTGTACAAAGAATGTCGCTTGCGACATTCTCGCGCCGAGCGCGGTTGCATTTATGCAACATTTACCTATCGCGCGAGTGCGCATCCTTAGCGGAGCGTTTTTTAAATCATAGGAAAGCAATTTCCTATGATTTAAAAAAAGGATTGATCAGTTCACTATTTGAACTAACCAATCCTTTTTATAATTTAGCAAAACTATATTGTATTTTTAATCAGTTTTATTCACTAAGTTTTTCCATCATAACTTCTACAGCTGCATCTAGCTGGTTATCTGTCTTGTCTTCCTGATATGCTTCAGTATCAAATTCAACCTCTACATCAGGATCAATACCGATGCCGTGGATGTTGTTTCCGGCTGGTGTAAAGTATGAGCTGATAGTCAGCTTGACCGCTGTTCCATCTGAGAAATCAAATACTCTCTGAACAACACCTTTTCCATAAGTTGTAACACCTACAAGAGTACCAATACCATAATCCTTAATGGCTCCTGACAGGATCTCTGATGCACTGGCTGAGTACTGGTTTACAAGTACTACGAGAGGGATATCAATCTCATGCTGTCCATCGCACTCATAATCAGTTCTATTACCATCTCTGTCCTCTGTGTAGAAGATAACTCCCTTAGGAAGTATCTGGGATGCGATACTACATACTGCAGATACATTTCCGCCCGGATTAGATCTCAGGTCGATGATCAGTCCCTGCATGCCGCTTGCTTCAAGTTCTGCAATAGCTTCTGTATACTGATCTGGTGTTACTTCATCAAACTCTGTGATCTGTACATATCCGATATTGTTATCCAGCATCTTGGATGATACTGTTGGACTCTCAATCTTCTTTCTCTCAACGTCCACATCAATATATTCACTATCTCTAAGAACAGTGATAGTAACAAATGTGCCCTCTTCGCCTTTGATAAGACTTACTATCTCAGACAGTTCCAATCCCTGAACTTCTTCGCCATCAACTGCATAGATGATATCATCTACCTGAAGTCCGGATGTCTCTGCAGGTGAACCTGTGATAAATCCTGAAATCCTTGCCATGCTGATATCCATATCCATGCTGACATAAGCACCTATACCGTAATAGATGCCTTCTGTATCCTGCAGCAGTTCTGTGAGTTCATCGGCTGTGTAATATACAGAATATGGATCCCCAAGAGAATCAACAAGTCCTCTGTATATGCCGTCCTTAAGATCATCTGTATCTACATCTGTTTTGTAGTAATATTTATCAATCGCAGATTCAAGTGTAGCAATCTTTTGAAGTGACTGTTCATCGATAACATCACTGTCTTCCACATTGACAGTGTTTACATCCACTGCATTCTGGGCTGTCAGTTTACTCAGATAACTTAATCCTACAGTATAAAACAATATGATACCCACCAACAGTATGCAGATAAAACCTGTAAGAAATCCGCCTACAAATACACCAACGCTTCGTTTCTTAGTCAATACCGCAGCTGTGTTATAGCTCTGTCCATTAGGCAGATCCTCATTACTATAATACTTGCTTTCTTCCTGGCTTACATCCGCAGTCTGTTCTTGCAACTGCTCGTTTTTTTCGTTTTCCATAATACTAATAACTCCTCATTTAAAAAATTTCTCTCATAACAACAATCATCTCTATCAGTTGCTCAGATAATTCCATGGACTTACATAGGAACCATTCAGTCTTACTCCAAAATGTAAATGATTTCCTGTAGATCGTCCAGTAGTACCCACCGCAGCTATGGTCTGTCCTTTAGTAACAGACTGACCTTGCGATACATATAGTTTAGAACAATGCATATAAACTGTATATAGGCCATCTCCATGATTTATCATAACGTAATTACCCATAGATGCCTCATAAGAAGCTGCTACTACAGTTCCATTATAGGCTGCAAGTATTGGAGAGCCTGCAGGTGCCGCCAGATCTATACCATTATGCATCTTGTTAATGCCAAGTGTCGGATGAAGTCTCATTCCATAATCATCAGATATTCTAGTATAGGACGGACATGGCCAGGTGAACATTCCACCATCATATTTAAGTTTATTCAGCTCTGCTTTATCTCTTGCAACCTCTGCCTCAAGTGCAGCAATAGCAGCATCTTCAGCCGCAATCTGAGCTTCATATTCTTTGATGGCAGCTTCTTTATCCTGAATATCTGAATTGACGGTTGATAATTCAGCATTTTTCTCCTGCCTGAGAGCTTCCATGTTACTCTGCTCTATCTCTACATCTTTTTTTGCTTCATCAAGTGTTGTCTTTTCTTCTTCAAGAGCCTCTTTTGTAACTTCGATCAACTGAGTCTGCTGAATGTACTCATTGAGTTTCTGCCTGTCATAAGCTGACAACAATTCAATATATTCAGCCTTATTGAGCATCTCTGCAAAGCTTCCTGACTGAACGAGCAGTTCAAAATACAGTGTATCACCCTGCTCATACATGAACTTGATTCTCTTCTTCATGGCTTCATACTGCTGCTTTTGAACTTCAATTGCTTCTTCAAGTTCTTTTTGTGTCTCTTCAATCTCTGTCTCTTTTGCTGTTATCTGCTCAGTAAGGGTATCTATCTTGGTCTGAATATCTGTCAGGCTGCTGTCTATCTGTTGGATATATGCGTTCAGATCCGACTTGGTAGACTCAAGCTCTTTTTTTAACGATTCCAGATTAGTCAGATTGCTTTTCATGCTGTCACGTTCTTTTTTAGCATCACTGATCTGACTTTCTTTCTGCTTGATACTTTCTTCAGTTACTGCATACGAAACAGTGGTACTAGTATTTAGTACCACTGCCATAAACGTCATAATAAGAATTACGGAAACTATTCTGTTTAATAAGCTTTTGTTGCGATAAAATGCGATCATTTTTCCTCTTATTACACATGTAGATGCTTGCGAACTGTTGTAAAACTTCCAAGGAACCCTATTCCTACACCTATTATCAATGAAGTAGGAAGCAATGTCTCAAATATTGTGCCAGCTGGCAGGAAATTAAGCAGTGAGCTAAGCATAGCAAATTTGGTTCCCACATATGTAATAGCCTGGTTGTAGATAAAATAAAGAATAACAATCGGGATCATTGAACCAATGATTCCAATGAGGATACCCTCTATTACGAATGGTGCTCTTACAAAAAAGTCTGTAGCACCAATATATTTCATGATTGTGATCTCATCCTTTCTGACTGCGATACCCATTGTTACAGTATTGCTGATCAGGAATATGGAAACTGCAAGAAGTACTGCTATTATACCCACAGACACATAGGCTATGAGCTTATTAGCTCCGCTAAGTGTTGTAGCAGTCACTTCAGAACGATTGACCTCACGAACTATATCAATTGACTCCAGATAAGTAACCAGAGCCGGCTGCATAGATACATCATTAAGATATATCTGAAGGTTGGCTGAGTCCGCCAAAGGATTTTCTGTAAATCCATCAGCATATTCGCCCAGATACTCATCCTTAAAGCTGTTCCAGGCTTCATCAGCAGAAACATAAACTACTTCTCTGACTTCAGGTCTCTGTGTCAGAGATGTCTGAAGGGAGAGCATCTGATCTTCAGTTGTTCCTTCAACAAAGAAGACTGTAACTGAAACACCTTCTTCAGCTGTTTTGACCACGTGTTCAAAATTAGTAACAATAGAATAAAACATACCAAACAAAAACAGGCAGGCACTTATAGTTGCAATTGAAGCAAGAGTATACCATTTATTTCTTGTAAGGTTCTTGAATCCCTGTCCTATTGTGTAAAAGAAACTACTCATCCTCATCGATATACACACCCTTCTCTTCATCGGCTATGATAACGCCTTTTTTGATTGTGATAACTCGTTTCCGCATTGCATTAACGATCTCTCTATTATGGGTAACGATAATGACGGTTGTTCCATTAGCATTGATCTGTTCCATCAGCTTCATGATCTCCCATGAATTGTTTGGATCCAGGTTACCGGTAGGCTCATCCGCAAGAAGTATGGTAGGTTTGTTGACAAGGGCTCTTGCAAGAGCAACTCGCTGCTGTTCACCACCTGACAACTGTGTGATCTTACTCTTATACTTACCTGCAAGACCAACTGTTGCAAGGATTGAAGGAACATTTTTACGAATCTCCCTGCTAGGTGTCTGTACTACATGCTGCGCAAAAGCAACATTTTCATATACATTTCTGTCCTTTAAAAGACGGAAATCCTGGAATACAACGCCTAATTTTCTTCTGAATTTTGGAATCTGACGATGCTTGATCCTATTAAGGTCATAGCCTAGAACATTAATTTCGCCTTCTGTAGGCACCAGTTCTCTAAGGAGCATTTTGATCAGAGTCGATTTACCTGATCCACTGTCTCCTACTATGAAAACAAATTCCCCTTTTCTAATGTGAAGGTTAACTCCATTTAAAGCTGGAGCTCCTTTAGAGTACGATTTAGTAACATTTTCAAGAGTTATAATCTCATCATCGGGTAATTGTCGTCTAGTTCTTCTCTTTTTTAATACTCTTTCCATTGATTCTCCCCAAACGCGCTTTATAAAGCATGGATCAATATGTATATTTCTCCATGTAATTCATGTATTTAACTACCATCAGCGCGATCTTAAATGTGATGGCATCATCAAATACTCTCAGGTCAAGGCCTGTGCTCTTCTGAAGCTTGTCAAGACGGTATACAAGTGTATTTCTGTGAATAAATAACTGTCTTGATGTCTCTGATACATTAAGGTTATTTTCAAAAAATTTATCAATAGTAGTAAGTGTCTCCTGATCGAATTCGTCAGGGTTCTTACCATCAAAGATCTCTTTAATGAACATCTTGCAAAGAGGTATAGGAAGCTGATATATAAGTCTTCCAATACCAAGCTCTGTATAGCAGATCACCTTGCGCTCTTCAAAGAATATCTTGCCTACATCAAGAGCCATCTTAGCCTCTTTATATGAACGGCTGACTTCCTTGATCTCACCAACAACTGTACCATATGCGATCCTGACATCTGTAAGGCCTTCTTTTTCAAGATATTCCTGCATATCCTTGGCAATCTTACCAAGATCTGAGCCCTTACCTGTTTCAGTAACTTCTTTTACAACTATAACGTTGTTTTCATCTACTTCTGATGCAAAATCGTCACTAGTATTGCCAATATAACTGCGTACCATTTCAAGACCGCCAAGTTCTCTTCCATTGGAAGACTCAACGATCATAGTAACTCTCATGGCATCTGTTTTTATGTGGAGTTTTTTAGCCCTGCTATATATATCAACAAGAAGCAGGTTATCCAAAAGAAGATTCTTGATAAAGTTGTCCTTATCAAATCTCTCTTTATATGCTACAAGGAGTCCCTGTATCTGGAAGGCAATCATCTTGCCCAGCATATATACATTATCTCCTCCGCCAAGTACTATAAGGATGTACTCAAGCTGCTGTTCATCAAATATCTTAAAATACTGATATCCCTGTATTTCCTGTGAATCAGCTGGTGATTCAACAAACTCTCTTGCAGGGGCAGCGCATCTTAAAAAGTCGTTAGATGTTGATGCCACTTCCTTACCATCAATATCTAACACGCATAATTCAGCATGTGATATATTTTTTAGTCCTTCCAAGGTATTTTGAAGAATCTGATTAGATATCATTTTACACTCTTTCTGCGCAATAATAATAAAAAAACACGCTCTGATATTCCCCTCATTGTATAATTTTATAGCAAAAATACAAAAAAATCTACAATAAACAGAGCTTTTATTTGTATACTTTTATTAATTTTTCTTTTATCTATAATTGCGACTGCAAAAATACACCTATATTATTTGTGCTTTTAGTGCGCATCCTTAATGTTATTAAGATACTGACTGGCACTTTTCTTAAAGACTCTGTGATATATCTTTTGTATGAATCTTTCTCTGACAGAATCCTTCCTGCTGGCGATATTGAGATCTTCCGGCAGATATATGATCACTTCTGCATTGATCATGTCTCTGTCTTTAGTCATAAGTTGCATACATACTTTTTCTGAGGAACGCATGATAATGACTCTGGGAACCATACTATTGATCTTGTTAATGACTCCGGCGTTGATATCTTCATCTGTGCCATATACACCTGTTCCTACAATATTCAGATCGCCTCTGATAGTATCAAGATCCGACTGGATTTTTTCCAATCCTTTGTCAGAATCAGATATAAGAAAAACAGAATATCTCTTATAAGATATTTTTCCTAGAAGAGTTGTCAGAAACACTAGTCTTTGTGCTTCATCAATTCGATTTCTGGCTGTAATCCCGCAGGCTTTTAAGATATCCTTGTCCCCAAACACAGTAATATCAGCCTGTTGAATCCAATTGCTGATCTCTTCATCATCTTTAGCTCTTACAAGCAACGGAATATTGATGTAGATCACGCTATTTAAAGCACCGTTTTTTAGAAATACTTCTACCTGTTGCAAGGACTCTCGCAGAAACATATCCTTGAGTGGTATCCCCATTAGATTGATTTTTTTCATTTCCCCAACTTACCCTCTTTTGTCTCACCAATTTCATGCCGATATACAATATGGAAACATATTTCCTTTTTCGGCCCGCACATGCATATGTGCAGATTGGAGGCGACCATGGATATTGCCGAATTATCAATGGTCTTGTCACAGAATCGTGTCATGAACGATTACGGTGTAGCTATGTTATCCAAAAGCCTTGATATGGCCAAGGATACATCAGAAACACTCACCGAGATGATGGACAATTCTATGGAATTGTCTGTTAATCCGGACATCGGTTCCAACATTGATATACGTCTGTGATCAGAGGCCATAGCATACCTCATGGCCAAAGGCGCCTGCTTTTACTGCAGGCGTCTTTTATTACTTTCACCCATAAATCAGATTACATCTATGCAAACATCAATACTACTATAAGCGCTACGCAGATGCCCATTCCAAATATTAAAGGCACTGTCACGATGCGCATTTTCTTTCCACGCTCATTTACCGGTGGTTTTATCTTTAAAATATTAGCGAAGTATTCACTTCTATTCTCAAGTTTGGACATATAATATGCAAGACATATTGCTATGCCTGCTCCAATAAGTGCTATAACTGCCAAAGGACCTATTGATGCCAGAAGACTCTGCTGAACTTCCTCTGCAGAATAATTGGCTGCCTCTTCCAAAAGATCAGCACCGCCATTTGATTCCCAGTACATCATAAGTACCTGTGAAGAATTAAGCAGCATATGCGCGATCATTGACGGCAAGATAGAACCTGTTGCCTCTACAAGAACCGCAAACATCAGTCCCAGTAAAAACGCATAAGCGGCCTGATTCAGATTCATATGCATAAGACCAAATAATATAGCGGAAAGTACTATAGCTGCTACTACTCTTCCTGTCCTCTTATAACTGTGAAAAAGGATTCCTCTATAACACAACTCTTCAACTATAGGAGCAAATATTCCAATAGAACCTACCATCAAAGGCAGTGACATGGATAAAATCTCGCCACTGATAGATGCTACAGTATTTTCCACAAACAGCATGGTTACTGAATTGGCAAAAAAACATAGCGGCATGATAAGTATCAGATATACTGGCACAAGCAGTGCTGTCTGTAGCCTGATCTTCCTAATCGGAAACATATCAATAAATCTGTCACCGGTACACAGGATAAATATCAGCGCCGGAACAAACATACTCATCTCTGCAATAAAGTTAGTTGTCGCAAGGGACATGTCTATCCAAAATACCTGGCATATGATCTGAACACCGGTAGTGATCACCAGATTACACAATATCATGCACAGAAACAGCCAGTTAGCTCTTTTAGCGTTCATCTCTACTCAAATCCTTTCAATGCTGTCAGTCAGAATCTTTACTTTTCCATCTTTCATAAGATGGCCAATAGCCCTCTTAAACTGATTCTTGCTCATCTGCATGTTATCTTTTATGATCTGTGGATCAGCCTTGTCGGTAAAAGGTATGACTCCATCATGCTCATCCATGTATTTCAGAATGATCTCTCCATCAGTATCAAGCTGGAGATAAGCCTTATCTCTAAGACTTAAATCAAGCTTGCCGTCTTCTTTTATACCAGTCACTCTGACTGTAACATCATCACCTATCTGCACCTTGGATGTAAGCTCTTTTACAGGTATAAGACCTGAATAAATGTCATCAACCGCAACGAATGCACCAAAGTTCTTACTCATCTCGTATACAGTTCCACGAGCCTTATCATCTTTAACATATGGGCTGTCTGTCCTTAGAAATTCATAGACATTCATAGTAACCGCAAGTCTGTCACTCTTATCGATGTAAAGAGCGCATAGTACATCTTCACCTGCTCTGACTTTCCTGGTCTGCTCTCTAAATGGCAAGAGCACGTCTTTCTCAAGACCCCAGTCCATAAAAGCTCCTATTTTACCTACTTCCTTGACATGCAGCATTGCTACCTGGCCAAGCATGATCTTTGGAGTAGTTGTAGTAGCTATCAATCTGTCATCGGAATCTCTGTAGATAAAGGCACTTACCTCACTGCCAATCTCTGCGTCTGCCGGTACCTGCTTTTTAGGGAGCAGTACCCTGTCAGTTTCAGCAGTTTCCTGATTCTCTGCCAGATATACACCGAAATCTACCTTTTTTACTACCTGTAATATTTGTTTTTCACCTAGTTTGATCAATTGTCTACCGTCCTTTCTGTATCAGGCATCCATGCCTGACTGCTTATCTTGCAATAAGCTCAACATTACAATAAATATCACCAGTCTCGTCCTGAAGGGAAACTGTATATATATTATCAATGGTTTTCTTATAATTTACAACAGGAACTATTATGTCACCTAAATGTGACTGTTTTTTGTACTCAGCGCGAATCTGCTTGAGCGCACTGTAATCAAAATCCCCAATTGCATCAAATGCAAGGGTTATATACTGAGCATTGTTAACATGCTGATTGGTATCAAGGTGTTGTTTGGTAATCTCAATCTTATCGCTTATAGAAAAAGTCCCGCTGTCTTCCGCATCCCTATCCGGAAACGGGAGCTTACGCGGAGCATAGTCCATCTGTAGCTTATCATCAAGGGGATACGTCTCTACAATATCTGGTGTAATACGGCTAGGAACCCCTCTTTCTATATCTATCAGAGACCAAACGGAATTGGCTACGGATAATCTTTCTCCTTCCTCTGTATCCATAAAGAAATTACGCATTCCTATGAAGCCTTTAAGTTCATACGGAACTGTTCCTATTACTACTCTCTCTCCCAGCTTTGGAAGTCTGTTTATCACTACCTGCCACGAAGACACAACCCATGCTAGATTCCTTTCCTTCATCACTTCCATAGTCACTTTGCCATCTTGTGTCTGAAAAGTGGAACAATCCTGATAGTAATTCATAAGTGACTGTGGTGTTAATATTCCCTTATTATCTATTTCACTGTATCTGATTCTGGAATTAAATGTATACATAGCGTTTCGTCCTTATTTTTTCTATATTTTCATTTCTATATTTTAATACCCATTTTAGCAAAAAATAAGCCTCTAACTCAAATATTGAGAAAGAGGCCCCGCAGCTTTGTCATAGTATACAAAAAACCTCAGCAATGAATAGCTGAGGTTTTGATAGCTGGGATAGCAGGATTCGAACCTGCGTAATGACGGAGTCAGAGTCCGTTGCCTTACCGCTTGGCGATATCCCAATATTTAATTACATGTCCTACCGACAAGACAATACTATACACGAAAACCTCATCCTTGGCAAGTACTTTTTTCAAAAAAATGTAAAAATCGGTTTTTAGAGTATTTGTTTGCAATATAATACATGTTAAAAGTCACTGGGTGACGTATCAATTTGATACGTCACCAGTGGAGATTATTATATATCAGCCTTCGAATAAGAGGTCTGCATAAGTTGGGAATGGCCAGTCTTTTTTATCAAGCAGCATTTCCAATTTGTCTGCAGGAGTTCTTAAGTTGATCATGGATGTTGTAACTGTATCCTTGTAGAAATATGCACGCTTGCGCATATCTTTAATAGTTCCAGCTTTTTCTTCATCCTTTTTAAGTTTATCAAGAGCTTTCTTCATAGCTGCGAGCTGTTTAGAGATTTCTTTGAGCTCATCTGCTTCTACAGAAGCATCTACACCTGCTGCCTTGATGTCGTTGACATCACGTGCCAGCTGGCCTGCATATTTCATAACTGCAGGGATGATCTGCTTGGAGGCCATGTCGATCATTGTAAGAGCTTCGATATTGATAGTCTTGGCATATGTTTCAAATATTACTTCCTTACGTGAAGCAAGCTCTGACTTGGTATATACGCCAAATCTCTCATATAAAGCAATTGCATCCTTATTGGTAAGGACTTCTGCAGCTTCGATTGTAGACTTGATGTTTGGAAGTCCTCTTCTCTCTGCCTCAGCCTTCCACTCATCTGAATATCCATCACCGTTGAAGATGATTCTCTGATGCTTTGTCAGATACTCCTTGATGATGTCATGGACTTCAAGGTCAAAATTCTCAGCCTTTTCAAGTCTGTCTGCTGCTTCGCAAAAGCTCTCAGCAACAATTGTATTAAGAGTTGTATTTGGGCTGGCCATAGAATCTGATGAACCAACCATACGGAACTCAAATTTATTTCCTGTGAAAGCAAAAGGTGATGTACGGTTTCTGTCTGTAGCGTCTTTCTCAAATTCAGGAAGAGTAGATACACCTGTCTTGAGCTTACCGCCACGCTTTGAGCGAGTAGCTTCACCTGTCTCGATAAGCTGTTTAACAACGTCTTCAAGCTGTTCTCCAAGGAATACTGAAATGATAGCTGGTGGTGCTTCATCTGCTCCAAGTCTGTGATCATTACCAACATCAGCTGCGCTCTGTCTCAAGAGGTCTGCATGCTGGTCTACTGCCTTAAGCACACATGCAAGTACGAAGAGGAACTGTATATTCTCATTAGGTGTATCACCTGGATCCAAGAGGTTTACACCATCATCTGTACACAGTGACCAGTTATCATGTTTACCTGAACCATTAACTCCTGCAAATGGTTTTTCATGAAGAAGGCATCTCATTCCGTGGTGTTCAGCTACTCTCTTCATTGTCTCCATGATGATCTGATTGTGGTCTACTGCAATATTAGCTGTTTCATATATAGGTGCAAGTTCATGCTGACCTGGTGCTACTTCATTGTGCTGAGTCTTACCTGGTACTCCCAGTTTCCACAGCTCAACATTTAAGTCTTTCATGAACTTTCCGACAGGCTCACGGATTACACCAAAGTAGTGATCCTCCATCTCCTGTCCCTTTGGTGCTGGTGCACCAAACAATGTGCGTCCTGTGAAAATGATATCTTCTCTCTGAAGACTCTTTTCCCAATCTATCAGGAAGTATTCCTGTTCTGGTCCAACTGATACATTTACTTTAGTTGCCTTGGTGTTGCCAAATAATCTGACAATACGAAGAGCCTGTTTATTAACTGCTTCCATTGATCTAAGAAGTGGTGTCTTTTTATCGAGTGCTTCTCCTGTATATGAACAGAAGGCTGTAGGGATACATAGTGTGACGCCTGCTCCTGACTCTTTCAGGAAGGCTGGAGATGTGATATCCCATGCTGTATAGCCTCTTGCTTCAAATGTAGCTCTAAGGCCACCAGATGGGAATGAAGATGCATCTGGCTCACCTTTAACAAGCTCCTTGCCTGAAAAAGATGTTATCATATGGCCGCTCTTTCCAGTACTTGTTACAAATGCATCATGCTTTTCTGCAGTGATACCTGTAAGTGGCTGAAACCAGTGTGTATAGTGTGTAGCACCATTTTCCATTGCCCAGTTCTTCATTGCGTTAGCTACTACGTCAGCAGAGGCCATTGAAAGGTCGCCGCCATTTTCCATTACGCTGACGACTTCTTTGTAAACGCTCTTCGGCAGTCTTTCACGCATTTTTTCAATAGTAAATACGTTTTTGCCGTAAATCTCTTCAACATTAACTCGATCGCTCATGTATCAGTATCCTTTCGTTTTTTATCTAAACACAACCAATATAAAAAAATATGGAAAAGATTGCAAGCATTCTTTTCCATATTTTATATATTATTTTGTTAAATTGCCATTCTGAGGTGCATGGATCCTGAGAATATCATACTGCTCTGTTTCCTGATCAAGTTCGATATAGAGCACTTCCTTTGGATGTGGAGCACTCTCTACAGATTGACCTTTTTCGTTTACGATGCCTTTGACAATAGCCTCTATATCTCTTCCATCCGGCTTCATGATTTCAATCTTATCGCCTACAGAGAACTTGTTACGCTGTTCTATCTTGGCTCTGCCTTGTTCATCAACGCTTCCTACTATTCCAAGGTAAGTGTACTCATTAACATAGGTATTATTGTCATATATCTGTGCCTCATTGCTTGGCTTACCAAAGTAAAAGCCAGTTGTAAACTGTCTATATGTACATCTGGAAATCTCATCCAGATACCAAGGCATATTAGCTCTGTATTTTTCTTCTGATTCAAAATAATCGTCGATAGCCTTACGATAAGTTCTTGCTACTGTTGCCACATAAAGGGCTGTCTTCATACGGCCTTCAATCTTGCAGCTGTCTACTCCGGCATCTACAAGCTCAGGGATATGCTCTATCATACACAGATCCTTGGAGTTAAAGATGTATGTGCCTCTTTCATTTTCATATACAGGCAGATACTCTCCAGGTCTCTGTTCCTCTACTACTGCATATTTCCATCTGCATGGATGTGTGCAGGCTCCGTGATTGGCATCTCTTCCTGTAAAATAGTTGGATAACAGGCATCTTCCTGAATAGGATATGCACATAGCCCCATGGATAAACGCTTCTACATCCAGATCTTCAGGGATATTCTGTCTGATTTCCTTGATCTCTTTCATAGAAAGTTCTCTGGCTGCAACTACTCTCTTAGCACCAAGGTTATACCAGAATTTGTATGTCTCATAGTTGGTATTATTGGCCTGTGTAGATACATGTCTCTCTATCTCAGGGCATATCTCTTTTGCCATCATGAACATACCCGGATCTGCTATGATAAGGGCATCTGGCTTTAATTCCTTAAGTTCATGGAAATATGCTCTTGCGCCTTCAAGGTCATAGTTATGTGCAAGTATATTAGCTGTTACATGGACTTTGACACCATGCTCATGGGCAAATTCAATTCCAGCCTTCATATCTTCTTTGGAGAAATTTTTGGCATTAGCTCTAAGTCCGAAGGCTTCTCCACCAATATATACAGCATCAGCTCCAAATATAACCGCAGTCTTTAATACTTCAAGACTGCTTGCAGGTATCAACAATTCTGGTTTCTTCATAAATCTCCTACTTTCTAAAAACACGATCTGTCTGTGTAGAGATATGCTCCCTACAGTCAGATATTACAATTTAACACTAAGAGTCATTCCATCACCAACTGTTAGTATGACTGTTTCCAATTGGTCATTATGTTTTAATTCATATAAGTATTCACGCATTCTTGCATGTATAGTTCTGTTTCTTCTTGTCACTGCAAATCTGGATTCTATCACATCTCCATCCTGAAGTACATTGTCAGATACGAGAAGTCCGCCTTTATTCAGTATCCGGAGGCAATCCGGAAGGAAGTTTATATACTGACCTTTGGCTGCATCCATGAATATAAAGTCATATCCAGGTTCAAGCTCTGCAAGAACTTCTGTGGCATCTCCTTCTATAAGAGTTATCTTATGCGCTTTATCATATTTTTCAAAGTTCTGCTTTGCAACAGGTATGCGCTTTTCATATTTTTCTATTGTTGTTATCTTGCATTCAGGCTCTGAATATTCAGCCATGAGCAGTGCTGAAAAGCCTACTGCACAGCCGACTTCCAGGATATTTAATGGGCGCTGCATCTTTAACAGGAATTTTAAAAGACTCTGCGTATCCTTTCGGATAATTGGGACCTCCCCCCGCAGAGCCTCTCTTTCCAGTTCATCAAGATATGGCGCATTTCCTCTGTCCATAGAATTTATAAAAGCGGACATGCGTTCACTATCTATCATTGTATTTAATTTTCTCCATCCGATTCTTCATCTGATTCTTCAGTTTCTGTGTAATTTGCTCCCAGAACTTCAAGCATCTCATCAGCTGTCATTGTAGAGCTCAGTTCGTAAGTACCGCCAACAATCTTGCCATGGTAATTAGAGAAATACTCTTGTACATAGAATAATTTCCAGTCCTTTATAAGGCCAACTTCTTCCAGCTGCTTGGCAAGTTCTGTAACTGATACAGAATCATCAATCGTGATTCTGACAGTTTTGCCTTCGCCTGTTGTAGTAACAGGTGTCTGACAGAATATATCATATCCAAAACTGTAAGCTTCCTTGGCATATTTAGTTATTAGCATAGCTGCTACGATCACGATAACTACTTTGATAATAGTATCGAGAATTCCAAGCCCTACTCTTTTGC
This sequence comes from Butyrivibrio sp., assembly GCA_015056495.1. Lineage (GTDB taxonomy): Bacteria > Bacillota > Clostridia > Lachnospirales > Lachnospiraceae > Butyrivibrio. Next base: position 111,624 of record SVGC01000009.1, read on the forward strand.
TGTTCATCGTTTAATTACTCCCATAAGCCTCAGGCATGATCATCCATGATGATTGGCAGGATCATTGGTCTGCGCTTTGTCTTTTTCCACAGATAGTCGCTAAGTGTTTCCATAACTATCTTTTTAAGTTTGCCCCAATCTGTAATGCCTTTATCAAGGGCTTCTGTAACTTCATCAAGTACAAGGTCAGTAACGTCTTCTATAAGTTTATCAGATTCTTTTACATATACAAAACCACGTGATACTACGCTAGGTCCGGAAGTAAGCATCTGATTTTCTTTATCAATACCAAATACTACAATAACGATACCATCTTCTGCAAGATGTTGTCTGTCACGAAGTACTTTGTTACCTACATCGCCTACTCCAAGTCCATCAACAAGGATAGCTCCTACTGGGACTTTTCCAGTTACCTCAGCTCCATTATCATCAAGTTCAAGAACTTCTCCTGAGTGGAGTATAAATATGTTATCCTTTGGTATTCCTAGATCCAGTGCTATATTTTTCTGAGCAATGAGATGTCTGTACTCTCCATGCACAGGTACTGCATATTTCGGACGTACCAGTGTATAGATGAGCTTGATATCTTCCTGACATGCATGTCCTGATACATGTACATCCTGGAATATAACCTCTGCGCCCTTTTGAAGGAGTTCATTGATTATATTGGTAACCGCCTTTTCATTGCCAGGTATAGGATTACTTGAGAAAATAACTGTATCACCTACACCAACGGATATCTTCTTGTGCTGGTTGCTGGCCATACGGCTAAGAGCAGCCATACTTTCACCCTGGCTTCCGGTTGTGATGATGACTGTTTTATTATCCGGGTAATTTTTCAGTTCATCTATGTCTATAAGTGTATTGTCAGGAATCTGGATACACTCCAGTTTCTGGGCAATATCGATGATATTGACCATACTTCTTCCTTCCACAACTACCTTACGGCCAAATTTATAAGCAGTGTTGATGATCTGCTGTACTCTATCTACATTTGATGCAAATGTAGCGATTATTATCCTGTTATTCTGATGTTCATCAAAAAGATTGTCAAACGCGCGTCCAACTGTTCTCTCAGATGCTGTAAAACCAGGTCTCTCGGCATTTGTTGAATCACACATAAGTGCCAGAACACCTTTTTTACCAATCTCACCAAATCTCTGAAGATCGATCGGGTCTCCATATACAGGTGTGTAGTCTACTTTGAAATCTCCTGTGTGTACTACGATTCCTGCCGGTGAGTAGATAGCAAGGGCTGCTGCATCTACTATTGAATGATTAGTCCTGATAAATTCAATCCTGAACTGTCCAAGGTTAATGGACTGTCCAAATTTTACAACCTTTCTTCTTGTATTATTTAAGAGGTTGTGTTCCTCGAGCTTGCGCTCAATGATGCCCATTGTAAGTCTTGTAGCATACAGTGGTATGTTCATCTCATGGAGCACATAAGGTATAGCTCCAATATGGTCTTCGTGACCATGGGTGATCACCATACCTTTTACCAGGTCAATATTGTCCTGCAGGTAAGTGATATCAGGGATTACAAGGTCGATACCCAGCATATCCTCTTCCGGGAATGCCAGTCCGCAATCCACTACAATGATACTGTCTTCATATCTGAAAGCAGTAATGTTCATTCCAATCTGTTCAAGACCACCCAATGGGATGATCTGAAGCTTGGATGTATTCTCTTTTTGGTTGTTACTCAATTACGTATTTCCTCCACATTCTGTGCAGTACCCGTAAAGCTTAACCTCATGATCAACTACTTTAAATCCAGTCTTTATTTTGATTTCCTCTTCAAGACCTTCCATCATGTCTTGCTCAAATTCAAAGACCTTCCCACAGTTCAAACATATCATGTGATGATGGTGATGCTTTGATCCATCCGCTTTTGTCCGCGCGAGCTCATAGCGTTCAATTCCATCATCAAAGTTAACTCGATCAATGAGGTCCAGCTCTAATAGTACCTGTATTGTTCTATACACAGTAGCCAGTCCGATATCCGGAAAGTCTGCTCGTACAAGTTCATATATCTGCTCTGCTGTAAGGTGCGTATCACCACTTCCAGTCAGTGCTTGTAAAACCAGTATTCTCTGGTTTGTAACCTTAAGTCCCTTTTCTTTCAGCAGTTTTTTAAACTGCTCTGCATCAATTTCAGAGTGCTTATTTGCCATTTAATACCTCCAAAGATCATTGTGACTTGGGGGAATTAAGACTTCTTCTGAAAACTTTAAAAATCTAATCCAACGCCGTCTTCATCAAGAAGTTTTCTAAAGATCTCTCCCAACGCTTCAAGTTCTTTGTCATCTTCTACCATTTCGTATATTGCTTCTGTATCATTTTCCCCAGAATTATCTTTAAGTATCCATGCTTCGCCGTCCCCGTCTTCAGCATCAGTAACAAGTATGTAGTTCTGTCCACCGATCACAGTCTGTTCAAGAACATAGAACTCTACCGGCTCCTCACCTTCTGGTGTAAAAAATATCTTTTCCAAAATCTTATTCCTCTTTTTTATCTGGTCTGTTATCAAGATAGTCCTGCAAGATGATCTGTGCAGCTATCATATCAACATATTCCTTTCGCTGATTTCTTGGAACACCTACTTCGTCCATGATCTCATCAGCTTCTACAGTTGTCAGTCTCTCATCCCACATGACTACAGGGATTCCTGTACGTCTCTCTATGTGGTCTTTAAATTCAAGCGCCAGTTCTGCACGCACACCAACAGACTGATCCATGTGTACCGGAAGACCAAGTACTATCTTCTCTACGTTGTACTCCTGTATCAGTTCTTCAATCCTGGCAAGGGTGCGCCTAAGTTTATTTTCTTCTTTCCTACGGATTATCTCCTTGGCCTGCGCAGTGAGCAGCAGTTCATCGCTGATTGCTACGCCAACGGTCTTAGAGCCGTAGTCCAATCCCATTATTCGCATTTAAATATTACTTTCTAGCCCAGTTATTTGCTCGAATATATTCTGTCAGCATCTCTTCTACAAGCTCATCACGCTCAACCTTCATGATAAGGCTTCTTGCTCCCTTATGGCTTGTGATATAAGTAGGGTCTCCTGACATGATATATCCAACTATCTGGTTTACGGGATTATAACCCTTCTCCATAAGTGCTTCATATACTACTTCAAGAACCTTTTTCACACCTGTCTCAGGCTCGATCTCAACTTTAAAAAACTGGGTGTTGCCCAGATCCTGATTTGAATTCTGCATATCGTCCGTTTCTCCCATTAGGCCACATGTGAGCTGTGAAGCACTGATATTCAGCTATTTTCCACAGATTCATAATAGGCACTGTAATTTAGGTATATACATTAAGTTTACTATAATCTAATTAAATAAGCAATGTATCCGGTTTGAGGAAGGCTGACGGTGTGACTACAGAAATGCTTCCGGTAGTGTAATTATTCTCTTTTGCTTTTTCTTTTAAAACAGCTACTCTGACATATCTGTCTGAAAGTCCTGTGAGGTATGTTTTGCCATCTACCTCTTCTTCATCTTCCCAGAGTACTGCAAAGCTCTCACCGATAAAGCTCTGTCTGTATTCACGAGACTGCCTTTCTGTCATCTCAAGAAGGACATCACTTCTAACACTCTTTTGCTTGTCAGTAAGCTGACCTGGGAGCTTTGCGGCAACAGTTCCTTTTCTTACAGAGTATTTAAACACATGCATCTCATAAAAATTGATCTTTTCCAGGAACTCAACAGTCTCTTTAAACTCTTCCTCTGTCTCACCAGGAAATCCTACAATAACATCAGTTGTAATAGCCGGTCTGTCATACACTGTTCTAAGGAGTTCTACACCTCTTGCAAAATCTGCTGTGTCATAATGGCGATTCATCCTCTTTAATGTCTCATCACATCCGCTCTGAAGTGATAAGTGGAAGTGTGGACATACCTTTGGAAGTGCTGCAAGTCCTTCTGCCATCTCTTTTGTAATGATCCTTGGTTCCATGGAGCTAAGTCGGATACGCTCTATTCCAGGGATAGCATTGAGCTTCTGGATCAGTTCAAGGAGTTCTGAACCTTCTCTATCAAGTCCAAAAGAGCTGATGTGGATACCTGTTATTACTATTTCCTTACAACCATCCTTGGCAAGGGTTGTTACTTCTTCAATGATATCCTGCTGTTGTCTTGATCTTATCCTTCCTCTCGCAAATGGGATGATACAATAGGAACAGAACTGATTACAGCCATCCTGTATCTTGATATAACTTCTTGTGTGTCCCGGCATCTGGCTAAGTTTCATCTCTTCATATTCATTGGTGTGATTGATATCCACCATTGAATTACCACAGAGTGTCTTATCCACTTTTTCTTCGGACTCTTTTTCCTTGATATACTCTTCAAGAAGATCTACAATATCTGCTTTTCTGTTATTACCAACTGCCAGATCGATGCTTTCGTCCTTCAATACTCCAGCCTTATCAGTTTCAACATAGCATCCAACTGCAACTACTATGGCTTCCGGATTTTCTTTTTTGGCCTTATGGAGCATCTGTCTGCTCTTGCGATCTGCAATATTTGTAACTGTACAAGTATTGATAATGTAAACATCAGCTTCGGTGTCAAAAGGAACTATTTCGTATCCTTTGTCTTTCAGTCTCTGCTGCATTACATCAAGTTCGTAGCTATTAACTTTACAGCCAAGGTTATGTACTGCAATTTTCTTTGGCATTTTTTTACCTTTCTATTTTTGTATAATCATTATATCGTTAATTAAAACTGTCAATTTTTAGTTACTTAAAAGCGCTAAAAATTTTAGTTATAAATAGTTTCAAAATTTTTTCTTTTTAATCCCATGATAAAGATTGACTTTTATCAAAAGCACGTTTACTATTAAAGGAAAGAAGGAGGTATTTGCGCAATGAAGACAGTTAAAATTTCTCTTAATTCTATCGATAAGGTTAAATCTTTCGTAAACGATATTACGAAGTTTGATTATGATTTTGACCTTGTATCAGGTAGATATGTAATTGACGCAAAGTCTATTATGGGTATTTTCTCATTGGATCTTTCTAAGCCAATCGATTTAAATATCCACGCAGAAGACGGCGCTGATGAAGTTATGCAGGTTCTTAAGCCATACATGATCTAAGCGTCATACCTATATCATGTGTGATCTCACAGCCTTGCTGTGAGAAAACTTCATTAAAGGATAATTTTTCAGGCATCCACATTATGTGGATGCCTTTTTTCTTCATCTTGCAAAATGTGCAATGCTGCACATTATAAGTTTTTATTTTACTATCTCGATAATCTCATCAGTATCAATAGCTGTCTTTATCATCTGGTCGATTCTTTCTGCGAGATTATTTTCATGGTGCTCTATTATATCTATTCTTGGCTTTGTAACAGGGTGCTTAGCTACAAATATAGTACAGCAATCCTCGTATGGAAGGATAGATGTTTCATAAGCATCGATTTTGAGTGATATATCAACGATGTCCTGCTTATCAAATGCGATGACTGGTCTGTAAACCGGCATCTTATCAACTACCGCATTGGTGCACAGAAGGCTTTCCATAGTCTGTGATGCCACCTGTCCGATACTTTCACCTGTAACAAGTCCGCTACAGCCTGTATTAAGAGCCAGCATCTGAGCAATCCTCATCATGTAACGTCTCATGATGATCGTAAGCTCATCATGTGGACATTTCTCATAGATATACATCTGTATGTCTGTGAAGTTGATAACGTGGAGTTTTACTCTTCCTGTATATTTGGCAACAACACCTGCCAGGTCTATAACTTTCTGTTTTGCTCTCTCACTTGTATATGGTGGTGCATTGAAATAAACTGCCTCTATTTCAACACCTCTTTTGGCTACCATGTATCCTGCAACTGGAGAATCAATACCGCCTGATAACAGGAGCATAGCCTTACCGGCTGAGCCTGTTGGCATTCCACCAGGTCCAGGGATTATCTCTGAAAAGATGTTGAGCTGTTCTCTGATCTCTACATTGATCAGGATATCAGGGTTATGTACATCGACTTTCATCTCCGGGAAAGCATCAAGTATGTCTGAACCAAGATCTCTATCCATCTCCTGTGAATCCTTTGGATAACTCTTGTCCACACGACGGCATTTAACCTTGAAGGTCTTATGCTTGTCAGGATATACTCCATCTACAAATTCAATTACTTTCTTGGATATTCCGGCAGGATCAGGTAATTTACCATCTCCATCTCTTGAAACACATACAGTTGGGCATATTCCTGTTATACCAAAAACTGTCTGAAGAGCAGCAACAGTCTCATCAAAATCATAGTCCTTAGCTTCAAGATAAACTCTTCCGGATACCTTAGTTACATTGAAGGTTCCTTCAACATTTTTCAGAACTCTTTCAATCTGTTTAACAAGAGCATCTTCAAAAATGTATCTGTTCTTTCCTTTTATTCCAATTTCAGCATATTTTATTACGAATGCATGATAGTGCATATATACCTCTTTCTAAAACACGTTTCTCAGTTACTTTTCATATATTGTTACTGCTCACACACAGGAAACCCTGCTATAGCAGTTGTAGCTTACCTTCTGGCGAATCTCCTGAGCATAGGGATTATTTCGCATAACTGCTCGATAGTATAATCTATTTGTTCCTTGGTTGTAAAGACTGACATACTGATCCTGATAGTAGAATCAAGAAGTGATGAGTCTAATCCAATTGCCTTTAAGGTTGCTGATACATGTGGGTTGTTAGTAGCACATGCACTGCCTGATGATACGTATATTTCTTTTTCTTCGAGGGCGTGGAGCACTACTTCTGCTCTTACTCCCTTGATAGACAAGCTGATAATATGTGGAGCACATTTGCTCTCATCATCTGTAACACCGTTAATATAAGTATCTTCAAGCCTGGAAGTTATTTCTTTGATGAAGTAATTTCTTAGTTCTCTCATTTTGGAGGTTTCTTCATCAAGGTTTTTGTATATCTTTTCTGCTGCCAGACCAAGTCCTGCAATGCCAGGAACGTTTAATGTACCGGATCTGAGTCCATTCTGCTGACCGCCGCCATAGTTAATAGGCACTATTCTCACGCCATTTCTGATATATAAAAATCCGATTCCTTTAGGGCCGTGGATCTTGTGTCCGCTGACAGACATCAGATCTATTCCCATCTTCTTAGGATTGATCTGTAATTTACCATATCCCTGAACGGCATCTACGTGGAACACTATATCTTTATTGATCTTCTTAATAAGTTCTCCCGCCTCAGCAACTGGCTGCATTGTTCCAATCTCATTATTTACAAGCATCATGGAAACCAGTATAGTATCAGGTCTTATAGCTTCTTCAAGGTCTTTTAAGGATACACGTCCCTGAGCATCTACTCCCAGGTATGTTACTTCAAAGCCTTCTTTTTCAAGGTATGCGCATGTATTTAGTACAGCAGGGTGTTCAATGCTTGTTGTGATGATGTGCTTTCCTCTTCTGCACATAGCTCTGGCTGTTCCGATGATAGCCATGTTATCAGATTCTGTACCACCTGATGTTAATAGGATTTCTTTTGGCTCAGCCTTTAATGTAGCTGCGATGCGCTTTTGTGCTTCTTTTACATAATTTTCTGCTACAACTCCCTTGTGATGCATGCTTGAAGGGTTGCCGTAGTCTTGTGTCATTGTTCTGGCTACTACCTCGATCACTTCATCAAATGCCTTTGTTGTAGCCGAATTATCTAAATATGCTTCCATTTTCTTCCTGTCCTTATATATCTAAATGAAATCCAAGCCATGCAAGTACTGTAAATCCTGCAGTCTCAGTTCTAAGTATTCTCTTTCCAAGTGTTATAGGCTCTATACCATTTTCACGGCATAGCTCTATTTCTTTATCATCAAAACCGCCTTCAGGTCCAATGAAGATTGCAACGCTCTGTCCCGGCTCGATGCTGTTTATTATCTCTCTTGTCTTATCCATTCCTTCTGCAAGCTCATAAGGAATGAGTCTCACATCCATTTCTTTGGCCATCTCAACCGCCTGCTTCATAGTAACCGGCTTGGACACTTCAGGGATGATACGTCTCTTACTCTGTTTGGCTGCAGCTTCTGAGATACTCTGCCATCTTTTTATCTTTGATTCAGCTTTTTTCTCATCAAGTTTGACAATTGAGCGTTTGGTACTAACAGGAATCACCTGATATACACCGAGTTCAACACATTTCTGGATAATGAGCTCCATTTTGTCTGCCTTTGGCAGTCCCTGAAACAGGTAGACTTTAGAAGGGAGTTCAAGTCCATCTTCTTTGATAAATCTAAGTTTGCAGATGACTGTGTCTTCTGTTATCTCTTCAATACCATATCTGTATTCTTTTCCGTCCTCACTATCTCTAAGGCTTACAGACAATTCTTCGCCTACCTTCATTCTCAGGACATTGGCTATGTGATTGTAATCTGAGCCAGTTATAGTAAGAGTCTTGTCTTCAAGAGACATCTGACTGCTTTCAGCAAAAAAATGAAACATCTTTATCCTCGTTGTTTTCTGTTTGAAGTCTGCATTTTTCTTAAAAGATTGTGCATATCAATTTTTTCTTGAAGTAATAGATACCCAGTCTCCCTGATGATGTATCTCAAGGATTTCAAAACCAGCGTCTTCATGGGCTTTCTTTACTTCTTCCTCTTTCATGTCGATAATACCGGATGTAATGTAGATACCGCCTTTTTTAAGGTGCTGTTTAACTTCCGGTGTAAGAGGCACCAGTACGTTGGCAAGAATATTGGCAACTACGATATCATATTTTTCATAGCCTACTTCATCCTGCACTTTTTTATCATCTATGATATTTCCAATTATCAGATTAAATCTGTCTTTATCAATTCCATTAGCTTCAAGGTTTTCTGCAACAGCTGGTATTGTACATTTATCAAGATCTGTTCCAACTGCATCCTTGGCACCAAACATCATTGCAAGGATAGAAAGCACTCCGCTTCCTGTTCCTACATCAAGGACCTTGGCTCCATCAGTCATGTACTTCTTGAGCATTCTGATGCAGAGCTGTGTTGTCTCATGCATTCCAGTACCAAAGGCTGTTCCCGGATCAATATGGAGTACCATTTTGGCTTTCTGCTCTTCCTCTGGTGATACCTTTTCCCAGGATGGGATTACAAGTACATCATCTACGAAAAACTTGTGGAAATACTGCTTCCAGTTATTTATCCAGTCAATATCCTCTGTAACATCTACTGATATTGTGCCATCTCCAATATCTGACCAGGATGCCAGATCATCCAGTACTTCTCTGATAGAAGCCTGCATTTCTTCAGGAGTCTTCTTTACTTTTACAAGTTCGCCTTCGTCATTGTACTCTTCTATAGTGAGATTGTTGTCATCATCTATTTCTACAAAAAAACTAAGGTAGGCAACGCCTTGTGGGATGTCTGGAAGTTCATCCGGTTCCAGTTCTGGAGAGTCAATAAACATCTGCTCTTTCTCTGCAGCAGTTAATGGCGCACTATCTTCAATCTGTGCTCCTTCAAGACCAATATCAGTCATACTACTGATGATGATATCTTCTGACTCTTCATTAGTTCTTATTCTAAAACGCATCCACTTCATTTAGTCTTTTCCTCCATAGATAATGGTAATGTATAAAACGCACAAATGCGCGGGATGATTTTTTAGTTCACCCCGCGCTGATTTTTATTTAAATAGTCTCTGAATTATTTCCAGAATTTCTTTTTCTTACCTGATCCGTCATTGTTTGGATCTTTCTGAGCACCTGTTGCTCTGTCTGCAGCTGTTAAGCTATCGCCAGTGACTTCGTCAAACTTCTTAAGAAGATCCTTAGCCTCTTTTGAAAGTCTGTCTGGTACCTGAACTACAAGTGTTACGTAGTGATCACCACGAACATTTCTGTCTCTCAGTGAAGGTACGCCCTTGCCACGGAGTCTGACTCTTGTATCTGTCTGTGTTCCAGGCTTAACATCATAGATCACCTTGCCATCAACAGTATCTACTACAACTGATCCACCAAGGGATGCAACTGCAAATGACATAGGAACTGTTGAATAAATATCATAATCCTGTCTCTGGAAAATAGGATGCTGTGATACAACAACTTCAACAAGAAGGTCTCCTCTTGGTCCGCCGTTGATACCTGGCTCACCTTTCTCACGGATACGGACGCTCTGTCCATTATCGATACCGGCAGGGATAGTAACCTGAATCTTTTTGCGGCTTGCAATATATCCTGTTCCATGGCAGTCTGCACACTTATCCTTAATGACTTTACCTGATCCGCCACATTCCGGACATGTCTGTACATTTCTGACTGTTCCAAAGAAAGACTGCTGAGTAAATACAACCTGACCTTTACCGCCACACTTAGGACACATCTGTGCTGTAGTTCCAGGCTTAGCACCTGTTCCCTTACATGTAGGACATGGATCCTTTAATGTGAGATCAAGTTCTTTCTCGCATCCAAAAACAGCTTCTTCAAAAGTAATTCTAACGCTGGTTCTGATATTGGCACCCTTCTGAGGTCCGCTTCTGGCACCCTGGCTTCTGCGTCCGCCACCGAAGAAATCTCCAAATATATCTCCAAATATATCTCCAAAGTCAGCACTGTTGAAATCAAATCCGCCTGCACCTGCACCACCATCAAAGGCTGCATGTCCAAACTGGTCGTACTGACGCTTTTTCTCTGGATCACTAAGTACTGCGTATGCTTCAGATGCTTCTTTGAATTTTTCAGCTGCATCATTATCACCAGGGTTCATATCCGGGTGATATTTCTTAGCAAGAACTCTATATGCTTTTTTTATCTCTTCGTCTGAAGCGCTTTTATCAACACCTAAGACTTCGTAGTAGTCTCTTTTCTGATCTGCCATTATTTATCTTTCTCCTGTACGCGTTATGCCCAATACATATTAATCTATGTACTGGGCCCTACGCAACAAAAATATTATAAATGTTTTATTAAATATTATCCTATGTGATTACATATAAGAATTATCCACTACTGTTTACTTGCTTGTGGCTATTCACAGTAAGAATTAAACTTCTCTGTAATCTCCATCTACTACGTCATCATTTGATGAACCTGCATTTGAAGCGCCCATATCAGGACCTGCCTGACTCATATCTGGACCTGCTGCTCCAGCTGCACCCTGAGCGTTCTCATAAACTTTTGCAAATACTGCCTGAGCGTCGTTCATGAGCTTTTCTTTCTGGCTCTTGAGCTGATCGATCTCGCTGTCTGAAAGTTCCTTATCCTTTGTCTGCTCAAGGAGTTCCTTAAGAGACTTGATGTCATCTTCTACAGTCTGCTTAGCTGATGCATCGACCTTGTCGCCTACATCTGCAAGAGCTTTCTCTGTCTGGAATACAAATGAGTCAGCATCGTTACGAGCATCGATACCCTCTTTTCTCTTCTTATCCTGAGCTTCATATTCCTGAGCTTCCTTAACAGCCTTTTCGATATCTTCATCAGACATGTTAGAACCAGCTGTGATTGTGATGTGCTGTTCCTTACCTGTTCCAAGATCCTTAGCTGATACGTTTACGATACCGTTTGCATCGATATCAAATGTAACTTCGATCTGTGGTACACCTCTCATTGCTGGTGGGATACCATCAAGTCTGAACTGTCCAAGAGACTTGTTATCTCTAGCGAACTGTCTCTCACCCTGAAGTACGTTGATATCAACGGCTGTCTGGTTATCAGCGGCTGTTGAGAATACCTGGCTCTTCTTTGTAGGAATTGTTGTGTTACGCTCGATAAGTCTTGTAGCAACACCACCCATTGTCTCGATAGAAAGTGAAAGAGGTGTTACATCAAGAAGGAGGATGTCTCCAGCACCTGCATCGCCTGCAAGCTTACCACCCTGAATAGAAGCACCAACTGCAACACATTCATCTGGGTTAAGGTTCTTAGATGGCTCATGTCCTGTGAGCTGTTTAACCTTTTCAACTACGCAAGGAACACGTGTTGAACCACCAACAAGAAGTACCTTACCAAGATCTGAGTTAGAAAGACCTGCATCCTTCATAGCGTTCTGTACTGGGATAGCTGTTCTTTCAACAAGGTCATGAATAAGTTCCTCAAATTTAGCTCTTGTAAGGTCTGCATCAAAGTGCTTAGGACCTTCTGCTGTAGCTGTGATGAAAGGAAGGTTGATATTTGTTGTTGTTGAAGAAGAAAGTTCCTTCTTAGCCTTTTCTGCAGCTTCCTTAAGTCTCTGCATAGCCATCTTATCGCCTGAAAGGTCTACGCCTTCCTTGTTCTTGAATTCCTGAACCATCCAGTTGATGATCGCATTATCAAAGTCATCACCACCAAGGTGTGTATCACCGTTTGTTGAAAGAACTTCGATGACACCATCACCGATTTCAATGATAGATACATCAAATGTACCACCACCAAGGTCATAAACCATGATCTTCTGTTCTTTCTCATTATCAAGACCATATGCAAGAGCTGCTGCTGTAGGCTCGTTGATGATACGCTTTACTTCAAGACCAGCGATCTTACCAGCATCCTTTGTAGCCTGACGCTGAGCATCATTGAAATAAGCAGGAACTGTGATAACTGCTTCTGTAACCTTTTCGCCGAGATACTGTTCTGCATCTGCCTTAAGCTTCTGCAGGATCATAGCAGAAATCTGCTGTGGAGAATACTTCTTGCCATCAATTGTACGACCTCTGTCTGTACCCATATCTCTCTTGATTGATGCAATTGTGTTGTCAGCGTTTGTAACTGCCTGACGTTTTGCAGGCTCACCTACAAGTCTTTCTCCGTTCTTTGTGAAAGCAACGATAGAAGGTGTTGTTCTAGCGCCTTCTGCATTTGCTATAACTGTTGGCTTTCCGCCTTCCATAACTGCTACGCAGCTATTTGTAGTACCAAGGTCAATACCTATAATCTTACTCATTTTATTTTCCTCCGTTTTTATTCTGAAAAATGATTAAATCTATAATTAACAATTACTCTGCTACAGCAACCATGCTGTGTCTAAGAACTGTATCATGGAATTTATATCCCTTTTGAAGTTCCTGAGCTACTACTCCTGATTCGTACTCTTCACTTGCAACCTGCATTACTGCATTGTGCAGATTAGGGTCAAATTCCTGTCCAAGTGCTTCAATAGGTGTTACTCCCAAATCTTCAAGCTGCTTCATGAGCTGCTTGTATATCATGTTCATACCGTCCGCAAAAGCTTTACCCTGTTCGTCTTCCGGAGAAGCTGCAAGACCTCTTTCAAAGTTGTCCACAACCGGAAGGATCTTTTCAAGGACATTGGCCTGTCCCTGTTCAAACATCTGGCTCTTTTCCTTATCAGTACGTTTTCTGAAGTTATCAAATTCAGCAACCTGTCTTACATATTTATCCTGAAGCTCCTGAATCTTTTCTTTTAAAGGATCTTTCTTTTCTTTTTTACCAAAAAGACCTTTCTTTTCCTTAGGTTCTTCGGCATCTTCTGAATCAGCTTCTGTAGTTTCTTCCTCAGCCTCTTCAGCTTCGTTTTCTTCTGCTGCTTCTTCTTTTTCTGCCTCAGCATCTTTTGCTTTTTTAGCAGATTCCTCTTCGAGATCTTCTAATACCTCTTCAAGGATTTCCTTTTCCTTATCCTTACTCAAATCTCTATCTCCTTTTTCTAGTGCTTGTCTTTATACAGATCATCCAGACTCTTACGCATATTCTTAAGAGTGGATATTACTTTGTCGTAGTCCATTCGCTTAGGTCCTATGATTCCAACCGTTCCTCTCATGCCATCACCAAGATCATAGGTGGCTGTGACTACGCTACAATCCTTCATGGACTGTACAGAATTTTCATTTCCTATATATACCTGAATGCCTGTCTCGTTTTCCTCTGAGGAAAGAGTTGTTTCAACAAGACTGGTAAGATCTGTCTTTTCTTCAAATGCTGATATAAGATCGCTGGCATTTTGCTGATCTGCAAGCTCCGGATATTTAAATATGTTAGTAGCTCCGGATGTGTATATCTGAAGATCTTCATCCTGTATGATAGTTTCTGCAGCAGTATCAATTATCTTGCTGACCAGTTCACTGTGGATACCAGCTTCCTGTTTGATAGCGGCTATAAGTCCGATGTTGATCTGCTCAACTGTAAGGCCTGTAAGTCTAGTATTAAGAAGTATGTTGAGCTTGAGCATATTGGCATCATCAAGCTGTTCTTCTACAGGTATCATCTTGTTCTTGATAAGATTACCTTCTCTTACGACTGTTGCAAGGAGATGTCCCTCATCAACTCTTGATATCTGTATAAATTTGATCTTATTTCTCTGTACCTGCGGTGCCGAGATCATTGTTGCATAATTGGTGTCAACCGCAAGGGTCTTAGCTACCTGCTTAAGTAGATTTTCAAGTTTTTCTTCTTTGTCAAGGAGCATCTCCTTCATCTGATCTACTTCTTTATCTTTTTCAGCAAGCATCTCGTCTACATAAACTCGATACCCCTGATCGGAAGGAATTCGACCGGCTGAAGTATGTGGCTGAATGATCAGTCCCATTTCTTCAAGATCTGACATCTCATTTCTGATAGTTGCTGAACTGAGGTTGAGATCTGTGAACTTGGAAATAGTTCTGCTTCCTACAGGCTCACCTGTTTCGAGATAGTTGCGGACAATAGCGTGCAATATTTTTCTTTTTCTATCATCTAACTGCATTCTATTACCCCTTTCTTTTAATCTGAATGGAATTGCTATCTCTTTTTTGATAATTAGCACTCACTCTCATTGAGTGCTAACATCTTCTGTTACTAAAGTTATCACTATAAGAACTTAATGTCAACTGTACATTTATAAAAAAATCGTGAACTGCTATTATAATCAGAACCACCGGCTTAGCCGGTGGTTTGTTCTGGCCCTATAAGGGCCTGTTACCGGCACTGAGTCTAAAGA
>SVGC01000052.1 GCA_015056495.1 Butyrivibrio sp.
GTTTAACTAAGCCTTTGAATAACAGTAACTACAAACAATGATATTAAATAATGATCTAAAAGATATTATACGAGGAGATAAGAATGAGTAAATATGTAGATAACGGACCAATGCTCAACGCATATCCGGACAGTATAGGTGGAACACTTGGTGATGTTGTTTCTTTTCTGAAAAAAGATGAAATGAAAGACGTATTTCAGTCCTTCTATATCTTACCAAGTATCTTTAATACAGATCTGGACAGAGGTTTCTCTGTTATTGATTACGGTATCAATGAAGTACTTGCTGACAGACAGGATATCGAAGATCTCAAAGATCTTGGAATGGATCTGAAGCTTGATTTTATTTTGAACCACGCATCAGTACTGTCAGAGCAGTTTCAGGATATATTAAAAAATGGTGAGAATTCTAAATATAAAGATTTCTTCATCAACTGGAATAAATTCTGGGAAGGCTGCGGTGAAATGACTGAAGATGGTTACATCCAGCCAAGAGAAGAATATATCAAGGATATGTTCTTTAGAAAACCGGGACTTCCGATCCTTATGGTGAGGATGCCTGATGGAAGCGATGTTCCTTATTGGAATACTTTTTATCAGGAAGTCCAGTATATCAGACCTGATCAGCAGGATCTTATGCATGGACCTTGTGAAGACATGCAGTATCTTGCAGCAACCAAGCTCGCAGAGAAGATCTGTGCTGAACTTGACGCAGGTAAGACTCCAAAAGAAATTGACTTTACAGGTTTTGAAAAATACAGAGACAAGGTAGTAGATTTCCTGGAATCTAACAGAAAATACCTTGGACAGATGGATGTTAATATCAAGTCTCCTCTTGTTTGGGAGCATTATGAAAATACACTCAAGACTCTTGCAGGATATGGTGCAAGGATTGTAAGACTCGATGCTTTTGCCTATGCTCCAAAAGAGCCTGGTGAAAAGAACTTCATGAATGATCCTGGAACATGGGATCTTCTTGCTAAAGTAAGAGAGCTTGCAGACAAATATGGTGTTAAACTGCTTCCTGAGATACATGCAAGTTATGGTGAAAAAGTATATGAAACAGTCGCTTCTAAAGGCTATATGACATATGACTTCTTCCTTCCGGGATTACTGATCTATGCTATCGAAAAGAAAGATGGCGCAGCCCTTGCTAATTGGGCAAAAGAACTGCAGGATAAGAAAATCCGCGTAGTTAATATGTTGGGATGCCACGATGGTATTCCACTTCTTGACCTTAAAGGAATGCTTTCAGAGGGAGAGATAGATGAACTTATACAGACTATCGTAGGCAGAGGTGGTCTGGTAAAAGACCTTCACGGTCAGAAGAAAATGTACTATCAGGTAAACTCAACATATTATAGTGCATTAGGTGATGATGATAAGAAGATGCTGCTTGCCAGAGCAATCCAGATGTTCATGCCTGGCAAACCTCAGGTATGGTACCTTGATCTTTTTGCTGGGAAAAATGATTATGAAGCAGTTAAAAGAGCTGGTGCAGGTGGACATAAAGAAATCAACCGTACTAATCTCTCAGGTGAGTACATAAATGAAGCAATCAAAACTGACATTGTCAGCAAGCAGATTGAGCTTCTTAGATTCAGAAACACATATCCAGCTTTTGGCTTTGATGCTGAAATGGATATCAATACAAATGGTAGTAAGCTAGACATCACTTGGAAAAACAATGGAGCATTTGCAACACTCCATGTAGACTTTGCTGATTATAGCTATACTATAGAGAAGGGTTAATTAGATAATAGAAAAATGAAAGCTGCATCTTTGGGGGATGCAGCTTTCGTTATTCCGGTGTGACTAAAGAGCGCGTTGCGAAAGTCTCATTAAGCAGCACTCTGAGGAGTCAGGACTTTGCTGATCTTGAAGTAGACTGTAAAACATATTGAAGACAGTGCCCAGGTAATTGGATATACACTGTTTACTATGTTAAGGTCACGGACAAACAGACTGGAAACTATCAAAATCGATACTCGTATTATGCACCAACAGATCATCATGATGATCATAGGGATAATGGAACGTCCCGCACCTCTAAGTATTGATGACATAACGTGTGAGAAAGCAAGGAGACAATAGAAGAGAGCACATATCCTTGCTCTGTCAGTTCCAAGCTGTACTACCTCGCTTGTATTATCAAAGGCAGCTATCAGTATTGGAGCAAAAGTATAAATGATAACACCTATGACCTCTGCGATCGATACTGAGCATATAGTGCCGAAGATAGCGCCTTTCTTAACTCGGTCATATTTGCCGGCTCCAATATTCTGGCTCACAAAGGTTGTAAGAGCCATAGTGAAACTTGTTATAGGAAGGAAGGCAAAACCTTCAATCTTACTATATGCACCGGCGCCTGCCATCGCCATATCCCCAAAATAATTGATGTGAGACTGAACTACTACATTGGCAAAACCAATGATGGAATTCTGAAAACCGGATGGAAGACCATACTGAATGATCTTGGCAAGTGTAGATCTGTGGAAACGAACCTTGGACCATATAAGCCTGTAATCGTCATCGGTCCTCATGAGTCTTGTACAGCACAGTATAACTGATACAGCCTGAGCTATAACTGTTGCAAGACCTGCACCTGCAACTCCAAGTCCTAAAAACCTTATAAATATGATATCTAAAAAGATATTTATTATTGATGATGTAACTAGATACTGCAGCGGATGCTTACTGTCACCGGCTGCCTGCAGGATACCAACAAAAATGTTGTACATTACAAAACAGGTAGCACCTGCAAAATAAACTCTAAAATATGAAACTGACAATGGAAGCACATTTTCCGGAGTACTCATCAGAATCAGTATCTGAGGAGCAAAAACTGTTCCAAGTAAGGTCAGAAGTATGCTGCAAAAAACGCCAAGTGCAACAGTGGTATGCACAGCTATTTCAGTAGCTTTGGAATCCTTGGCTCCAATGTACCTGGCAATTACAACTCCGGCACCCTGCGAGAGACCATAAACAAAGCCAATCATAAAAAATATGAGGTTTCCCGCTGTACTTACAGCTGCCAAAGCCTCACTTCCCAGATAGTTGCCAACTATCAACGAATCAACAGTATTGTATAACTGCTGAAAAAGATTGCCCAGAAAGAGTGGTACTGCAAATCCAATGATCTTGGCAGACACACTTCCCTCTGTCATTAAATTTTTACTACTTCTAATATTACTCATAAATATCCTACCTTCAGAAACGCAAGTAATATCATACACTAATTGTATAGCAAAGACAAATAGGAAACAAATTCATCGTGAGACACAAAAATCCAGTCGCAAGTACACTGCAAATACTTGCGGCTGGATCTGATCATATGTCTACCTATATGCATTTATTAGGAAACGCGCAACTGATGCGCATCTTTTATCAACCAACCAATCTCTGGATGTCGCCTGCGATATTTGTAAGGTTGGATTTCATTTCCTTTGTGCATGAAGCAATGTAACCAATTTCGTCGTTACGGTCAATGAGGTCATCAATTTCATCATCATATTCAGATGTAAGATTAAGATTTGATACATGCTCGATAACGTCTGCAACACGATTGATAGGCTGTACAGCATACTTGATGCCAGAGTACATTACAACTGCAAGTAAGATCATGATCACTGCACCGATACCAAATAGTTTAAGACCAAGATTTGATGTTGATGTCAGAGTCAGATAATAAGTAATAGCTGAGTAAGCTGCAATAGCAATTGCTGTAATGATAAATGCAATTACTGTAATTTTTACTGCGATAGATGATGAAGCTGAATTTCTTTTTTCCATAGTGATAATCCTTTCAAAGTTCCGGATATATCTGCTTACGGCATACGCATAAATACTTAGGTTCAATTGGCAAAAAAAATAAAAGGTATTGCCCAAATTGCAATACCTTAAATTCTAGATAAGAATGCAACTGGCTGCCTCAGTGAGGCCCTATAGCTTTGCGTCGCCGGATTACTCCGGTTTTGCTAAATATAAAATTTTTACGACTATTAAATAAAAAGTAGCAATTACACTACCTTACACGTGCAAGGTAAGTATACATAGCATTATAAGAAAATGCAATATAGATAAAAAATAATTCACATAGTGTTCACATATTAACAGAGAACTTTACCTTTGAATCAGCTTCAAAAGCCATATTACGCAGCTTGTTCAAGGCATTGCGAACAGCAGGGATATATAACACTATGACTGTAAGGACTATCTCTGCGCCAATGCATATTCCGTTGTATCCAAATGAATACAGAACAGGAGACATTCCTTCTGGCGCATACATTCCAAAGAACACAACTCCGGAAATGAATGAGAATATGAATCTTCCAACTGTACCAGCTACATAACCGGTAATGAGGCCATTCTTTTTACCTGCAAAAAATCCTGAAATTCCCATGACACCGAAAGCTAAGATATAATCAAGCATCATCTGTGGCAGGCTTATGATATATGGGTCAATTATAAGCTGCAGGAAACCATAAGCGATGGAAGCTGTAAGACCTGTTCTTGGACCATACAGATAACCAATAAATGTGATGAAGAACATGCTGAAAAGTGTTATAGAACCACCCATAGGCAGGTGCAGTAATTTGATCATAGAAGTAACAAATGCAAGAGCCATGCATGCTGCTGAAAATGCAAGATGTTTTGTACCTATCTTGTTTTTATTATCAGTATTTGTAAAAAAGCAAGCTGCAAGCATTGCAATGACAATGATCACTGCAAAGAGGATATATCCCAGCGTTGTGATGTTGTATGTAGTACTTCCGTCCTCTACAACTTTTTCTAAAAATAATGACATAAAAAAACCTCCCTTGATGAAATCATAGGGAGTATCGTTAATATGCTATATAAAACAAAAAGATCCAAAGGATAACCTGTGAATCTAGTGTGCTTTAATATATCTCTTGCTTCCTTACGCCGGCATTATCCGGTTCAAGTAGTAAGGGTCATTATGTTGAAAAACATAACATCTCAGCGTAGCTCCCCTAGCATTCATCCATATACAATTATTATAAGCAAAATCGCTTCATAAACATAATAGCCACGAAATAAAGATAAGTCAATAATAAACGAAAAATGTCGTTTGATTTGTTTTTAGTTACAGGTCGTATTATGATAGTCCTATATTTGTGAGATTGTTATGAAAGGTTTTTATGAGGAGTTATGAGTAATTATACAGTAATGCTTGTGGATGACGAAGAGGACGTTATACAGGCAATTATGAAGAAGATAAAATGGGATGAACTGGGCTTCGAGGTGGCAGGATATGCACACAACGGTCTTGAAGCACTGGAACTGGCTCAGGAGACACTTCCTGATGTAGTTATGACGGATATCAAGATGCCCTATATGGACGGCCTTGAACTTGCCAGCCACCTGAAAGAACAGTACCCAACTATCAAGATCATCATTTTTTCTGGATTTGATGAGTTCGAGTATGCCAAAGAGGCAATACGTCTGGAGGCAGAAGAGTACATCTTAAAGCCGATTGATTCCGAAGAGCTCTCCTGCATATTCACTAGGATCAAGGAATCACTTGATCAGGAGATAGCAGCCAAAAGAGATATCCAAAAACTTCAGAACTATTATATGGACAATCTTCCTATGCTACAGGAAAATTTCTACAAAGCCCTTGTGGAAGGCCAGCTTATTGGCCGCAGCATAGATGATTATATAAGCGATTACAAGATTGAACTTAAAGGACCTTTATATGCCACTGCTGTGATACATGCCGGTAATGACAATATCCCTGACAATTTCAGCCCTGTAATGCTTGCAATCTCTTTAAAGAGAATTGCTGAAGAAAAGATTGAAAAAGAATGGGATGCCAAGATATTTACCTATCATGAGGATATTATCTTGATCGTATCACTTTCTTCAGAAGATATAACCAGATTTACTGATGAATGTGATCGCTTCTGCAGGACAGTCAGAAGGATACTTAATGCAGTGATCACCGTGGGTATTGGCAGACCTGTTGATAAGATTGCTGATATACCAAAGTCTTATAAGGGTGCAAGAGATGCAGTATCCTACAGAGCTGTATTTGGATCAGGTCATGCCATCAATATCACTGAGATAGCACCATGCGATGGAGATGCTACTGATATTGATGAAAAAGAATTATTAAAAAAGCTGTTCCAACAGATTCTTGTTGGATCGGAACAGTCGGTAGAAGGTATTGCTGACTATTATATAGCTAATTGCTTTAATTGCAGGGACGCTTCAGAACAATACAACCTGCTCATAATGGAACTGCTCAGTGAGCTGTATAGATTTGCAAATAGAAATCAGCTTGATTCCGCAGCTATATTTGGAGATATGAGCGATACCTACGCCAAAGTCTCACAGATGAGAGATTTTCAGCTCAGGGAATGGTTCATCGAGATGTGTAAGAGACTTCAGGCAGATATCCAGTCAGAGCGAAAAAGCTCTGCAGAATCTTTTATCAAAAGTGCAGTGGAATATTCACAGGCCAATTTTGATGATCCGGACCTTGGAATTGACAAGATATGCAGCATCCTGGGCGTGAGCTCTACTTATTTCTCTACATTATTCGAAAGAGAGACAGGCAAGAACTATATCACATTCCTAACAGATTATCGTATGAAAAAAGCTATGGAATATCTGACAGATACCGATGACAAGACCTACGTCATTGCAGAAAAAGTCGGATATCTCGACGTTAACTATTTTAGCTATGTATTCAAAAAACAGTATGGAACTACTCCAAATAAATTCAGGTCCATGTTAAGAGATAGCAATGAAGAGGATATTTAGAAAATATATAAAAGAACCTTCCATACAGATGATGATCCTTGTGTCTTTCTCTATTGTTGCGACTGTTTTTATCCTCTTGATGGGTGTAACTCTTTTTAATCTCTTTGCCTCAAGAGCAAAACAGATGACAACGCAGGCGTCAGAACAATTGTTAAATCAGGTAGCCACCAATCTTGAGGACTACCTGATCAGTGTGCGAAGAATTTCTGATGCAATGTATTATGATGTCATTAAGGACAAAGATCTTGAATATTCATCTATCAATACAGAGATCAATCTTTTGTATGAAGCACATAAGGATAACCTTGTCAGCATTGCTCTATATGATAATACCGGCAAGCTCATCACTGCCACTCCGGTAATGAATGAGAAAGAAGACCTTGATGTTACCCAGCAGGAGTGGTTTATCAATGCATTATCCAAAACGGAAAATCTGCATTTTTCCATGCCTCATGTACAAAACCTTTTTTACGATTCTTCCTATAAATATTCATGGGTAATATCTCTTAGCCGTGCGGTGAACCTTACGGAAGACAGTACACCTATGATGGGTGTGCTTCTGGTAGATATGGATTATTCTTCAATCCAGAACATGCTCTCCAGGATCAATGCTGATATGGAAGAGCAATATGTTTATCTGTGCTCCGGAAATGGTGATCTGATATACCATCCTAAGCAGATACAGGTAATGACTGGCATTAAAGACGAGAACAACTATGAGGCTGCAGCTTATGATGATGGAATACATGAAGAGACTTTTAATGGCGAGCGTAGAACAGTAATAGTAAATACAGTCAGCTACACAGGTTGGAAACTGATCACTGTTATCCCTGATAAAACCTACAGTGGCGGTATCAAGAACATGAAATACTTTGCTATGATGGTAATGCTCATGGCGCTCCTTGCCCTTCTTGTTGTTAACAGACTGGTAGCTATCGGTATCGCCAAGCCTATCATCCAGCTAAATGAATCTATAAAAGATGTTGAAAACGGAAACCTTAAACCAGACGTATTTATAGGCGGTTCCACAGAAATACAGCACCTTGGAAGAACTCTTCAGACCAACTTTGATCAGATAGATAACCTGATGAAGACTACTGTTAAGCAGCAGGAGGAAAAGAGAAAAAATGAACTTGATGCACTCCAGTCTCAGATAAATCCTCACTTTTTGTACAATACTCTGGATTCTATAGTATGGATGATCGAAAGTGGAAAAAATGATGACGCTGTATTCATGGTAACTCAGTTGGCCAGCCTGTTCAGAGTATCTCTTAGCAGAGGTAAGACCATCATATCTATTGATGATGAGATCAAACACGCCCAAAACTACATGAACATCCAGAAAGTCAGATATAAAAATGAATTCACAGTCTCTTTTGATGTGGATAAAGAAATAGGAAAATATTGTACCGTCAAGCTCATCGTTCAACCGATACTTGAAAATGCAATATATTATGGCGTTGAAGGGATGGACGGTGACGGAGAGATCAAAGTATCCGGCTATAAAAAGGATGATGATATCTACCTGATCGTTGAAGATAATGGCATAGGCATTCCGAAAGAGCAGGTTGAACTCATCATGAAGGGCGACGAACGTGCAAGGCGCAGAGGCTCCGGAGTAGGTATAGCCAACGTGAACAAACGTATACGTCTGCGTTTTGGAATGGAATACGGAATCATGATCGACAGTGAGCCTGACGAAGGAACGAAAGTGATCATTCACATACCGGCAGTACCATATAATGAAGAAAACCAAAAACTCATGGAAGAAGGAGCTTCACTGGAAGAAATCAGAAGACAGGAAGAAAAAAGAAAAGAAGATAAAAAAGATACTGACGAAAGGCGGGAGAAAGAATGAAAAGGATTCATATAAGCTTTTATTCGTTGGTAGCTGTTTTACTTATAATAGGAATTATTATTTTTGCATGCCTGCCTTTTGTTCTTAATGGAGAAGAAAAGAAATATAAGATTGCCGTGATAATGGGCAGCAGCCAGAGCAATGGCTGGGATACCTATATAGAAGGCTTGTTTAATGCTTCTGAAGACTATCCTTCAGATATTTACATAGTGCCTACCAACGACTATTTGGGATCAGATAAAGTTATTGAAATGGCGCAGGAGCAGGTGAGACAAGGGGCAGATGCCCTTATCCTTCAGTCTAATGATGGAACTTTGTTAAGCGGCTCTCTGAGCAAACTGCCTTTTGACATACCTGTAGTCATTGTTGACGGATATGATTCAACTCCGGATATGGTCAGAGATTGCCGTGCATTTATGGGATTTGACTACATTGCTGTGGGTAAAAGCCTTGCCGGCGAAGCTGAAAAAGTATTTTCAACTGGTATAGCAGACAAGAAGATAGGCATCATATCTACCAGTACCAAACAATATAACATCGAGATCATGAAGAGTTCTCTGGAAAATGAAATTGCCAACTTAGGTGGAACTATTGCCTGGGAATATGAATATAATGGCGGAGATGAAAAATATGAAAATCTGATCCAGCAGAAAATATATAAGTATCCGGTAGATATACTTATAGCCCTGGATAATGACAGCCTGGAAGCTGCCATCAGATGTAAGACAGACCACATGAATAACAGTAACATAGCAATGATCGGTGTAGGAACTTCCAGTATGGTGTTGTATCATCTGGATACTGGAGTTGTGGATGCCCTCATCGTACCGGATTATTTTGCAATGGGCTATAGTACTGTCAGGCAGATAAATGCCAAGCTGGAAGCAGGATATGCAGACTTTAAGGATGAGATCCATACATTTAGGATAATATATAGAGATACCATGTTTGATGAGGATCAGCAAAAATACTTATTTGGAATATATTAGTTTTGAAATATGAAAAATAGCAGAGAAAAATATATGAAATTAAAAAGAATAATCATAGTTGTCTTGATATTGTCACTTATGTCGGCCCTTTTTTCAGGCTGCAACTTCAGCAAAGACGACACTGTAACCCAGATCAAAATAGGTGTTACCTTATATGATCAGTATGACACATACCTTGGTCAGCTGATGGATAGTTTCAATGAGTTCGTGACAGAATCAAGGAAGAATGGAAATGATATCATCGTGTCAGTCTACGATGCCTCCAACAGTCAGACCAAGCAAAATGATCAGGTCAAAGAGATGATAGAAGCAGGCTGCCAGGTCATATGCGTTAATCTGGTAGACAGGACAGACCCGTCTATCATCATTGATATGGCAAGAAAAGCAGAAGTTCCCATCATCTTTTTCAATAGGGAACTTGTTGAGTCAGATCTGATGCAGTGGGAAAAACTCTACTACGTGGGAGCAGATGCTTTTGAATCAGGTATCATGCAGGGAGAGCTTGCTGCAGAAGCAATCAAAAGGGATAAGAGAATCGATAAAAATGGTGACGGGGTCATTCAATACCTTGTTATTGAAGGTGAAGCCGGTCATCAGGATGCAATATTAAGAACTGAATATGCCGTTGATACCCTTATTGAAGCTGGAATAAAAGTGGATAAAGAAGGATCTGCCATAGCTAACTGGAGCAGAGAACAGGCGCAGGCCAAAGTTGCCCAATACATTAATGAAGGCGGAGAAGACCTGGAAGTTATCTTTGCTAATAATGATGATATGGCACTTGGCGCTATTGACGCATACAAAAAAGCCAATATTGAACTGACTAAGAGACCTGTCATATATGGGATAGATGGTACCCGGGAGGGACTGCAGGCATTAGTTAGCGGCAACATGGCAGGAACTGTTTACAATGACAAGGAGGGACAGGCCAAAGCACTGTATGAGCTTGCCTATGACCTTGCAACACATACAGATATATCTGATGTTGGCCTTACAGACGCTAAGTATATAAGACTGCCTTACACCAAAGTCACTATTGAAAATGTATACGATTATCTTAAGTGAAAAAATAATCTGCAAAAGTTTTTTATAAATTATGAAAAATTTCTATATACATTTTTTTTATCAATTGGTATAATTTGCGTGATGTTCTGATGAACACTAGATATTCAACTAAAGGCAGATTATAATAGATATAAACAGACAGTAACTTCAGATCCATGTTGCATGTAGGCGATTTGGAAAGGAGAAAGCCTATGTTTATTGATAAAGATAAGCCTGTAAAAGAAAACAGTACAGAAGATATCGTTGAAAGATATCGTGCTGACGTAAAGACACTTTTGCCATATTTATCATGGCTTGAGTCACATGCAGGTAAGGAATCAGGTATTTCTGAAAACTACGGTGGCGAGAGATTATCCGGATCAATTTCTTTTCCTGTATACGATTCAACACTACTCTCATTGGTCAAGCAGGCACAGAAGACGAATCTTTTAGATCGAAATTATGTGTATGTATATTCCAGGAATCACCTGCAGACAGCAGAAGATGAGCTGAAGTTCATTGAGAAGGCTGAGCTGAAGGATATGGATGATCTGGCAGGTATTTTTTCCAAATACATCTTGTCAGGTATGACTAAAGGTACAGTATGGTCAGAAGGTGTCAAAAATAAAGTGCTATATAGCGTTATATCCAAGATGCAGGAGCTTATAAACTTCTGGGGACAGGAAAAACCACTTAGACCATAGGAACACTTCGCATTATTGATTTTATAGGGGGATTAGCGGGGGAATGAGTGAAAAATCTGCTCTTAAGAGGAAATATATCCTTGATAAAGCCAGAGAAGTTTTTGCTGCAAAAGGATTTAAAAATGTTACAATGAAAGACGTGGTTGACGCTTGTGAGATCAGCCGCGGCGGACTTTACTTATATTTTGCCAACACAGAAGAGTTGTTTCTTGCAGTTCTAAACGGAGAAGACGATTCTGATGATGATGAAGCTGTGGTGGCAGCTCTTAGAAATGATGCTACTGCAGGAGATATGCTTGCTCTGTTCTTAAAAGAACAGAAAAAGGATATTTTAAAAAAGAAGAACAATCTTTCAGTCGCTACTTACGAATATTTTGAATCTCACAAGGTATCAGGTGTGGACAATCCGTTAAAAAAGTCCTTTGACACCGCTGTGAGGATAGTAGAAAAACTCATCGAAAATGGGGTTGAAAATGGTGAGTTTTATTGTGAAAACCCAACAGGATGTGCTCGTAATATGATGTATGTTATTGAAGGTTTAAAAATTTCAGGAAAAACAATGGGAGTCACGGAAGAGATGATTGACCGTGAGCTAATGTACGTGCTTGCGGGATTAGTGCCCGATGAAAATGATATTAATAATTAATTTAAAAGGTGCTTCGATTTTTTGAAGCACCTTTTTTCTGAATATAAATAAGGCAAAAGACCTAAAACGGAAGATTCGCATTAAGCGTTCTTTATATATTTGTAGTAAAGGGAAGAGGAGAATTATGAGCAGCGTAAGAAGAGTTTATGTTGAAAAGAAGAAAGCCTTTGCGGGCAAGGCAAAGGAACTGAGATCCGAAATCGTTGGATACCTTGGAATAACCAGTGTATCTGATGTAAGAATGTTCATTAGATATGATGTTGAAAACGTATCAGATGAAGTATTTGAAAAAGCTTGCACTACTGTTTTTTCAGAGCCACCTGTAGATATTCTCTACAGAGAGACTATTGATATTCCGGATGGAGCAAGAGTATTCAGCATAGAAGCTCTTCCAGGTCAGTTTGATCAGAGAGCTGATTCTGCAGAACAGTGTATCCGTTTCATTAAAGGTGATGAGAATCCTACAGTACGTAGCGCTGTAACATATATGCTTATTGGCAATGTGTCAGATGAAGAAGTAGACAAGATCATCAACTATACAATGAACCCTGTTGATTCACGTCTTGCAGATGGCGCAAAACCAGAAACACTTGTAGAAAATTATGATGAGCCAGAAGATGTTAAGATCTTTGATGGCTTTAAAGATATGAGCGAGACAGAGCTTGAAGATCTTTACAAGTCTCTTGGCCTTGCTATGACATTTAATGATTTCAAATGGATCCAGAAATATTTCAATGAAGATGAAAAACGTGATCCTTCTATGACAGAGATCAGAGTACTTGATACATACTGGTCTGATCACTGCCGTCATACAACATTTGCCACAGAATTAAAAGATATCACTTTCGGTGATGGCTTCTACAAAAAGCCTATCGAAGATGCCTATAACAATTACCTCATTGCAAGAGAATCTGTATATGCAGATCCTGACAAGAGAAACGAGAAGTTCATCTGCCTTATGGACCTTGCTCTTATGGGCATGAAAAAACTTAAAGCAGATGGCAAGCTTACAGATATGGAAAAATCTGAAGAAAACAATGCCTGCACAGTAGTTGTACCTGTTGAAGTAGACTATGGTCAGGGCAAAGTAACTGAGAACTGGCTTGTATTCTTCAAGAATGAAACTCATAACCATCCTACAGAAATCGAACCATTCGGTGGTGCTGCTACATGTCTTGGTGGTGCTATCAGAGATCCTCTGTCAGGAAGAGGATATGTATATCAGGCTATGCGTGTAACAGGCGCTGCTGATCCTACAGTTCCTGTAGCAGATACTCTTAAGGGCAAGCTCTCACAGAAAAAGCTTGTAAGAGGCGCTGCATCAGGATATTCATCCTATGGTAACCAGATTGGTCTTGCTACAGGATATGTTAAAGAAATCTATCATCCAAATTATGTAGCTAAGCGTATGGAGATCGGTGCTGTTATGGGTGCTGCTCCACAGGCCAACGTTATTAGAGAAACATCAGATCCTGGAGATATCATCGTACTCCTTGGCGGACGTACAGGTAGAGACGGATGTGGCGGTGCTACAGGTTCCTCCAAGGCACACGACAGCAAATCTCTTACAAGCTGCGGCGCAGAAGTACAGAAAGGTAATGCACCTACAGAGCGTAAGCTCCAGAGACTCTTTAGAAGACCTGAAGTTAGTAAGCTTATCAAGAAATGTAATGACTTTGGTGCCGGCGGTGTATCAGTTGCTATAGGTGAGCTTGCAGATGGTCTTGATATCAATCTTGACCTTGTACCTAAAAAGTATGCTGGTCTTGATGGAACAGAACTTGCTATTTCTGAATCACAGGAGAGAATGGCAGTAGTAGTTGATCCTAAAGATGTTGACCAGTTTATGAAATATGCCAAGGAAGAGAACCTTGAAGCTACTAAGGTTGCAGTTGTAACCAAGGAGCCAAGACTTGTTCTTAACTGGAGAGGCAAAAAGATCGTTAACTTAAAGAGATCATTCCTTGATACTAACGGTGCTCATCAGGAGACAACAGTTAAAGTAACTATTCCTTCAAAGGAAGATAATTATTTAGAAAAGATTGCTTCAAAAGAAGTAGCAAAAGCACTTGAAAGCGGAGATGTAAAGGCAGCAGTCAAGGCAGAACTCTCAGATCTTAATGTATGTTCACAGAAAGGTCTTGTTGAGATGTTTGACTCTTCAATCGGTGCTGGAACTACAGTAATGCCTTATGGTGGTAAATATCAGCTCACAGAGACACAGGCTATGGTTGCATCCCTTCCTGTTCTTGGCGGCAAGACAGATACAGTTACAATGATGTCCTACGGTTTTGATCCTTATGTATCAAGCTGGAGCCCATATCACGGTGCTGTATATGCAGTAGTTGAATCAGTTGCAAGAATAGTTGCAATGGGTGGTGATTACAAGAACCTCCACTTCACATTCCAGGAATACTTCAAGAGAATGTCAGAGGATCCTGAGAGATGGAGTGATCCATTCACAGCTCTCCTTGGATCATTTGATGCACAGATGGGATTTGGAATCGCTTCAATCGGTGGTAAGGACTCTATGTCCGGAACCTTCAATGATATCAACGTTCCTCCAACACTGGTATCATTTGCTGTAGATATTGCCAAGAAACAGGATATCCTCACACCTGAGTTTAAAGCTGCAGGCAACAAGCTGGTTCAGATCAAAATTGCAAAAGATGAATATGACCTTCCTGTATATGAAGAAGTTAAGAAGCTCTACAGTCTTGTAACAGAACTCATCCATGACAAGGCAATCGTTTCTGCATATGCGCTTGATAGCTATGGTATTTTAGCAGCTGCTTCACGCATGGCATTCGGTAACGGCTTTGGATACGCACTTGATGGTGCTGACGCAAAAGAGTTCTTTGCCAACGGACTTGGTGATCTTCTTGTGGAAGTACCTGTGGATAAGCTCGACAAAGTAACTGCCATCGGTGGAAAAGTTGTTGGTAGCGTCACAGATGACAAGACATTTACAGTTGCAGGAGTTGCAGTAGACAGTTCAGAAGCACTTAATGACTGGAAGAGCAAACTTGAGAAAGTATTCCCTACAACAGCAGGTGATGACAAGTCAGAAGTAAAGAGTGATCTCTTTAAGGCTGATTCAATATATGTATGCAAAAACAAGGTTGCAAAGCCTACAGTATTTATACCTGTATTCCCAGGCAGCAACTGCGAATATGATAGTGCTCAGGCGTTTGAAAGAGCTGGCGCAAACGTTGTAACTAAGATCTTCCGTAACCAGAATGAACAGGATATTTTTGAATCTGTAGCAGAGTTCAAGAAAGCTATTGAAAATGCTCAGATCATTATGTTCCCTGGTGGATTCTCAGCCGGCGATGAGCCTGATGGAAGTGCCAAGTTCTTTGCTACAGCATTCCAGAATGCAGAGATCAAAGAAGCTGTAGATGCACTTTTGCAGAATAGAGATGGTCTTGCACTTGGTATCTGTAATGGTTTCCAGGCTATGATCAAGCTTGGTCTTGTACCTAACGGCAAGATAACCGGACAGAATGAAAACAGTGCAACACTTACATTTAATACAATTGGAAGACATATATCCAAGATGGCATACATCAAGGTAGTATCCAATAAATCTCCTTGGCTCCAGAAAGCAAACCTTGGTGGTGTATATACCAACCCTGCTTCACACGGTGAAGGAAGATTTGTTGCTCCAACAGAGGTTCTTAATGAACTCTTTGCAAATGGCCAGGTTGCAACACAGTATTGTGATCTGGAAGGCAGAGTTACTATGGATGATGAGTGGAACATCAACGGCTCATACATGGCTGTTGAAGGTATCACATCACCAGATGGAAGATGCCTTGGTAAGATGGCACACTCTGAACGTCGCGGCGACGGCGTAGCCATCAACATCTTCGGAGAGCAGGATCTCAAGATATTCGAATCTGGTGTTGAGTACTTTAAATAAATAAATGTCCCCTCAAAGGATACGGCTTTTACTCCAACCTTTGAGGGACATTTTTTGGAGGTAAATTATGAACGCGTATTTGATATTGGAAGATGGAACAGTCTTCAAAGGCAAACACATTGGTGTAGATAAGGATGTAATAAGCGAGATAGTTTTTAATACATCTATGGCAGGCTACACTGAGGTATTTACTGATCCATCTTATGCTGGCCAGGCTGTATGTATGACATATCCGCTTATCGGCAACTATGGTGTATGCCTTGATGATATGGAATCTGATAATTTTTGGCCAGATGCAATCATTATAAGAGAGATGAGCCGAATACCTTCAAACTTTAGATGCGATATGACTCTTCAGGAGTTTATGGAAAAATATGATGTACCTGGAATTGAAGGAATTGATACAAGAGCCCTTGTAAGACTTCTTCGCGAAAAGGGCACAATGAATGGAATGATCACAACAAATGATAACTATGATCTTGATGAGATCATTCCAAAGCTTAAAGAGTATACCTGCGGAAAAGTAGTTGAGAAGGTTACCTGCAAGGAAAAGAAGGTTCTTAAAGGCGTAAATAGTCTTGAAGAGAACGGACCTCTTACAGGAAGCGCTGTATTCAATAAAGAAGACTATGAAAAAGATCTTGCAGGAGATCATTCCAAGAGAGAAAAGAGACCTGCAATTGTAAGAAAGCTTAATGGTAAAGGATTAAAGATAGCACTTCTTGATTTTGGTGCTAAAAAGAATATCGCTGACTCTCTTGTTGCAAGAGGCTGTGATGTAACAATTTACCCGGCACTGACCAAAGCTGAAGATATTTTAAAGGATGCTCCGGATGGAATCATGCTGTCCAATGGCCCTGGTGATCCAAAGGAATGCACAGAGATCATCAAAGAGATCAAAAAGCTCTATGACAGCACAACTCCTATTTTTGCCATCTGCCTGGGACATCAGCTCATGGCTCTGGCAACAGGAGCAGATACATTTAAGATGAAATACGGTCACAGAGGCGGAAACCATCCTGTTAAAGACCTTGAGACAGGAAGAGTATATATATCATCTCAGAATCACGGTTATGTAGTAGACATGGACAAGCTTGACAGTAACGTTGCCAAGGCTGCTTTTATCAATGTCAATGATGGAACCAATGAAGGCCTTGCATATGTAGGCAAGAACATCTTCACTGTACAGTTCCACCCTGAAGCATGTCCTGGTCCACAGGATAGCAGCTACTTGTTTGACAGGTTCATTGATATGTGCCTGAAGAAATAAAGAAAGTGATTCATACAGAAACAACGCTTTTTAAGGAGATAATATAAATGCCTAAGAATAAAGATGTTAAAAAAGTACTGGTAATCGGTTCAGGCCCTATCGTAATTGGACAGGCTGCAGAGTTTGACTATGCAGGAACACAGGCTTGCCGTTCTCTTAAGGAAGAGGGCGTAGAAGTAGTACTGGTCAACTCCAACCCGGCTACTATCATGACTGATAAAGATATTGCTGATGAAGTATATATCGAGCCACTTACAGTCAAAGTACTTGAAGAAATAATAGAAAAAGAAAAACCTGACAGTGTTCTTCCAACCCTTGGAGGACAGGCAGGACTTAACCTTGGTATGGAGCTTGCTGAATCAGGATTTCTTGAAAAACATAACGTAAAGCTCCTTGGTACAACATCAGAAACAATCAAGAAGGCTGAGGACAGACAGGAATTTAAAGATACTATGGAAAAGCTGGGACAGCCAGTCGCAGCATCTCTGGTAGTTCATGACCTTCAGTCTGGTATTGATTTTGCCAATAAGATCGGATACCCTGTTGTACTCAGACCAGCATATACACTTGGTGGTAGCGGTGGTGGTATCGCTTATAACCAGGCTCAGCTTGAGGATATCCTGGCTAATGGACTCAGACTGTCCCGTGCAACAGAAGTACTTGTTGAGAGATGTATTTCTGGATGGAAAGAGATTGAATACGAAGTAATGCGTGACTCTGCTGGTAACTGCATCACTGTATGTAACATGGAAAACATCGATCCTGTTGGTGTACATACAGGTGACAGTATAGTTGTGGCACCATCACAGACACTTTCAGATAAAGAGTATCAGATGCTCAGAAGCGCAGCTCTTGCGATCATTGATGAATTAAAGATCACAGGTGGATGTAATGTACAGTTTGCTCTTCATCCAACAAGTTTTGAATATTGTGTTATCGAAGTTAATCCACGTGTAAGCCGTTCTTCAGCCCTTGCATCTAAAGCAACAGGTTACCCTATTGCCAAGGTTGCAGCCAAGATTGCACTTGGATATACACTTGATGAGATCAAAAATGCCATTACAGGAAAGACATACGCATCCTTCGAACCAACTCTCGATTATTGCGTAGTCAAGTTCCCAAGACTTCCTTTTGATAAATTCATTACAGCCAAGAGAACTCTTACTACTCAGATGAAGGCTACCGGTGAAGTCATGAGTATCTGCACCAACTTTGAAGGTGCCATGATGAAGGCTATCCGTAGTCTTGAGCAGCATGTTGACTGCCTTGACAGTTACTCTTTTGCAGAACTGTCAGATGAGGATCTGCTGGAAAGACTCAAAGTAGTTGATGATCAGCGTATATGGGTAATAGCTGAAGCACTCAGAAGAGGAGTAAGCTATGACCAGATCCATGAGATCACTATGATCGATCACTGGTTTATTGACAAGCTGGCTATCCTTGTAGAGATGGAGACCAAGCTTAAAAATGAGCCATTAACAGCCGAGACACTCATGGAAGCAAAACGCCTTGAATATCCTGACAACGTTATTGCAAGACTTACAGGTAAGACAATAGATGAGATCAAAAAGCTCAGAGAAGATAATGATATCTATGCTACCTATAAGATCGTAGATACATGTGCTGCCGAGTTTGCAGCTGCAACACCATATTACTACTCAGTCTACAACGGACCTGATTCTGAAAATGAAGCAAGAGTAGAATCTGCAGAAAAGAAGAAAAAGATCCTCGTACTTGGTTCCGGACCTATCAGGATCGGTCAGGGTATCGAATTCGACTACTGTAGTGTACATGCTACATGGGCATTTAAAAAAGCTGGCTATGAGACCATAATTGTCAACAACAACCCAGAAACAGTAAGTACTGATTTTGATATTGCTGATAAGCTCTATTTTGAGCCTCTCACACCAGAAGACGTTGAGAATATCGTTAGACTTGAAAAGCCGGACGGAGCCGTAGTTCAGTTCGGTGGTCAGACTGCTATCAAGCTGACTCAGGACCTTATGAAGATGGGAGTACCTATCTACGGAACAGATGCTAAAGACGTAGATGCCTCAGAAGACAGAGAGCTCTTTGATGAGATCCTTGAGAAGACAGGTATTGCAAGGGCAGCAGGTGCAACAGTCTATACTGCTGAAGAAGCCAAAGAAGTTGCACACAGACTTGGATATCCTGTACTTGTAAGACCTTCCTATGTACTTGGCGGACAGGGCATGCAGATAGCTCTTTCAGATCAGGAAATAGAAGAGTTCATGAATATTATCAACAGATATTCACAGGATCACCCAATCCTTGTAGATAAATATCTCCAGGGAATCGAGACTGAAGTTGATGCAGTATGCGATGGCGAGAATATTGTTATTCCTGGCATCATGGAGCATATTGAGAGATCCGGTGTTCACTCAGGTGACTCTATCTCTGTATATCCTTCTCAGTCACTTAGTGATAATGTTAAGAAAAAGATTGCTGACTACACAGAAAGACTTGCTAAGGCTCTGCACATTATAGGACTTATCAACGTGCAGTTTATAGCAGTTGGTGAAGAAGTATATATCATTGAGGCTAACCCACGTTCATCTCGTACTGTACCTTATATCAGTAAGGTTACAGGTATACCTATCGTTGATCTTGCTGCACAGGTTATGATGGGACATAAGCTTGTTGACCTTGGCTACAAGCCTGGCCTTCAGCCAGAAGCTGGTTATGTAGCTATCAAGATGCCTGTATTCTCTTTTGAAAAGATCAGAGGAGCAGAGATCAGCCTTGGTCCTGAGATGAAATCTACAGGTGAATGTCTTGGAATCAGTAAGAACTTTAATGAAGCTCTGTACAAAGCATTCCTTGGAGCTGGCGTAGACCTTCCAAAACATAAGCAGATGATCATCACTGTCAAAGACGCTGATAAGGGCGAGATAATTGACATTGCAAGACGCTATGAAAAGCTTGGATACATCATCTACGCAACACGTTCAACAGCAGAGACTCTTAATGAAAACGGCGTAAAAGCTCGTAAAGTCAACAAGATATCTCAGGAATCACCTACAGTTATGGACCTTATCCTTGGCCACAAGATCGATCTTGTTATCGATACACCAACTCAGGGCCGCGATAAGACAAGAGACGGCTTCCTGATCCGCCGTACCTCCATTGAAACAGGCGTAAATGTCATCACAGCACTTGATACAGCCAAAGCCCTGGTTTCATCACTGGAGAACGCTTGTACCGTAGAAAACATGGAACTTGTCGATATCGCCAAGATTTAATACAAAAGAAAGAGGCTTTTGCATTTATCCAAATGCAAAGCCTCTTTTTTGAGTGTTCGCCGAGTCACCGGGGACGTATCAAACTGACTCATTGTGCACAATGAGTCACCGGGGACGGAGTCATTGGGGACGTATCAAATTGACTCATTGCGTACAATGAGTCATTGGGGACGTATCAAACTGACTCATTGCGTACAATGAGTCATTGGGGACGTATCAAACTGACTCATTGCGTACAATGAGTCATTGGGGACGTATCAAATTGACTCATTGTCCACAATGCAATATGCTATTTTGTATGTAGAAAAGCGTATTTAATGGGCATATGAATGGGGTGGAATGAACATTAGAATAAAAAAACAAAAAAATCCAAAAAAAATGAAATAAGTGTTGACAATAAATGTAGGTGGTGATAACATATACTTCGCTGCTGATGAGCACGGCAACACAATAGCGAGTCACAAAAGCAGTAAACATAGTACTTTGACAAATAAACAGTAATGCAACCCTGAAAAATTCATTGAATTTATTCAGAACAACTTATGACAACCAGCCGGGAGTCATAAGTATAAACAAACCAAAAGTAATAACGGACAGGACTAGCAAATAGTCTTGTGCCGAGATTGAACTATTTGCGCGTATCATTGAGGAGAGCGAACAAGCTTGCTTGTTCATTCGACGAGATGCGCGACAGATTTGCAACGAAG
This sequence comes from Butyrivibrio sp., assembly GCA_015056495.1. GTDB lineage: Bacteria > Bacillota > Clostridia > Lachnospirales > Lachnospiraceae > Butyrivibrio. The sequence continues at coordinate 21,195 of SVGC01000052.1, forward strand.
TT
>SVGC01000053.1 GCA_015056495.1 Butyrivibrio sp.
AACCGCCGTGTACCGGACGGTACGCACGGTGGTGTGAGAGGTCGGTAGGCAAATTAATTGCCTACCTCCTACTCGATCTCTAAGGGATTTAGCAAGGAGAAGGAATCTGCACTAGTTAACAGATGAAATTACTCAATCTGATGCGGGAAAACTTTTGACAATATAGTGACTTGGTTTTTAGGAGAAAAAATGAAAAGCAATAAACTTAAAAAAATATGCGTAATAGCAACAACGACACTGGTACTCTGCGGATGCGCAGACCAGGAAATAACAGAGGCTGTTCCAGACAGTCAGTCTGCAGACACAGCTACTCAAGAGATAAGCAATGTGGCAGATGAGGCTGACACAGTTGAAGAAAACACTGCAATAGAAGCTTCAACACAGACGAGCCAGGATACAGCTGACAATGCATCAGAACAAGACAAAATAGTTGTTGAACGAACTGGAGATATTCCGGAAGAGTATGAAGACTTTGTAAGCGGCGTGGCATCAGCATATTTTGCTGATCCAGACCAATACAGAATCTGTGACCTTCCTGATGAAATTAACCTGAACGAAGAATATACAATTGCAAAGCTCGAAAAATCGATAATCGAAAGCTTTCCATCATATGATGATAGCGAGCCGTCTACAGTGAGCGCATGGGCTATTGATTGTGGAAAAGACGGTGAGCAGGAACTGGAAGTCAAGATTGAATATCCGGGAGCACCCTATGATGATTATTTAGTCAGAATGATTGTAAAAAAGATTGATGACACATACGAGATTCGCTATTTTAGCGAAGCAACCCTTAGAAGCGGCGAATCGATTGATGCTTCAGGTAATATTTCTCCATCTGGAGCAGCAAGCTATGATGTATATGGCGGAGACTACGGATTCCTTGACGCAGAAGTAAAGTGGCATTTTAGCTATTATTATAACTATTATCTGGATATGGATGCTTATTCCAATCATCTCAGAAATATGGGAATTGAAATCGATTTTTCAGGAGAAGAATGGTACGAATTTCAGGTTGAGGAATATTCTTTTGATGAAGACTATTCCAATAGGACATATTACACCGTCTACATAGATCTTGATGAGAATGGACAGCCTAAAGACATGTCTATATATGAAGACGGAAGCGTATATAAGAAGACTTTCGAAGAAGCTGGCATAACTACTTATACCCCGGATGAAATGGAAAAAATATTAGAAGAAAAGCAGTAAGATAGTGTAGAAAACAAACTTTTTACATATCATCAAACACCATATAGACACAGCAAAACCGGGCAGTTTCAGCAACTGCCCGGTTTTATAAAATGAACCACTAACCCCGTCCCCTAGGTTCATTTACAGCTCATAATAGTCCGCTGTTACATATTTAGTCTCACTATCTTCCAGTTCCGGACTTCCCACAGAAACAGGCCTTTCAAATATACTTCTAAATATACCGCCAATGCCTGACCCATCTGTACTTACAAGTGCCACATCACTTGAAACACTGACAACTGCAGATCTTTGTTCCGGGCTACAATTAATCTTGGCAATATCAGACAACTGCAGCCTTTGCAATATCATATCAGCTGGAATATCTGCAGCAATCTTCACCAGCGCACAGTCTGTTATCTTTACTCCCTGTTCGTTTGCAAGTAACAACTCTTTATCGACATTCAATACGGCGTGATCAGAAATGGTATGCATGCGCATTACTATGAGCTTCTTACACTGTGCCCCCATATCATTAAATGCACGAGCATGCTCCTTGTCGGCTCTGACGGTGCCATCTACATAGAGACTACTTAACTTATCAAGCACAGCGCCGCTTTCAGCATTGATCATGATATCGCCAATGATATACAGGTCAGAGCCGTAAGTATTTACCATGCTCTCCGTCAGGACCTCGCAGTCATCAAATCTGACAATCGTAACATTATCCGGCACTTCCTCAATCTTTGCCTCAATATTTATCACCTGCAGCCCAGCTTCAAGATGACATTTTCTGATATAGAATTTATCAGTGCTTAGTTTTACATTTTTGCTTACCAACATACCAAAATCAGTTTCCTGATTCATGTCGATTATAGATTTGGCTGCAAAATAGCCAGCATCCTGCTTTGAGCGCATTGGAAAATATTTATCGAGTCCATAATTGTTATCAAGAAGAGTGTAACCGTCAGGATATACCTTGGAAACTCCATTGATAGACATATTAGAGTATGGAAGATTGGATGAAATACTTTTTGGCAAAAGAATCATTCCATTAACGGTAATCCGTTTATATTTTTTGATTACTTCTTCAGAACCCTCTTTTATCTTCAGGACACCATTGATATTAAGAATAGTCCCCTCCTGAGGATTAGTATTAGGATCTATGTCCATCTGTCCATTGATGTTCTGAGTGATCACATTAGAATCATTCTCTTCATCGCCATTTCTATATTCATCAGCAGTTATGGAAAAAGGCAATTTCTTCAGAATATTCCTACTTCTGTCATCCACGATTATTTCGTCCGCAACAATTATGATCTCGTCATAATCCACATAGTTCTGTTCATTTATCTTTCTGGCTTCTACCACGTCACTTGTAATATGTAATTTCATTGGCGTATCCTTCCTTTATTGATTATTTTGAAAAAAATATTCTTTATCTAAAAATGCTATTTTCCAAGCTGCTCCTTAAGATGCTTTCGCGCATCAGACAGCTTGCTTCTCACTGTGCCGGGCGGGATGCCCATCATTTTGCCTATCTGTCCTGAAGTAAATCCATTTAGATATTTCATGGTAAAAAGCTTACCCTCAAGACTTGGAAGCGAGTTGATCAGGTCAAAAAGATCCTTTTCAGAATATATATCACGGGTGATCACATCTTCCGGAACCTCATCAATCAGCGTCTCTTTCTTGTTTTTTCTGCAGATATCAAGGTATGCGTGTTTTATAGTCGTGTACAACCAGGATCGCTGCTGCTCATAGCTAAGACTGCTTATGCTCTCAAAATGATCTATCGCCCGTAAAAAAGCTTCCTGAACCAGCTCCTGTGATAGATAAGAGTCACCTGTCAGCATCTGGCACCATTTGTACAATTCATTATGAAGTTTGTTATAGAGCTCTGTTATTTCTTGTTCCATGGTTGCCTCTGTATACATTTTTTAAAAACAAATTTCTATCATATTCACAATTATATGCTCTCTCTAGATAATACCAACTATCTATTGAATGACTATTGTTTTTTTGTTTGCGATAAATAAGGTATGATCTGTATAAATTATCTAACATATGACCTCCTGATAATATAAGTGATTAAGTCATGTACCTCACCGGACATTCTGTCTGCATTCCATAAGTAGTAACCATGCCATACCGCCGGACTGCAGCATCTGTCATTTCTTTTGGTAAAAATATAAAGATATATACCTTTGATTTAGCGCTTTCATATATATAACGTTTCAACTTGATAAAGTGTTGAAAAAAATATAGAAATTTTTTTTAATAATCTCAAAAAATATCGTGCAAAGAAAACTTTGCAAAAAATGCAAAATTCACTTGACATATTTTGCAAAGTTAACTATACTAAAAATGCAAAGTGAACTTGGCATAAAGCAAGGAGGCAATATGAAAAATAAAATAAGAGAACTAAGAAAGGCTAAGAAATTGTCTCAGCAGGAACTTGCAGATATTGTTGGTACTACCAGACAGACTATCACCTCGATAGAAGTTGGAAAATATACTGCATCTTTAGGACTTGCATACAAGATAGCCCACACATTTGATCTGACGATCGAAGAAGTATTTGATTTTAGCGAGATAACGGAGGATATGGAGTAATGGAAAAAAAATTAGAAAAAATGAAAAAAGAGATTCAGCGTCAGAATGCAGTTTTAATAGGATTATTCACTATTGCATCAGGATTATTAGTTTTATCAAATTCGGGATTTCTGGCAAGGCATTATACTGGGGGACAATATGCTGATTTTATCGACGGTTTTATTCTTGGACTCGTAATAGTAACTGATATTATATGTATTTTCAGATTGGTTAAAAATCAGGCAGCTCTAAAAGATGAAAAGAAGCTTACAAGACTCTACAATGAAATGAACGATGAGAGAACAAAGCAGATTAATGCTCTGGCAGGAGGCAATTCTGTTAAAATGTCTATGATACTACTTATTGTAATTGCTCTTATTGTGAGCTTTATCAGCTTTGAAGCATTTCTTGCCATTATTGGAGCAGTTGTTGTTATTGGCCTTGTTCATAAAGGAATGGTACTCTATTACAGTAGAGTAGAGATTTGAGTGATATTTTTAATATTATAAATATGAGAGTATCAAAAATATAAAGAGCATTAAAAAATTATTAGTATTTATCGTATTTTTGAGACTTCAACCAGAAATCCGCACTTGTTGTGAAAAACGCAGCAAGTGCGGTTTTTTGTTGCTGATTAGAGTTAGCAGTCAGCTTCACAGCGCTTTTTCTCACCTCGTTACTGGTTACTCTCTAACAGCTTGTTTTAGTAACATTTTTCACACAATAAGATATTGACATATATCGACCATCGATATAGTATATAGACAGGCAATATATATCGACAATCTATATAAGGAGGGCGGCATGGCTGTTGATAAATCACTTTTAACAGGTAGCATGACAATGCTGATTTTAAAGCTCTTATCCGAGAAAGACATGTATGGATATGAGATGATCGACACACTCAGACAGAAATCTCAAAATGTATTCGAGCTCAAGGCGGGTACTCTATATCCTCTTTTGCATGGGCTGGAGGAAAAAGGAATGCTCAGATCCTACGAACAGGAAGTTCTGGGGAAGACCAGAAAGTATTACAGTATTACCAAAGAAGGACGTAAACACCTCAAAGTAAAGACAGACGAATGGAAAGAATATTCAGGTGCTGTTTTTAGCGTGCTTGCAATGGAGGTGTGACAATGGAGGAGTATATCAAAAAGCTGCTTGAGCAGGTACGTTTCAGGCAGGCTCATGATGGTATTGAAAAAGAGTTAAAGGCACATATGGAAGATCAGATTGCTGATTATATGGCAGACGGCATGGACAGGAACAGTGCAGAAAAGGCAGCCGTTGCTGATATGGGTGATCCTGTTGAAGTAGGAATCTCCATGGATAGAGTCCATAGACCAAAGATTGCATGGAGCGTTGTATTGATAGCTATGCTGATTGGTATTGCCAGTATCATCCTGCATGCCCTGATTGTTCAGGATGCAGCTGTTACAAACAATGCGACGAGTATATTGGGAAGTCCCCATTTTTATACTAATGTAGTAATCGGGCTTATTTCCATGCTCACATTATATTTATTGGACTATACGGTGCTTGCCAAATATTCCAAGATACTTGCTCTGGCAATGCTTATGATTGTTGTATTAGGGACAATGGGATTCTTTTTATATGGAGTAGGTGGACATCTGCACATTGGACCATTCAGCATCTTAACGTCGACATTCATGTTTTTTTACATACCACTTTTTGGAGCAATTCTATATAAATACAGAGGCGGTGGATTTGCAAGTCTCCTTAGAGCATTGTTGTGGATGGTTATTCCGGTTATACTAGCAATTGGATGGTCAAGTCTTACGACAGCCATCATGATTACGTTTACTATGATTCTTCAATTGTCCGTTGCTATTGCAAAAGGCTGGTTCAAAGTGCCTAAGATGCCTGTAATAATCATTTCCTGGGCAGCTATTACAGTAGTACCAATAGGATTTTTGGCTTTTGCATATACCCATGGTCTTATGGCTCAGTATCAGATGATGCGTATCAGAGCTATTTTCCATTCAGATGGTGATGCAGCCTATGTTATCAATAATGTACGTTCACTCTTAAGAGAAGTTTACCTTTTTAGTGGTACAGGCAAAAATGTATTTGATCTTCTTCCAAATCCTAATAGTGATTACCTCTTTGTTTATTTGATCAATAAATATGGTCTGGTTGTAGCATTCTTGCCGGTTATCGCAGCTGCTTCGCTTATAATCACAGGCTTTATTGCTTCTGCCAGATGTAAAAATCAGCTTGGGCTTGTGATGGGCGTTGGTTGTATGAATGTATTACTTATAAATATGTTGGTCAACTGTTTTTCAAATATGGGACTAATTCCATATATGAATTCATTCCTGCCATTCTTTTCAGCAGGCGGAAGCAATGTGATCCTTGGCTACATATTCCTCGGCATCATCCTCAGTATATATAAGTATAAAGAGGCTTATCCGCAACACGTCGATGTCAAAGTCCGCGGAAAGATCAAGCTAGGCAAGATCGAGATAATCAAAAATTAAAAAACGTATTTACAATCATACGCAATCTATATTATGCTTGTTTTTTTAAATATTAATCAAACTATTTTCAATATTGATAATTAAATAAAAGATAGTCTGTTGTAATTTCTATTTTCCTAATTACAACAGACTTTTTTTACGCTTTATTATCTGAATTCTGATATTTGCTATCGCAAAAATGATAACAGCCACCGAAATGACTAATATATACTAAATTCCGTGAATTTTTACCAGAAATTATCTGTTGATATTTAAAAAAATGAAAAAACAACAGAGCATATCATAGTATTCCGATGGTTAACAAACGAAAAAATGATATAATTGTATCATGCCATCTTCACTATCGTATATATACTATAAAGTGAAGGACATAACAGACTTATGGAGGGGATAAGACAATGAACAACATATTAACCATGTGGAGAAAACAAATCCATACAGGAAACAGATTATTGGTATCACTGATGTCACTGAGTCTGATGATGGTGGTGATCATCAGCTGCATAGGAATGACAGGTTGTGGAAAAAGCACAGCAGCCCTTACCCAGTACTGGGCTGAAGATTCAGAGGCAGCCCAGAGCCTTAGAGACTACGTAAAAAAAGTAACTAATAAAAACGATGCAGATAATTTTATCCCTGAGGAAGACCGCATAGCAGTATTTGACATGGATGGGACCCTTACCTGCGAGACCTATTACACATATTACGATACCATGATGTTTATTAACTACTGCCTGGTGGATCATCCGGAAAAAGTATCAGATGAATTAAAGGCAGCTGCAGAAGAAATCCAGCCAGGATATACAGCAGGAGAAGAGCTTGCAAGAAATTTTGCCAAGGCCTATGCTGGCATGACAGTTCAGGAGCTTTATGACTATGCTGTTGAGTTTGGCCAAAAAGAGACTGACAGCTTCCAAAATATGAGATATATAGATGGATTCTACTTACCAATGGTAGAAGTGGTAAAATATTTATATGATAACGGTTTTACAATCTATGTAGTAAGTGGTACAGAGCGTACAACTACAAGAGCCATCATAGCCAATTCACCAATCAGTGAATATGTTTCACCATCTCACGTGATCGGTACTGAATTTGAAGTCAAGGTAAAAGGCTACGAAGACGTATCTTCAAACATGGATTTCAAATACGCAGATGGCGACGAGCTTGTATTTACAGGCGAATTTGTTCAAAAAAATCTTAATGCCAATAAGTCCATCTGGATCGAAAGAGAAATCGGACAGAGACCTGTCCTTGCCTTTGGCAATAGCGGCAGTGATACAAGTATGATGAATTATGTTCTTGATGAGAGAAATCCATATCCATCTGCAGCTTTTATGATCGTTGCTGATGATGATGTCCGTGAGTGGGGTACTCAGAACTGGGAAGAAAAGTCTGCTTCATACACAGAGCAGGGTTATGTTCCAATTTCAATGAAAAATGATTTCTATAAGATCTACCCTGATACGATCATCAGATCAGAACAACAATACAATGAAGTCGAAGATGGCAACGCCGCATAAATGACCCCAGGGGACGGGGACAAGGGGTCATTGTTTCATAGCACCAAATGAGTCAGATGGGATACGTCCCAGCTGTCTCACAATACAACTTAATTCATTCGCAAGGAGCTTATTTATGTTAAAAAATAGAAAAGGAATTATTATTTCCCTTACAATTGCAACCGTGCTCACATGTTCAGCATGTGCGGGCAACACTACTCAACAGGGCGATACAATAAACACTGCTGATAGTGCTCAGACTTTAGATACCAATATTGACATAGTGCAATCTACAGAGCGGACAGATAATACAGAAACAGCCATTTCTGATTCTACAACATCAGATATCATGGGCCAGAATACAGATACATCCACTACAGACAGCTCCAATGTAACAGAAACTGAGCTTCCTCCTTACGAATACCCTGGCCCGGAGCTGTTTTACTCAGTTCTGTACAGCTATCTTATTGATGAATTAAGCCCATATTATGCAGCGGCAGATGTCAGTATACCTTGTCCGATTATAGTGCACATGGATGAAGAAGATAATAATGATATCAAGGTATATGGCAATTTCTGGATATTCAACTATGACCTGAACGGCGATATCCTTGAAAACACCTCTGGCGGCTCATATCCTGGCTGCATCCACTTAAAGAGCACTGACGAAGGATACGAAGTTACAAGCATGGAAGTAGTGGAAGATGGCAGCAACTATACAGAAAGTGCCAAAGAAATCTTCGGAGAATATTATGACGCTTTCGTTGAGGCAACAAGCGATTCAGAACAGACCGAGTCAATCCGCGCCCAGATAATAGCCAACTATGTAGCAGCCAATAACCTTTCGATAACAGCTTATCAGGATTACGGCTGGGACCCGGTGACACTTCCGGAAGAGAATATAGATTCGTTTTATAGTACATTAGATTGATTCTCATTATGCCCCGCTTTTCACCTATATTCTTCATTTTGCAAAAAAGATTGTGAGAAAAACTTATCTGCACAATGGAGTTATTGCACGAAATAGTGTATAATCGACATATGAGATTCTTGCGACTTCAATCATTATTTTGTCTTTTTTAAAAGAAAGGGTGGGGAACAAAATGGATGCAAAAATGCAGGAGAAAGTATCATCAATCGTTAAAAAGATCCAGTCGGATCCAAAGCTCTTAAAGGAATTTGAAACTTCGCCAGCCAAGGCTATCGAAAAGGTTGCGGACATAGATATTCCTGATTTCCTTGAACCACAAATTGAAAAGGTTGCAAAGGAAGCAATTGCTAAGGGCGTAGATCCTATGGATATAGTTAAGAAATTTATTAAGTGATCAGAAAAGGCTTCCAACACAACTTGGGAGCCTTTTTTTCTTACGCGAATGAGTCAACGGGGACGTATCAAAATGACTCATTGTGCACAATGAGTCGTTTTGATACGTCCCCGTTGACTCACATACGAAAAAAGTTTTACGGAGGGAATTATGCTTAGAGACGGAAAAATATGGATTGCAAACAACATCAATAATGAACCTGTTTATTTGAACCCATCCATGGCCAACAGGCATGGACTCATTGCAGGTGCTACAGGAACAGGTAAGACAATTACTCTCAAGGTTTTGGCAGAGAGCTTTAGTGACATGGGTGTGCCGGTATTCCTTGCTGATGTTAAGGGAGATCTGGCAGGCATGTGTGAAAGCGGCGTGGATTCAGAGGATATGCAAAAGAGGATCCAGAAATTCGGTCTGGCTGAAGCTGGATTCACTTTTGACAAATACCCTACAACTCTGTTTGATATATTTGGAAAAAATGGAATCCCGCTCAGGACAACCATTTCAGAGATGGGCCCTGTGTTACTTGCCAGGATCCTTGACTTAAATGACCTTCAGAGTGATATTCTTGCAATTACCTTTAAGATTGCAGACGACAACAACCTGCTCCTTGAGGACACTAAAGACCTCAAGGCTATGCTCAACTACATATCAGAAAACAACAAAGAGCTTGCTGCAGAATATGGAAATATCAGCAAAGTCAGCATCTCTGCCATAATGCGAGCTGTAGTTGCCATGGAGATGGCAGGTGGCGAAGAGTTTTTTGGTGAACCAGCCATCAATATCATGGATTTCATCCAGCGCGATCAGAACGGACGAGGCATGATCAATATTCTTGATAGCCAGAGCCTTATCAGCAATGGCGCACTTTATTCTATATTCCTTCTTTACCTGATGGCAGAGCTGTTTGAGACATTGCCAGAAGTCGGAGACCTTGAAAAACCAAAACTCGTATTCTTCTTTGATGAGGCGCACCTTCTGTTCAACGGTGCATCCAAGGCTCTCATGGAGAAAATCGAGCAAGTCATCAAGCTTATCAGATCCAAAGGAGTAGGAATCTATTTCGTAACCCAGAACCCAAGGGATATCCCTGACGCTGTCCTTGCACAGCTTGGAAATAAGGTTCAGCACGGCCTTAGAGCATATTCCCCTGCAGAGCAAAAGGCGGTCAAGGCAGCAGCACAGTCCTACAGAGAAAATCCTGATTTTGATACCCAGGAGGCAATCCTTGCACTTGGCACAGGAGAGGCTGTTATTTCAATGCTTGGCGAAGATGGTATACCAGAAATGGTACAGAAATGCTGCGTACTCCCTCCTAGGAGCAAGATGGGCAGCATAGATGACGCTACTCGCGAAAAAGAGATCAAGAACAACTTCTTATACACCAAATACGCAACTGCCATAGACAATGATTCTGCTTATGAATTCCTTCAGCGAATGGGACTTGAAGCCCAGGCTGCTGCAGAGCAACAGGCTGCAGAAGAAGCTGCTGCAAAAGAAGCTGAGGCTGAGGCCAAAAAGAAAGCTAAACAAGAGGAAGCTGAAGCCAAAAAAGCAGCCAACTCCAAGAAAAAAGCAGTCAAATCTGTAACTACCACAGTTGGCGGAACCGTTGGACGTGAAGTGGGTAAAGCTGTTGGCAAAAACTTTGGTAAGTTTGGCAAGACCCTTGGTGGCAACGTAGGCGCAAGCCTTGGCCGCGGTATATTAAATACCTTGTTCAGACTTAACTAATGTTAGACAGAATGAGCAGACACAAGTCAGCACACTAAGCTATTTGTATATTTATAACAAAACGATTATAATGATAGTAACTGTACGATATAACGTCTAAATGATTCGGGTAGCAAATGGTCCATGGGACTTTGTATTCAAATTGCCTGTATGTAAGACCCTTGCAACAAAGTGATAAGAATTCATATGTATATATCAGGAGGCTGCTATGAACGACAATTTTTCCAAGCTCATTCTTACAAATGATAATCTGCCTATAGTTGAACAGATGGCAGAGAATATTCCGGGAGGCTTTTTTATCTATAAAGATACTGAAAAAGCAGAGATCATTTATGTAAATAAAGCCGTTTTGGAATTGTATGGATGCGACAATCTGGAAGAATTTAAGCTTCATACTGGCTACAGCTTCAATGGAATGGTGCATCCGGAGGATTATGTTAAGATCCAGTCTGCAATCGATTTTCAGATCGATCGGAGCGAGACCGACACAGATTACGTTGAGTACAGGATCATTAGAAAAGATGGCAGTGTCAGATATGTCGAAGATTACGGTCACTTCTCTCAGACAGAGGATTTTGGCAATATTTACTACGTATTTATCACCGATGTCACTAATAAATATAAATTGGGCATTGCTCAAAATGCATTTTTGTTCAATGCTGCCCATGATGTAAAAACGCCGCTTACAGAGATCGGTTCTTACATTAAGCAGCTGAAAGAGAGTATTGGAAGCAAGATGCCTGATGCACAATATGCTTCCAGGATAGAAGAATCCTGCCTCTATGCAACAGGGATCATAGATGAGCTCGTAGAAGCAAGTGAGATCAACATTGCACATCCTGAGCCACAGGAAGTTATCTGCAATCTGGATGAGGAAGGTGCCAAGTTACAGAGCATGGCTCAGGCAAAAGAAGTAGTGAAAGAGCAGAACTTCTACTTTGACCTGCCTTCAGTTCTGGTTTATATGGATCCTGAATTGTTTGAAAGAATACTTGGAAACCTTATCCAGAATTCTATCAAGTTCACGCCTGTAGGCGGAAGTATTGATGTTACTGGAAAAATGATACAAAAGACAGAGTCAGGCTATGGAAGATTTGAATTTTCCATAACTGATAATGGTATTGGTATGTCTGAAACATACCTGCAGCGCGTGTTCAGCGTATTTGATCAGGGCGACCCTGATGCTGAAGTAGAGTATATGGGTGCTGGCGTAGGCCTTGTATTGGTAGAAAAAGCAGTCTGCGCTATGGGCGGAAGCATTACAGCGACTAGCGCTCCTGGTCAGGGAACGACGATTACAGTTTACCTGCCACTTAGATTATATGAGGATTACAAGGCGCCTCAGATTGCTGAAAATAGCGATCCTGAAGGATGCAGAGGACATATCCTTGTAGCTCAGGCAGTTGATGCGGACAGAGAAAAACTGGAATCAATCCTCATAGAAGAAGGATACACTGTAGATGCTGTATCTGATGGCTGTGATGCCTTTGATCTGTTCAAATATAACAAGCCAAATTACTATGACCTTGTATTCACAGGAGTCAAGATGCCTGTAATGACAGGCTATGAATTGCTTCGCAGGATACGTCGCCTTAATAGGGTAGACGCCAAGACTACGCCTGTTTATGCCATCAGCTCCCACAATCAGAAAGAGGATAGACTCCGTATGGCTGAAAGCGGCGCCAATGGACATGTCTCCAAACCGGTTGAAGTAGATAAGATCAAAGAGATACTTGAAACATTATCAGTTTGATCATTCAGCGCATCTTGTATTTTTGATTAATGATGTATAATATATAATTGGTAACAATCTTTGTCTGTGGGTTGTATGCTAAAAATCCATGATTGGAGATAAAGATGATTACGATTAAAGAAATTGCTGCACAACTTAATATGAGCACGACAACAGTTTCAAATGTTATACATGGTAAGACCGGTGAGGTTTCACCTCAGACAATTGAGCGTGTTCAGGAATTCCTTAAAAAAGTCGATTACGTACCCAATATTAACGCAAGAAATTTAGCACAGAATAAGTCTGGAATAATAGGCTTTGCTATGAAAGCGCGAGCTGATAAGTATTCCAACCTCCTTACTGATCCTTTCGTATCAGAGATGGTTGGTGGTATCGAGGCCGCAGTCCGCAAGGCTGGTTATTTCATGATGATCTATATTTCAAGCGATATAGGCGAGATTATGCGCAGAGTATCTACATGGAATGTAGATGGACTGCTTCTTTTTGGTATGCTTGATGATGACGGCATAAGAGTCAGTGAGAAGTACAAAAAGCCTATAGTGTGCATCGATACATACAGTATTGAAGGACTTAAGCATTTTACCAACGTTGGACTTGAGGATGAAAAAGGCGCCTACGATATGGCCAAATACCTTATAGACAACGGACACAGGAAGATTGCCTTTATTTCTGATAACAAAAAAGGCGTTGACCTTGCCAGATTCATGGGCTATAAAAAAGCTCTTGCAGAGGCAGGGATCAAATTCAAAGAGGAAGACTTCCTGCAGATAAGACCTCATCCTAGCGAAGTCGAACAGAGCCTTGACGAGATATGTCAAAAAGCTAAAAACTATACAGCCATCATGTGTGTTTCTGATCTATATGCTGTCATGCTCATGGCAGCCCTATACGATAGACACATTGACGTGCCGGGAGATGTATCAGTTGTAGGATTTGACGATAATGACCTTGGAAGATATCACAGACCTGCCCTTACAACAGTCCATCAGGATGTTAAAGCCAAATCTGTCAAAGCAGCTGAAACACTTGTTAAGATCATCAAAGGTGAGCTTGGCCCTAACAATCAGATCAAGTTCCCTACAGAGCTCGTTATCAGAGATTCAGTAAAAAAATTAAATTGACCCCAGGGGACGGGGTTAAGGGGACATTTTATCGAAATGACCCCTTAACCCTGCCTCTAGGGTCATTAAAGTTATAACTAGAAATGAAATAAGAAAAATAAATCTATTCTTGCACAGTTTTTTCTCAAAAATGACTAAAACAAAGATTTTAGCATACTTTAGTCACAAAAATAACTGATTTTGGCAATATCATCTTCAAAATCAAAAAGAAAAAATGACTAAGTCATCGGAAAAGCATCACCTTAGTCACGCAACCATCAACAGAAGCTTCAGAAAAAGTGACTAAATAACAAAAAATAATATGATTTAGTCAAAAATCTTGAATAATGCTTTTAAATTAAAACATTTTCTCAAAATCTTGACCAACGATTTCAATTTATTGCCCCTTATACTTGCTCCGAGCTTTGACCCTAGGGGACGGGGGTAAGGGGACATTTTTTCGAAATGACCTCTTATCCCTGCCTCTAGTGTCTTTTTTTATCGAAATGACCCCATAACCCCGTCCCCTAGGGTCATTATGCTCCTTTTTGATTTCATGACTTTATAATTCCCCTTTTGCGCAAATGGAGAAAAAATCCCCAATCTCCTCACACGCTATCTTGGATAAAATACCATAAAAATCTAAATATCTCCTCATTCAATTGTGCAAAATATCCACCACCATAAATTAAATTTTTATAAAACGCTTGCCTTTTGCGCATAAGTATGTTATTTTAAATACAAGCATACAACTTACGCGCAAAAGTTAGCGCAAAAGTGTCCCGTGGTTGGGCACTTTCAACAAAAGGAGGGTTATAAAGTGAAAAAGAAAGTATTATCCGTGTTATTGGCTAGTGCTATGGTATGCAGTTTAGCTGCTTGTGGTTCTTCAACAACTGAGACCACAACAGAGACTACACCAGAGACAACAACAGAAGAGAAGACAGATTCTACTTCAACTGAGACTCAGACAGCAGAGACAACTACATCTGATGCAACAGCTTCTTATGAAGCAATCCGTCTCTTAAATGGTAAGCCTGAGATCGATTCTCAGCTTCAGGAACTTGCTGCTAAGTATCTTGAAGAGACTGGCAACACTGTTACTGTTGAGACAATTGGTGGTGACACAAATGCTTCTGACGAACTTAAGAACATGTATCAGGCAGACAACATGCCAGATATCTTCGTTATCGAAGCTAACCAGGCTGCTAACTGGACAGGAATGCTTGCAGACCTTACAGGTGAACAGTGGACAGAAGATACAGATTTTGAACTTACAGACGATACAATGGGAGTTATCGGATTCCCTTACACAGTAGAAGCTACAGCTCTTGCTTACAACGCAGACGTTCTTGAGCAGGCTGGTATCGATCCTTCTACTCTTACAAGCCCAGATGCTTACAAGACAGCATTTGAGACACTTGATTCCATGAAAGATGAGCTTGGCCTCACAGCAGTTCTTGGCTGGTGCGCAGAGCCTGCTAACCTTGGATGGTCTTCAGGTACACACGTATTTGGTCAGTATCTTGATGCAGGACTTGCACTTGATGACACAACATACATCGATCTCTTAAACGATGGCGGACAGATCGATACAGACAGAATGACACACTTCGCAGAATTCATCGGCATGATGAATCAGTATTCAGATCCTGATCTTCTTATCGACGGAACATATGATGAGCAGGTTGCTGGATTTGCAGCTGGTAAGTATGCATTTGTTACTCAGGGTAACTGGATCAATGCAACAGTAACAGCTAGCTCAGATTACACAGGATTTGCTATGGGATTTGCTCCATACGCATTTGAAGATGGCATCGATACAATCATTGCTGGACCACCTTCATACTGGACAGTATATGGCGATGGCAATGTAGACGCAGCTAAGGCATTCCTTCAGTGGGTATCAGAAGATTCAGCTCAGGATATCCTTGTAAATAAAGCTGGTCTTATCAGCCCATTCAATGATTGCGCATATGCAGCAGCTGATCCTTTCTATGATAGCATCAAGAGCTACATGGATGCTGGAAAGACATCTGGATGGCACACAATGCTCAAGAAAGATGGTCTTCAGAACGAGACATGTCAGGTATTTGCTGATTATGCTAAGGGAACAATCGCAGATGCTGATACATTCACATCTACAATTGCTAAGGTTATCAAGGCTTACTACGCAGAATAATTATTCTTGATTTTTGAGAATACAAATATCAATGCTTGTTATTTTACCTAAAAATACTTATTCGCTATGAGTATAAACATATCACTTCGGATTGGACTCCTCACAAGTTGGATCGTTCATTACAGGGTGGTACAGGTGGGGCGGTGGCCAAGGCCGCTGCCCCATTTTAAATAAAAAAAGTTTTTTATCAAATGGAGGAATCGGGATGAATGTCAAAAATACCAGCAAGAAACTTATATCGCTGATATGCCTATTTGCGGGACTCATTCTTTTTATCGAATCATTGATCATGGACTTTTCCGGATCAACTAACTCATTTAGAGGGGCTATGTTAGTTGCAGGTATGCTTTTAATTCTTGCAGGGATGTTCACCTTCCCTTCATTAAAGCATCACCGCACGATGGTTAACATTGTATTTTTATTTCCACTGTTATTTACATTTGCAATTACAGTTATCATTCCACTTATATTAGGTATTGGATATTCCTTTACAGACTGGAATGGTATCAAGTACACAGAAGTAGTTGGCCTTGACAACTACATCAAGATGTTTAAACAGCCAAGCTTTATCTGGTCAATTCTTATTACATTTTTATTTGTTATCTTTAATATGATCTTAGTTAATCTTGTAGCATTTTTGCTTGCACTCCTGTGCACAACCAAGATCAAGGGACTGGGATTTTTCAGAGCATCATATTTCCTGCCAAACCTTATCGGTGGTATCGTACTTGGTTATATTTGGCAGTTCATATTTAGTAATGTTGTTACTAAATTTACAGCATCTCTGTTCAACCAGAACTATTCAATTCTTTCGGATACTCATACAGCATTTATAGCTATTGTCATTGTTTATGTATGGCAGTATGCCGGATATATCATGCTGATTTATATAACAGGACTTAACACTGTTCCTAGAGATGTTCTTGAAGCATCAGCCATTGATGGAGCTAATGCTACAGAAACACTCTTCCATATCAAGATGCCTATGATTGCATCTACATTTACTATTTGTACATTCCTTACACTTACATCTGCATTTAAGCAGTTTGATGTAAACCTTGCTCTTACTAATGGTACCGGTTCAGTAGACGGTTTCCTTGGAGCAGAGAATTACCTGACTAATGGTACTGAAATGCTTGCACTGAATATTTACAGTACAGCAGTTAATAAGAATAATTACGCGCTTGCTGAGGCAAAAGCCGTATTGTTCTTCATCATCCTGGCTTGTGTTTCAATCATTCAGGTTAGAATATCCAATAAGAGGGAGGTGGAAATGTAATGAACAGAAAGCCTAAGACTTCCACATTAGTTATACAGACAATCATTGCGATCATTATTGCTTTATACGTATTATTCCCATTCTTCCTGGTTCTGATCAACTCATTTAAGAGTACAGAAGCTATTACAAAAGATCCTATCGGATTAACAGGAATGAGTTTTAGTCAGTTTTCAACTAATATGACTGACGTTATCAACAATACACACTTCTTATTCTGGAGTGCATTTGGTTCATCAGCGATCATTACAGTACTTTCACTTGTACTGCTTGCTGTATTTGGCGGAATGGCAGCATGGGTTATCTGCCGTAACCACACTGTTTGGTCACAGGTTATATATTTCATATTTATAGCTTCAATGATCATTCCCTTCCAGGTAGTTATGCTTCCTCTGATCTCTACATTCAGAGATGTAGGTAAGTTTGTTGGTATACAGATGCTTCAGTCCATACCGGGACTTGTATTTGCTTATTGCGGATTCGGCGGTGCCATGACAGTATTCATCCTTACAGGTTTCATCAAGGGTATTCCGTATGAACTTGAAGAGGCAGCTGGAATCGACGGATGCCCACCAGAAGAGATATTCTTCAGGATCATATTCCCATTGCTCAAGCCTGTTATCACAACAGTAACAATCTTGAATGGTATGTGGATCTGGAATGACTACCTTCTTCCATCAATGATGCTGGGACAGAATGGACGAGTAAAGACTCTTCCTGTTGCTGTTCAGGCCTTTGTGGGATCATACGTTAAGCAGTGGAACCTTATCCTTGCAGCAGCTCTTTTAGCTATCATCCCAATGATCATCGTATTCCTTATCGGGCAGAAACAGATCGTTCAGGGTATGGTTGACGGTGCTATCAAGTAAAAAATAAATCAAGAAACTCCCATTCCTCTAACACGGGAATGGGAATTCTTCTGTGAAAGCTAATTGTAAAAAAGTTTTATAAGCAGCTTTGCAGAAAAAAGATTTTCGAAAAGATATAGGAGCAAAAATTATGAATACAAATTATGAAAAAATTAGCCCATCCAATGGTAAAGTGCTTGAGATCTTAAATGGTTTAAAAGATTACAAAATGATCGATATCCCGGAAGATATCCCACACGGAGATATGCCTGGAGATAAGATTGAAATTGGAGATACACACAAGGCAAAAGCCGCTGTGATATTCCCAAGACTGATTGAGGAATTAAAGAGTGTTGTAACAGCCAATCCTTATGAACGTGCAGTACTTACAGTATGTGGCGGTTCAGGCGTAGGAAAATCTGAGATTGCATCACTTTTATCATATATGCTGACACAGGCTGGAATTAAGTCTTACACACTGTCTGGTGATAATTATCCACATCGTATCCCTAAATACAACGATGCTGAGAGACTTCACCTCTTCAGAGAAGGCGCTATCAGAGAGATGGTAGACGCAGGCGTATTTACACCAGAGAGATTTGAAACATTAAAAGCATGGCAGGAAGCTGAAGATGATGCCAATGCAGCACATGTTCAGGACAACCCATGGTTTGCAAGCTATATCAAGGGCGGTAGAGCTGCACTTGAGAAATACCTTGGAACTCCAAATGAAACAGATTTTGCTGAAGTGGAAAACATCCTTAAAGCATTCAAAGATGGTGCAAAAGACATCTGGCTCAAGAGAATGGGTCGTGATGAGACAGCACTTTGGTATGAAGATGTTGATTTTAGCGATACACAGGTTCTTATCATCGAATGGACACATGGAAACAGCGATTATTACAAGGGAGTAGATGTACCTATCCTTCTCAATTCTACACCTGCTGAGACACTTGCTCACAGACAGGCCAGAAACAGAGATGGCAAGACAGATTCAGCATTTACTACAACAGTTCTTGAGATTGAGCAGGAAGAATTAAAGAGCCAGGCTCACAAGGCCAAGATCATCTTGTCCAAAAATGGCGAGATCCTCAGCTTTGAAGATTACCAGAAACTCATGAACGATTGATGTTCAGATTGTTAATATAGTCCAGCGGTGTGATGTCAAGTGATAAAAAGTGAAAAAGTCTTGCTTTTTATGCTTTTATCCCAAAAAAGAAAG